>NZ_CP045480.1:9032048-9352276 GCF_009429145.1 Amycolatopsis sp. YIM 10 | reverse complement strand
GCATGACGCGCACCCTGCACCTCACCGGCGACGCGGCGGCGGACGAGCTGCTGTCCGCCGATCCGCTGGCCCTGCTCACCGGGATGCTGCTGGACCAGCAGGTGGCGATGGAGGTCGCCTTCATCGGGCCGAAGAAGATCGCCGACCGTCTCGGCGCCGACCGGCTCGACGCGGCGAAGATCGCCGAGCACGACCCGGAGGAGTTCGCCGCGCTCTGCGCCACGCCGCCCGCCGTGCACCGGTTCCCGGGGTCGATGGCCAAGCGGATCCAGGCGCTGTGCCAGTTCATCGTCGAGCACTACGACGGCGACACCGCGGCGATCTGGTCCGAAGGCGCCCCGACCGGCAAGGAAGTCCTGAAGCGGCTCAAGGCACTGCCCGGTTACGGCGACCAGAAGGCACGCATCTTCCTTGCGCTTCTCGGCAAGCAGCGCGATGTGCAACCGGAAGGTTGGCGCGAGGCCGCCGGAGCCTACGGCGAAGAGGGCTCGCGCCGCTCGATCGCGGACGTCACCAGCCCCGAAACCCTGGCCGAGGTGCGCGCGTTCAAGAAGGCCACCAAAGCCGCGGGCAAGAAAACGGGCTGAATCGCGTAACAACTCGCGACCGCGTCCCGACTCTCAGGCCAAACAATCGGCTTGAAAGGTGGGAGCACATGTCGCGATGTTCAACACGCCATTCCGGCGGCGGCTCCCGAACAGCCTCCGCGTCCTCGGATTTCGTGGCTCACTTTCGCGGTGGGCGTGATTTTCGGCGCCGTCCTACTGGGCGGGACCTGGGCCTGGCCGCGATCGCCGGGCTGGTCGTCCTGTCGCTCGGCGACTGAACTACGCGTCCAGCCGTCGGCGGCCGGCGAAGCCGAGGTCCGCGCGGTGGTACCAGGTCAGGCCCTCGTCACCTTCGAGCCAGCACAGGAGGACCGGCACGCCGTCCAGGTCGGCCGGGAAGTCGATCAGCAGCGGCGCGAAGCCCTTCAGCTCGGCGCCGGTCTGCTGGATGGTGCTCATCAGCTCGTCCAGCCGTGCCTGCGCCGCCTTCAGTTCGGGCAGGCCGCCGAGCGGGGTCGCGGTGCCCTCCGGGGTGAGCGACGCGGCCAGCTCCGCCGCGTCGGCGCGCAGGGTGATCAACTCCTCGATGCACGGCTTCAGCTGCTCGAGTTCCGCCCGCGCCTCCGGCACCGTGAACAGTCCCATGCGCATGAGGGTGCCAGCCGCGGCTGGCGGCCCCGATGGCGCCCTGGTTTGATGCCGACGAAGGTTCCCGCGCCCTATTACTGCTGAGTAACCAGGGTGCGGCCGCACCCCGCCGCGATTTACCAGTACGCTTGTACCGCTACCACGAGACGTGCAAAGAGACGCGAAGACCCGCGAGAGGAGCACCGCTGCTCATGGCCAAGATCAAGGTCGAGGGGACCGTCGTCGAACTCGACGGCGATGAGATGACCCGCATCATCTGGCAGTTCATCAAGGACAAGCTGGTCCACCCCTATCTGGACGTCAATCTCGAGTACTACGACCTGGGCATCGAGGAGCGGGACCGCACCGACGACCAGATCACCGTCGACTCGGCCAACGCCATCAAGCGCCACGGCGTCGGCGTGAAGTGCGCCACCATCACCCCGGACGAGGCGCGGGTCGAGGAGTTCGGCCTGAAGAAGATGTGGCGGAGCCCGAACGGCACCATCCGCAACATCCTCGGCGGCGTGGTCTTCCGCGAGCCGATCATCATCCAGAACATCCCGCGGCTGGTACCCGGCTGGACCAAGCCGATCATCATCGGCCGCCACGCCCACGGCGACCAGTACAAGGCCACCGACTTCAAGGTCCCCGGCCCCGGCACGCTGACGATGACCTACACGCCGCAGGACGGCTCCGAGCCGATGGAGTTCGAGGTCGCCCAGTACCCGGAGGGCGGCGGCGTCGCGATCGGCATGTACAACTTCCGCCGCTCGATCGAGGACTTCGCCCGCGCCTCGCTGCAGTACGGCCTCGACCGCGAGATGCCGGTCTACATGTCGACCAAGAACACCATCCTCAAGGCCTACGACGGCATGTTCAAGGACGTGTTCCAGGAGATCTTCGACGCCGAGTTCAAGGCCGACTTCGACGCCAAGGGCCTGACCTACGAGCACCGCCTGATCGACGACATGGTCGCCGCGGCGCTGAAGTGGGAGGGCGGCTACGTCTGGGCCTGCAAGAACTACGACGGTGACGTGCAGTCCGACACCGTGGCGCAGGGCTTCGGCTCGCTCGGCCTGATGACCTCGGTGCTGCGCACGCCGGACGGCAAGACCGTCGAGGCCGAGGCCGCGCACGGCACGGTGACCCGGCACTACCGCCAGCACCAGCAGGGCAAGCCGACCTCGACCAACCCGATCGCCTCGATCTACGCCTGGACCCGTGGCCTCGAGCACCGCGGCAAGCTGGACTCGAACGCCGAGCTGATCGGCTTCGCGAACAAGCTGGAGCAGGTCGTCATCGAGACCGTCGAGAGCGGCAAGATGACCAAGGACCTCGCGCTGCTGGTCGGCAAGGACCAGCCGTTCCAGACCACCGAGGAGTTCCTCGCGACGCTGGACGAGAACCTGGCCAAGAAGGTCGCCCAGGGCTGACCGCGCCGCTGACCACCCAGGGTGACCGGCCGTTCACGGCATTGGCCTCCCTGGGTGGTTGTCCCGGTGCTTCCTGTTTCTCGATCAACTCTCCGTCTACCCTGGTCGAGACCAGGTTTTGCGGGGGAGCTCGCGAGCACTGAGGAGCACCGGTGGTACTCGGCATACCCAAGAAGATCCTGATCGCGATCGCGGTGGTGGTCGGCATCGGCATCATCTACGTGATGGGTGCGGACAAGCGGGCTTCCGAGGCCAGCGGCGGTGGCGGGCCGACCGGCTGCCGGATGACGGTCACCGCCGACGTGCTCAACGTCCGCTCCCAGCCCGCGGAGAACGCCCAGATCGTCGGCAAGTTCAAGCAGGACGCCCAGACCGACGCGCACCCGGTGGTGCAGAACGGGTTCCGCATGATCGACAAGGACCGCTGGGCGGCCACCGAGTTCCTCAAGCCGCTGGACGGCGCCAACTGCGGGTGATCACAGCCGGAGGGTGAGCCCCTCCTCGGCCAGCAGGATCTCCCCGTCGAACACCCCGGCTGCCTCGCGTGCGGAGATCCGCCGGTCGCTGCCCGGCCAGAAGTGCGTCAGCAGCAGTCTTTTCGCGCCCGCGCGGGCCGCCCAGCCCGCGGCTTCGGTCGCGGTCATCACATAACGCGGCTCAGTCCGTGGCGAAGGTCCTTGCAGCGTCGACTCCACGATGAAGAGGTCCGCGTCCGCGCCCAATTCGGCCAGCGCTGGACTGGGACCGCTGTCGCCGGTGTACGCGACGGTGAGGCCGGGCAGGCTCAGCCGCACACCCCAGTTCGGCACGTGGTGCGGCAGGCGCCAGGTGCGGAGGGTGAACGGCCCCACCGAGGTGGTGGTCGACAGTTCGTGGAACTCGTACACGTCGGCGGGGTCGGGGTTCGGCTCGACCGCGCGGAGCACGTCGAGCACGCCGGGCGGGCAGTGGAGCGGGACCTTGCCGCCGTTGTTGTAGTGGCGGATGCGGCCGAGCGCGCTGAGGTCGGAGCAGTGGTCGGGATGGGCGTGCGTGATCACCGCCGCGTCGACGCCCCCGTCCGGGACGTGCTCCAGCAGCCGGGCGAAGGCGCCGTAGCCGAGGTCGAGCACCACGTGGAAGTCGTTGTGCTCCAGCAGGAAGCCGCTGCACGCCCGGCCGGGTTCCGGGTAGGCGCCGCAGCTGCCGAGCACGGTCAATCTCGCCATGCGGGGATCATCCCAGGCGGAAGCTGTCGGGGGTGGCGGGTAGCCTCCGGGCGTGCTCACCGTCTCCACTGTGAATGTCAACGGAATGCGTGCCGCGGCCAAGAAGGGGTTCGTCGAGTGGCTGGCCGCCACGGATGCGGATGTGGTCGCCTGCCAGGAGGTGCGCGCGGAAACCGGTCTGCTGCCGGACGAGGTGCGTGAGCCGGCGGGCTGGCACGCGTTCCACGCGCCGTGCGAGCTGAAGGGCCGGGCCGGGGTGTCGCTGTACGCGCGCACCGAGCCGGAGTCGGTGCGGATCGGCTTCGACGCGCCGGAGTTCGCCGAGAGCGGGCGGTACCTGGAGGCCACCTTCGCCGATGTGGTGGTGGCCAGCCTGTACCTGCCCAGCGGGGATGTCGGCACGCCGCGCCAGGAGGAGAAGGAGCGGTTCATGGCCGCTTTCCTGCCGTACCTGGCCGACCTGCGCGGCAAGGCCGAGGCGGACGGGCGAGAGGTGCTCGTGGTCGGTGACTGGAACATCGCGCACGCCGAGGTGGACCTGAAGAACTGGCGGACGAACCGGAAGAACTCGGGCTTCCTGCCGGAGGAGCGGGCGTGGCTGAGCCGTGTCTACGACGAGGCCGGGTACGCCGACGTGCAGCGCCGGCTGGACCCGGAAGGGACGGGCCCGTACACGTGGTGGTCGTACCGGGGCAAGGCCTTCGACAACGACGCGGGCTGGCGGATCGACCTGCACGTGGCGAGCGCGGGCCTGGCGGACCGGGCGCGGAGCGTCGTCGTCGAGCGCGCTGAAAGCTATGCTCAGCGTTGGTCGGATCATGCCCCGGTGACCGCCGTCTACGACTGGCCGGCGGAATAGCCGACCAGGCACAATCGGTGCGGAGGAGGTAGCGGTGGCTCACGAGTTCGTTACGGCTCGGCTGTCCGAGATCCAGGACCTCTGTCGCCGGTTCGGGGTACTCCGGCTCGACCTCTTCGGCTCGGCTGCCGATGGCTCCTTCGATCCGGAGCGCAGCGACATCGATGTTCTGGTCGAGTTCGATTTTGCCCCGGGGATCGATCGTTTCGCGAACTACTTCGGCCTCAAGGAGGGGCTCGAGGCGTTGTTCGGGCGCCCAGTGGACCTGGTCAGCGTGACCGCGATCGTCAATCCTTACTTCCGGCGCAGCGTCGTGGAGACGAGGGAACTGCTGTATGCGGCGTGAGCCAGGGCTTACCTGTGGGATGTCCTGAGAAGTGCCCAGAACATCGCCGGCTTCAGTCAAGAACGGTCGTTTGCGGACTACCAGAACGATGTGCTGCTGAAGTCAGGCGTGGAGCGCCAGTTCGAGATCATCGGTGAGGCGCTCAACCAAGCCAGGCCGGTGCTGGGCGTTGCGCACGGCCTTGCAGCCCTGGCTCGACACCGGGGCGGGTGATTTGCGAACGTTCCGGTGTGGACGAACCGCTGATCAACCGCAATCCCCTGCCGGACGGGCTGCCGCCGCGGCTGGTGAGCCAGCTCACCTTCCTGGCCGAGGTCGACAAGCTCAAGACCGTGCTCCGTCAATCCCCGCTGGCCGCGGCCGAGCGGCGCGAGAACGACGCCGAGCACTCCTGGCACCTGGCGCTGATGGTCGCAGTGCTCGCCGAGCACGCCGACGAGCCGATCGACCTCGGGCGCACCGTGCAACTGGTGGTGGTGCACGACCTCGTCGAGATCTACGCCGGTGACACCCCGCTCTACGACGATCACGGCCGCGAACGCCAGCGGGAACGCGAAGAAGCCGCCGCCGAAAAGCTGTTCGGCCTGCTTCCCGAAGACCAGGAAACCCATTTCCGCGCGCTCTGGGACGAATTCGAAGCGCGGGAAACACCGGAAGCGCGATTCGCCAAGGCGATGGACCGGATGCAACCGCTCCTGCTGAACTGGCTCGCCAAGGGCGGCACCTGGCAAACGCCCGGCGTCACCGCCGCCACGGTCCGGGAACGCAAAGCCGTGATCGGCGACGCGTCCGCGGAACTGTGGGCGGCGGCGAGCACGCTGATCGCCGAAGGCGAGCGACGCGGCTGGGTCGCACCCTCTACTTAGGACTCGATACGGGTGTAGGTGAGCACCAGCACCCCCGATTCGTAGGCGTCGTGCTTGCTCAGGTGGTACCGCTCGGGCCGGAATTCCCCGCTGAACATGGGCATTCCGGCTCCGGCGACCACCGGGTGCATCTTCACCACGATCTCGTCGATCTCGTCCCGCAGGGTGTTCGCCAGCGTCGCGCCGCCGACGAGCCAGATCTTCTGCCCGTCCTCCTTTTTCAGCTCGCGCACCTTTTCCACCGGATCGGTGGTGACGAGTTCGACCTTGCCGCGGGCTTCGGTCATGGAGGTGGAGAAAACAAGGTGCCGCAGGTGCTCGTAGGCGTCGTCGAGCCCGGCCGCGAGACCGATTTCGTAGGACTTCCGGCCCTCCAGCACGGTGTCGAATTCCTTGTTCGGCGTGTCACCGAGGCCGAAAACCGGGCGCGCGACCGTCGGGATCATTTCCGGGTAGTCGCGCAGCAGCGCGGCGTTGTGGTCCCCCTCGTTGACGAAGAAGCCCGGCACCCCGGTCGGGTCGCCGCCGTCCGCCTTGGCGATGTAGCCGTCGATCGATGTGGCGACGAGATAGGTCAGTTTTCGCATGGGCACCCCTTCGTTTGAACCACGACGACTGTAGTACTTCAAGTGCAGTGGTTGCAAGGGGGGTGTGTTGCCGTTCGCACGACCTCGCTACCCTCTCCTCCGAAGTTGAGCGGAAGAGACCGGACTTGACACGCTCGGTAGCTTTTTGACCATCAACACGGCAAGCGTCCCTCGAACGGGGCAGCATTCGTCGCAGGAGGCACTCCGGTGCGCAACTCTTTGCCAGGCCTGATGCGGTCCGTCACGCGTCTGGCCGCCGTCGCGGTCACCCTGGTGACCGGCTTGCTTTGGGGCACGCTCGGCATGGCGAACGCCGCCGCCGCGCGGCCGGAGCCGGAGGCGATGACCTTCGGTGTGCTGGGCCCGGTCGGCCTGGTGGCCGTCGTGCTCGGGGTGCTCGGCATGGCCGCCGGTGTGCTCCGCCAGCGGAAGAAGGCGCGCGCGGCCCAGCAGCCGGAGCCGGTGCTGGCCGAGGAACCCGCCCTGACCCCGACGCGGTCGCCGAACTGATCCCGCCCCGGTCGCCGAACCAGCTCTCTGGCCCGATGGCCGCACGGATCTCGGCTCGATCGCCGAACCAGCTATGGCCTGATCGCCGCACTGACCTCGGCCTGATCGCCGACCCGGTCCCGGCCCGTCGCCGCGTTGACGCCCGCA
Organism: Amycolatopsis sp. YIM 10; assembly: GCF_009429145.1. GTDB lineage: Bacteria > Actinomycetota > Actinomycetes > Mycobacteriales > Pseudonocardiaceae > Amycolatopsis. The sequence goes on along the minus strand of NZ_CP045480.1, from coordinate 9,345,142 downwards.
CCGGGGCACCGCACCGGCCCGGTCGCCGCGCTGATCCTGCCCTGATCGCCGAACCGGCCCTGGCCTATCGCAGGGCTGATCCCGGCCTGATCGCCAGACTGACCGCGGCCCGATCGCGGGAATGACCCGGCCTCGTCGCCGGACTGACCTCGCCTGATCGTCGCGCTGGCCTGGGCCCGGTCGGCCGAACCAGCCCTGGCTCGGCAGCCGTACTGATCTCGGCTCGGTCGCCGACCCGACCTGGCCCGGTGGCCCGGACTGACGCCCGCCCGATCGCCGAACCGGCCCGGCCCGGTTGCCAGGCCACCCGGCCCGTCGCCGCGCCGACGACCGCTCGGCCGCCGATCCGGTCCCGGCCGGTCGCCGGACGGACCACGGCTCGGCCGCCGGACCACCCGGCCCCGCGCCGCGCCGACGACCGCACGGTCGCCGCATCGGTCCGGTCTTCGTGCTGGTCCCCGGTTTATTCCCGCTCCCCGGAGGCTTCTCTCACAGCGGAAGCCCTTACCGGCCGCGCTGAAGCGGCCGTAGGCTCGCGATCATGGCCCAGAGCGTGTTCCTCACCCCGCCTGATCCGCAGCCGAGCCCGTCGGCACTGAGCCGGGCCTTGCGCCGGGCCGCCGACGGGGTCGCACTCGACGTCACCGAAGCCGCCGTCCTGCTCCACGCCAGGGGTGAGCAGCTCGAGGAGCTGTTCGCCGCGGCGTCGAAGGTCCGCGACGCGCACCTCGCCGACCACGGCCGCTCCGGCGTGATCAGCTACAGCCGCAGCGTGTTCATCCCGCTGACCAGGCTCTGCCGCGATCGCTGCCACTACTGCACCTTCGTCACCGTGCCGGGCAAGCTGCACTCGATGTACCTCGAACGCGACGAGGTGCTCGAGATCGCGCGCGCCGGCGCCGCCGCCGGGTGCAAGGAGGCGCTGTTCACCCTCGGCGACCGCCCCGAGGACCGCTGGCCGCAGGCCAAGCAGTGGCTCGAGGAGCGCGGGTACGACTCCACCCTGGACTACGTGCGGGCCAGCGCGATCGCGGTGCTGGAAGAAACCGGCCTGCTGCCGCACCTGAATCCCGGGGTGCTCAGCTGGGCGGACTTCCAGCGGCTCAAGCCGGTCGCGGCGAGCATGGGGATGATGCTGGAGACCACCGCCGAGCGGCTGTGGTCGGAGAAGGGCGGCCCGCACTACGGCAGCCCCGACAAGGAGCCCGCGGTCCGGCTGCGGGTGCTTGACGACGCCGGTCGCAGCGGCGTGCCGTTCACCACCGGCATCCTGGTCGGCATCGGCGAGAACAAGACCGAGCGGGCCGAGGCGCTGCACGCGATCCGCCAGCGCGCCCGGCAGTACCGCAACATCCAGGAGATCATCGTCCAGAACTTCCGGGCCAAGCCGGACACCGCGATGCGGTCCGCACCCGACCTGGACCTGACCGAGCTGGCCGCGACGGTGGCCGTCGCGCGCTTGCTGATGCCGCCGGGCGTCAGCGTGCAGGCGCCGCCGAACCTGGTCGGCGACGAACTCGCCCTGCTGATGCGCGCCGGGATCGACGACTGGGGCGGCGTCTCACCGGTCACCCCGGACCACGTCAACCCCGAGCGCCCGTGGCCGCGGATCGACGTGCTCGCCGACGCCACCCGCGAGGCCGGGTTCGAGCTGAAGGAACGCCTGGCCGTCTACCCGAAGTACGTGCGGGAAGCGGAGAAGTGGCTCGACGTCCGCGTGCACCCGCACGTCGACGCGCTCGCGCTGCCCGACGGCATGGCGAATCCGGAGGCCGAGGTCGTCGGGCACACCTGGCAGGAGCCGGACGGCGGGCTGGAGACGATCGGCCGCGCCGACCTCAACTCCTCGATCGACACCGAGGGGCGCACCAGCGACCGCCGCGGCGACTTCGACAGCGTCTACGGCGACTGGGACATCCTGAAAACCCAGGTCCCGACCGCCCCCGAGCGCCTGAGCACCGACGTCCGCGAAGGGCTGCGGCTGGCCGCCGACTACCCGGGCGCGCTGCTCGAACCGCGGCACACCGACGCCGCGATGGCGTTGCTCACCGCGGACGGCGAGGCGCTGGAGACGATGGCGCGGCTGGCCGACGACCTGCGCGCGGACGTGGTCGGCGACGACATCACCTACGTGGTCAACCGGAACATCAACTTCTCCAACGTCTGCTACGTCGGCTGCCGGTTCTGCGCCTTCGCCCAGCGCGAGCGCGACGCCGACGCCTTCCGGCTCTCGGTGGACGAGGTGGCCGCCCGCGCCGTCGAGGCCTGGAACGCCGGTGCGACCGAGGTCTGCATGCAGGGCGGCATCGATCCGAAGCTGCCGATGACCTACTACGCCGACATCGTGCGCGCGATCAAGGCGGCCGTGCCGGAAATGCACGTCCACGCCTTCTCGCCGATGGAGATCGTCTCGGCGGCGTCGAAGGCCGGGGTCAGCGTCGAGGAGTGGCTGACCGAGCTGCGTGACGCCGGGCTCGGCTCGATCCCCGGCACCGCCGCGGAGATCCTCGACGACGACGTCCGCTGGGTGCTGACCAAGGGCAAGCTGCCCGCGCAGACCTGGGTGGACGTGGTGAGCACCGCGCACCGCCTCGGCATCCAGTCCTCCAGCACGATGATGTACGGCCACGTCGACCACCCGGGGCACTGGCTCGGGCACCTGCGCGTGCTGGCCGGGATCGCCGACGACACCGGCGGTTTCACCGAGTTCGTCGGCCTGCCGTTCGTCCACCACAACGCGCCGATCTACCTGGCCGGCGTGGCCAGGCCGGGGCCGACCATGCGGGACAACCGCGCGGTGCACGCGTTCGCGCGGCTCGCCCTGCACGGCCGGATCGACAACGTGCAGTGCTCGTGGGTCAAGCTCGGCGACGAGGGCACCGCGCAGGTGCTGCGGGGCGGGGCGAACGACATCGGCGGCACGCTGATGGAGGAGACCATCTCGCGGATGGCCGGTTCCGAGCACGGTTCCTCGCGGACCAAGGCGGAGCTGGAGCACCTGGCCGCGCTCGCCGGGCGCCCGGCGAGGCAGCGGACCACCACCTACGGGCGCCGCTTGCTGGCCGTTGGGTAATTTCTAGGTACCGGCTCCGGATTGTTTGTTGTTCCAGCCGGAGCCAGTCTCGCTGGCATGCGAACGGCGCAGAGCGAGGCCTTCCCGGCGGCACTGGACCGCGCGATCACCGACAGCGGGCTCAGCCTGGACCGCGTGCGGCACCGGCTGGCCCGGCACGGCGTGCGGGTCAGCCTGACCACCCTGAGCTACTGGCGCAGCGGACGCAGCCGCCCGGAGCGACCTGAGTCACTCCGGGCGGTGGCGATCCTGGAAACGGTCTTCTCGCTGCCCGAAGGGGCGTTGAGCGAGCTGCTCGGCCCGCGCCGCCCGAGGGGACGGTGGTGCGGCACGGGCCGGGGCTGTGGCTCAGACTCCGCTGTTGGTCTTGATCCAGTTGCGGAAGTACGGCACGTCGACGTAGATCGACGGCGCCACCGCGCAGACCGAGCCACCGCCGGAGCGGCTGGTCGCGCCGATCAGCTGCCAGGTGCCGCTGACCTGCTTGATCTCCGGCCCGCCGGAGTCGCCGTAGCAGGCGCCCTTGTTGCCACCGGGGTTCCCGGTGCAGATCTCGCTCGCCGCGCTGATGCCGGAGCAGCCGCTGTCGGCGACGATCGAGGTGTTCAGCTCCTGCAGCGTGACCGGCGCACCGCAGCCACCGGGCTGCGGGCAGGTCTGGCCCCAGCCGATGATCCGCGTCGCGGTGCCCACCGCACCTGAGGTCGAGGCGATGGTGATCGGCGCCTGCGGCACCGCGGTCTGCAGGCGCAGCAGCGCCAGGTCGGCGCTCGGGTGCGCGATGCGCTGCGCGACGCGGGCCACCGTGCCGCCGCTGGTGCGGTTGGTGGTGCCCACGCGCACCTGGTACGGCTGGCCGCAGTGCTTCGCGGTGACCACCCAGGTCGAGCTGATCAGCGAGCCGCCGCAGGAGTGGCTGCCACTGGAACTCTGCAGCGACACCATGAACGAGTAGACCTGCGTGGCGTTGCCACCGCCGACGATGAACGGGCTGACGCCGCCTGCCGGTTCGGCGGCGGTGTCGGCGGACGCCATGGGCGCGGCGAGGCCACCGAGCGCGGTGACACCGGCGACGAACACGCCGGCCAGCAGGGACCTTAACTTCATGGAGATTCTCCTTCGCCGTGTCCGGAAGGGGGAACCGGAGGTAGTACAAACGCTAGAAATCCGGCCGGAACCCGGCGACCGCCGGAAGTAGGTGCTGTTTAACCGTTTAAGACTTTGGTCGTGAGCCATCCGCGTAACCGGCGCACCCGCCGGGATGACAGAATCCAGGCGTGTCGACAGAGCAGGAACAGAACACCCGTCTTCGCGTGCTGTCCGGGATCCAGCCCACGGCCGACTCGTTCCACCTGGGCAACTACCTGGGCGCGCTGCGGCAGTGGGTGCGCCTGCAGGACACCCACGAGACCTTCTACTGCGTGGTCGACCTGCACGCGATCACCGTCGAGCAGGACCCGAAGGTGCTGCGGCAGCGCACCAGGGTGTCCGCCGCGCAGCTGCTCGCGCTCGGCGTGGACCCGGATCGCAGCACCCTGTTCGTGCAGAGCCAGGTGCCCGAGCACGCGCAGCTGAGCTGGGTGCTGGAGTGCCAGACGGGCTTCGGCGAGGCGAGCCGGATGACCCAGTTCAAGGACAAGGCGCAGAAGCAGGGCACCGACCGCGCCAGTGTCGGGTTGTTCACCTACCCGGTGCTGCAGGCCGCGGACATCCTGCTCTACCAGGCGCACGCGGTGCCGGTCGGGGAGGACCAGCGCCAGCACCTGGAGCTGTCGCGGAACCTGGCGCAGCGGTTCAACAACCGGTTCGGCAGGACCTTCGTGGTGCCGGAACCGCATATCGTCAAGGAAGCCGCGAAGATCTACGACTTGCAGGACCCGACGGCGAAGATGAGCAAGTCGGCGTCGGCCGCGAACGGGATCGTCGAGCTGCTGGAGGACCCGAAGCGCTCGGCGAAGAAGATCCGGTCCGCGGTCACCGACACCGGCCGTGAAGTGGTCTTCGACCAGGAGAACAAGGCGGGCGTGGCCAACCTGCTCAGCATCTACTCGGCGTTGTCCGGGCGCGCGATCAGCGAGCTGGAGACGGCGTACGAGGGCAAGGGCTACGGCGATCTGAAGAAGGACCTCGCCGAGGTGCTGGTCGAGTTCGTCACCCCGGTGCAGGAGCGGGTCAAGTCCTATTTGGACGATCAGGCCGAGCTGGACAAGGTGCTGGCCAAGGGCGCCGAGCGCGCCCGTGAGGTCGCTTCGGTCACCCTGGCCAAGGTCTACGACCGCATCGGCTTCCTCGCGTAGCCATCACCCGGTGATCACACGTACTGGTAGCCCTTCAGGTTCCGCAGCAGCAGGTGGCAGTTCTGCAGGTGCGCGGAGTCGCTGAGCGAGCGGTAGATGCCCCACTTGGGCCGGATGACGTCGCTGAGATAGGTGTCGCCGTTCTTGGCGGCGTCGATCACCGTGGTGCCGCCGTCGCGCAGGATCCAGCGGACCCGGCCCGAGTTGCCGATCCGCTGCTCGATCTCCACGTCGATCCACTTGTTCTGCAACGGCGGCAGGTCGACCCGGCCGACGAGCACCTCGGGCTCGAAGATCTTGAACTCGATGGTCTGCTTGCCGCCGGTGTGCCGCAGCGACATCACCGTCAGCGGGCTGGTGCCGGTGCCGGGCATCTTGGTCTGGAAGATGTGCGTGAAGCTGGTGGTCGCCTTGAGGCTGGACGGGATGAACATCTGGTAGGTGACCTTCCAGGTCTCCCCGTTCTTCCAGTTCAGCACGGTCCCGTTCTGCCGCATGCCGCGCACTTCCTGGCGTTGCCGGTCGGTCGAGGTGTCGCGGTCCTGGGTGTGCATGTCGAAGCGGTAGTTCTCGCCCTGGGGGTAGATGTGCGTGACACCGGGGTGCGAGTCGGCGCGGTCGTCTTCGACGCCTTCGAAGGCTTTCAGGCCGGTGCTGCCGGGACTGGGGTTCCAGCGCAGTTGCCAGCTCGCCGCGTGCGCCGGGGTCGCGCTCAGTGCGGCCATCGCGGGCAGTGCCAGAGCGGTGGTGAGCAGCGTGCGTCGGTCGAAGCCGCCAGAGGACATGGCCGATCCCTCTCGTTCCCTGGCGGCGGTGACGGGAGAAAACGCTTTCGCCCAGGCATCACAGCACCGAATCCGGTTTCGCGTCAACACGTGAGGCGAGCCCGGTCAGGATGACACCGAGGCCGTGCTCGAAGCCGGCGTCGGTGTCCGGGTCGAACAGCAGGCCGAGCGCTCCGGCGGTGAGCGGGTACCGGGAGGCGTCGACCAGGCCGTCCAGGTTGTCCGCCTGGTACGGGTTCTCGTCGTAGTTCAGACCGGTGCGCGCCTGCTCCTCGATGGTGAAGCCGACCGTGAAGTGCAGCAACACCGGGAAACCGCGCGCCGCCTCGGCCGGTGGCATCCCGGCGTCGGTCAGCGTGCGCAGGGTCAGCTCGGTCATCCGGAAGACCTCGGGATGGGCGACGTTGGTACCGGCCACCACGCGCGCCCCGTCGCGGTAGCTCAGCATCGCCGTGCGCAGCCGCCGCGCTGTCCCGGCGAGCCAGTCGAGCCAGTGCTCGCCCGCGCGCGGGCCTTCGAGCCCGCGGGTTGCTTCGGCCAGCACGACCGTGGCCATCGCGTCCAGCAGTTCCTGCTTGTTCTTCAGGTGCCAGTAGAGCGCGGCGGCCTGCACGCCGAGTTCCTTCGCCACCGCGCGCATGGTCAGCCCTTCGAGCCCGTTCCGGTCGAGCAGGTCCAGTGAGGCCTGGGCGATCACCGTGGCGTTGAGCTTCATGGTTGACACTCTAACACCGTTAAGTGCATCCTTAACATCGTTAAATTAACAACGTTAAGGAGAATCGCATGACGGACGTGGTGATCGCCGGTGCCGGGCCGACCGGCCTGATGCTGGCCGCGGAACTGCGGCTGGCCGGGGCCGAGGTGGTGCTGGTGGACCGGCTGGCCGAGCGCGGCAGCGAGTCCAGGGCGGGCGGCCTGCACCCGCGCACGCTCGAGGTGCTCGACCAGCGCGGAGTCGTCGACCGCTTCCTCGCCGAGGGCCGCGAGGTGCAGGCCGGGCACTTTTCGGCGCTGCCGCTGGACTTCAGCAAGCTGGACACGCGCTTCGGCTACACGCTGCTGCTGATGCAGGCCGACGTCGAACGCCTGCTGGAGCAGTGGGTGGCCGAACTCGGCGTCCACGTCCGGTGGTCGACCCCGGTGACCGGTTTCCGCCAGGATGCCGACGGTATCGACGTCGAAACCGGCGACGAGACCATCCGCGCCCGATATCTCGTCGGCTGCGACGGCGGCCGCAGCGCGGTCCGCAAGCTCGCGGGCATCGGCTTTCCCGGTACCGACGCGACGATGACCGCCCTGCTCGCCGACGTCGAACTCGACGACCCGCCCGCCGAGTGGATCTTCGGGGAACGCCGCGAGCACGGCGACTTCGCGGTGATCGGCTTCGGCCCCGACTGGTACCGCGTGGTCGTGGACCAGTACGACTTCGTCGCCGACCGGAACGCGCCGGTCAGCTTCGAGGAGGTCCGCGCCGCCATGCTCCGGGTCGCCGGAACCGACTACGGGATGCGCGATCCCCGCTGGGTTTCCCGGTTCAACGACACCGCGCGCCAGGCCGAGCGCTACCGCGACGGCCGGGTCCTGCTCGCCGGGGACGCCGCGCACATCCACTTCCCGGCCGGCGGTCAGGGGCTCAACACCGGCGTGCAGGACGCGGTCAATCTCGGCTGGAAGCTCGGCGCGGTGCTGGCCGGCACCGCCCCGGAGTCCCTTTTGGACACCTACCAGACCGAGCGGTATCCGGTGGCGGAACGGGTCCTGCGCAACACCAGGGCGCAGACCGCGCTCGCCCGCCCGGGAGCGCACACCGACGCGCTGCGTGCCGAATTCGCCGAGCTGATCCAGCAGGACGGGGTCAACGCCGCGCTCGCGGGCATGATCAGCGGCCTGGACATCCGGTACCCGGCCATCGACCCGCACCCGCTCGCCGGCTGCCGGGTACCCGATTTCGACCTCGGCGAATCCACGCGGCTGTTTTCCCTGTTGCACCAAGCAAAACCGATCGAGGTGAAGTTGCCCGACGGGGACCTCGAAGCGGTCGGCGTGCGGCCGGACGGCCATGTGAGCTGGGTGAGGTCTCGCGTTGCGAGCCCACAGGAGGCTGGCTAGCGTTTGTTCGTGGCGAAGCGAGAAGCTGGGGAAAAGTCCGAAGAAGACAAACTGCTGCCGCGCCTGCGCCGCAAGTACCCCTGGCTGGACCACCTGGTCAGAGCGAACGAGGCCTTCACCGAGCGCTACGGCAACCACTACGCGGCGGCGATCACCTACTTCAGCGTGCTCTCGCTGTTCCCCCTGCTGATGGTCGGCTTCTCCATCGCGGGCATGGTGCTCCAGGGTGACCAGGCGGCGCTCGACAAGCTCAAGACCGGCATCACCGAGTCCGCGCCGGACGGCCTCGGCGACTTCCTGTCCACCATCGTCGAGACCGCGCTGCAGGCCGGCGCCGGCACCGGGATCTTCGGCCTGGTGCTGGCGCTGTACTCCGGCGTCGGCTGGATGACCAACCTGCGTGACGCGCTGACCGCCCAGTGGGGCCAGGAAAAGCAGCAGACGCCGATGCTGCCGACGCTGCTGAAGGACCTGGTGTCGCTGGTCGGGCTCGGGCTGGCGCTGGTCGTCTCGTTCGGCCTGACCGCCGCGGGCAGCGGGGTCGGCAGGCTGCTGCTCGAACTGGTCGGGCTGCAGGACCAGGCGTGGGCGGTGTTCCTGCTCCGGCTGGCCACCATCGTGCTCTCGCTGGCCGCGAACGTGCTGGTCTTCCTGTGGGTGATCGCGCGGCTGCCGAGGGAGCGGGTCAGCGCCCGCAGCGCGGTCAAGGGCGCGATCATCGCCGCCATCGGCTTCGAAGTGCTCAAGCAGGTCACCACGGTCTACCTCGGCTTTGTCTCCACCTCGCCGAGCACCGTGCTCTTCGGGCCGATCCTCGGCCTGCTGTTCTTCGCCAACCTGGTCTCGCGCTTCCTGCTCTTCGTCACCGCGTGGACGGCCACCGCGAAGGAGAACGAGGTCCGGGTGGTCGAGCCGCCGGCACCGGTGGTGATCCGGCCGCGGATGGACGTGCGAAGCGGGCCGGGCGGCAAGTTGGTCGCCGGGGCGTTCGGCGTCGGCGCCATCTTCGGCCTCCTGACCAGGCGCAAACGTCCACGTCCGTAGAAACCGGAAGAAACGCACCCCATCCCGGCGCTTATGCTCGGTGAGATTTCCACACGATGGGGTGAGAGTGACCGACACCGAACTGACCACCGAGCGGGAGACCCCCGCCAAGCTCCGCTATCCACGCGAGATCTGGGTGCTGGTGGGCGCCAGCTTCCTGATCGCCATCGGCTACGGCCTGATCGCGCCCGCCCTGCCCAGCTACGCCACCAGCTTCGACGTCGGGATCACCGCGGCGTCGGTGGTGGTCAGCGCGTTCGCCGCGATGCGGCTGGTGTTCGCCCCGGCCAGCGGCAAGCTGGTCACCCGGTTCGGGGAACGGCCGGTCTACCTGTGGGGCCTGCTGATCGTCGCGGTGTTCACGCTGGCCTGCGCCGCCGCCACCGAGTACTGGCACCTGCTGCTCTTCCGGTCGCTGAGCGGGGTCGGCTCGACCATGTTCACCGTCTCCGCGATCGGCCTGCTGATCCGGATCTCCCCGCCCGAGATGCGTGGCCGGGTGTCCGGGCTGTGGGGCACCAGCTTCCTGCTCGGCAGCATCGCCGGGCCGGTGGTGGGCAGCGGGCTGGTGACGGTGTCGCTGCGCGCGCCGTTCCTGATCTACGGGCTCGCGCTGCTGCTGGTGGTGGTGCTGGTCTGGGCGAACCTGCGGCGGTCCGAGCTGGCCGGGCGCGCCGAGGAGGACGCCGCCGCGCCGCAGATGAAGTTCACCGAGGCGCTGCGGCACCCGGCCTACCGCGCCTCGCTGATGTCGAACTTCGCCAACGGCTGGGTGGTCTTCGGGGTGCGGGGTTCGCTGATCCCGCTGTTCATCGTGGCCGTGCTGGCGCGCGGCGAGGAGTTCACCGGATTCGCGCTGGCCGTGTTCGCCGCCGGGAACGTGCTGGTGATGATGATCTCCGGGCGGTTCGCCGACACCCGCGGCCGCAAGCCGATGGCGCTGGCCGGGCTGGTGATGCTGGCGCTGGGCAGCGGGGTGCTCGGGCTGACCGACAACGTGTGGCTGTTCCTCGGTGCCTCGATGCTGGCCGGGATCGGCGCGGGCACGGTCAACCCGGCGCACAACGCGGCGGTGGCGGACGTGCTCGGCGTCAAGGCCCGCGGTGGCGGGGTGCTGGCCGGCTTCCAGATGGCGGCCGACATCGGCGCGGTCACCGGCCCGCTGGTGGCCGCGGTGATCGCCGACCAGTGGTCCTACGCGGCCGCGTTCGCCGTCACCGGTGCGGTGGCCGGGCTCTCGGTGCTGTTCTGGATCGTCGCGCCGGAGACCCTGCCGAAGCCGGAGCCGGACGAGCACAAGGCCCAGGACGCCGTCCGCGAAGACTGCTGCAAGGACTCCTAGCGAGTGTTCGACAGTGCTGCGTGGCGGTGCGGGTGGCGGAACCTCGGGCGTCTTCTCGCTCCGGGATCTTCACCTCATGAATAACCGATTCACCACGGTGAAGCTGTCCTCGCGAGAAGACGACTGAGAACCCGCGCCGGTGCGGGCTGACGGCCCGCAGCAAGCGGCTCCGCCGCTTACCGAACACTGCCTAGCGGATCCGGGGGAGCACGTCGGTCTGCTCGGCCAGCAGGGCGGCCCGCTTGCGCCGGTGGCCGATGACAAAACCGGCGATGATGATCAGCGCGACCACCACGGTGATGATCCACCCGGTGGTGCCGAACGGGTCCTCCTCGGCCATCGCGGCGGCCGACTTGGCCGGGTCCTCGCCGAGATCGGGCCCGGCCTGCGGATTGCCGCCCGGCTGCAGGCCGCCCTCGCGGTAGGTGATCTGCCCGACCGGCTCCGGCTTCGACGCGGCCAGCTCGAAGCCGTAGTCGAGCAGTTTGCCCGCCTGGTCCGACACCCGCATCGGCTTCTGCTCACCGCGCATGGTCACCACCGCCAGCCGCTTGCCCTTGCGCTCGGCCCCGCCGAGATAGGTGTGCCGCGCGTCGTCGGTGAAGCCGGTCTTCCCGCCGAGGAAGCCTTCGTAGATGGTGAGCAGCTTGTTGTCGTTGTACAACGGGAAGCTCGGCTTGTCGCCCCAGCCGGGGAACTGCATTTGCCGGGTACCGACCGCCTTCGCGAAGATCGGCTGCTTCATCGCGTAGTGGAAGATCAGGCTCAGGTCGTAGGCCGAGCTGGACATGCCCGGACCGTCCAAACCGGACGGCGTGGCGGCGCGGGTGTCCATCGCGCCGATCCTGGCCGCCGCGGAGTTCATCTTCTCCAGCGTGGCGGGCACCCCGCCGAGCGTGGTCGCCAGCGCGTGCGCGGTGTCGTTGCCGGAGTGCATCAGCGTGCCCTGCAGCAACTGCTCGACGGTGTACTGGCCACCGGCGACCAGCCCGACGCAGGTGCACTCCTGCGCGGCGTCCTCGGCCGAGGCGGTGATCACCCGCTGCGGGTCCAGTTCGTTGACCGCCACCAGCGCCAGCAGCACCTTGATCAGCGACGCCGGCCGCTGCCGGGCGTGCGGGTCCTTCGCGGCCAGGATCGCGCCGGTGTCGAGGTCCTGGATCACCCACGAGGCCGAGTTGATCACCGCGGGCGGTTCGGCGGCCCCGCGCGGCAGCACCAGCCCGCACTCGCCCATCCGGTCCCCGCCGACCGGGGTGGCTGGCACCGGCAGCGGCTCGGGTGCCTTCTGGCCGGGCTTGGGCACCTCGGAGGTGTCCACCGGTGGCGGTGGTACCGCGCGGTCGCTGGTGCAGCTCTGCTTTTCCGGTGCTCTTGGCGTGGCCTGCGCACCGGCGGCGGGTGCGAGCACGGTCGCCGCGGTGAGGATCGCGGACACCATGACGAGGAGGAGATCGCGTGAGCTGCGCACCCCAGCAGGCTATCTGCGCCGGTGGTGAGCGATGAACTACCCTCCGCCAACATGAGGATGTCGGGACGGACCTCGCTGTTCCTGCTGGCGTTCGGCGTGTGGTCGTGGATCATCTGGGTGACCTTCGCGCGGAACCTGTGGGAGAGCGACCGGGCGTGGGCGGCGGACGGCTCGCCGACCGCCTATTTTGTCGTGCACCTGGTGCTGACCGTGGTTTCCTTCGTGCTCGGCACGATCATCGGGATCATCGGCTGGCGCGGGTGGCGCGCGCGGAACCAGACCAAAGAATGATTGCTCCGGCGTGATCCGCCGTGTTTCATCTTGCGGGTGTGCCTGATGCTCAGGCCCTTTCCTGGAGGTGTGGATGTCCCGGGTCCGACGATGGCTGCTGCCCGCCGCCGCCGCGCTGACGCTCGCCAGCACCGGTGCGCTGGCGCCGGTCGCGCTGGCGCAGCCTGCCGCGTTAGCCGCTCCGCAGTGCGACACGACGAGTGCGGCGTACACCTATGTGGTGATTTACCAGCCGCACACTTCCCAGTGGCAGGTTGACAAGGAACTGGCCGCGAAATGTGGTACGAAAGTCGCTTACTACGGTGAAATCGGGGTAGCGGTCGCCACTTCCCGCAATGCCGATTTCCAGGAGAAGATCGGCGCGTTCCGCGCCTATTCGGGTGGCCGTGAGGTCGCCGAGCCGCCGGCGACCACGGCCGCCGAAATGCGCGCCGAGGCGCGCTCGGAGCGGGAGAACGAGGAGACCGTCAGCGTGGCCGCCGAGGGCGACCTGACCGCGCAGCAGTGGGACATGCGCGCGATCAAGGCGCCGGAGGCGAACAAGATCAACCCGGGCAGCAAGTCGGTCACCGTCGGGGTGCTCGACTCCGGCGTCGAGCCGGACCACCCCGGCCTCAAGCACGCGGTGGACGCCAAGGCTTCGCGCGGCTGCAACTCCGGTGCGCCGGACGCCGACCCGGCCAGCTGGGTGACCACCAGCTCCGACCACGGTCTGCACGTGGCGGGCACCATCGCGGGCAAGGACACCGCGCGTGGCTTCACCGGAGTCGCGCCGGGCGTGAAGGTCGCTTCGGTGAAGGTGGTCAACGAGGAGGGCCTGATCTACCCGGAGGCCGCGGTGTGCGGCTTCATGTGGGCCGCGAAGCAGGGCTTCGAGGTGACGAACAACAGCTACTACGTCGACCCGGGCATGTTCTACTGCCCGAAGCAGCCCGGTGACGCCGCCGCGTTCGAAGCGGTGACGCGGGCCGTGGCGTACTCGCAGAAGAAGGGCGTGCTGAACATCTCGGCGGCGGGCAACAGCGGGTTCGACCCGAAGGCCCAGACCACCGACCCGAACCGCCCGCACCCGGTGGACCCCAGCTGCGAGATCCTGCCGAAGGGCATGGACGGTGTGGTGACGGTGTCTTCGGTGGGGTACAACGGGACCAAGGCGTCGTACAGCAACTACGGCCAGGGGCAGGTCGAGGTGACCGCGCCGGGTGGTGACCGGGCGCAGCTGCCGCCGCCGGGCGAGGGCGCGGGCTGCACGCTGTCCACGGTGTTCAACGGCCAGTACGGCACCAAGTGCGGGACTTCCATGGCTTCGCCCCACGCGGCAGGCGTGGCGGCGCTGCTGGCGAGCAAGTACCGGCACCTGCCGCCGCAGGCGCTTTCGTTCCTGCTCCAGGCAAAAGCGGACCCGGTCTCGTGCGGCGGTGCCGCCGGGTGCGTCGGCCCGGACCACTACAACTCCTTCTACGGCCGCGGTCTGGTGAACGCCCTGCGCGCGGTGAAGTAATAACCGACGAAGTATGGTGAATGTGGCTTTCATTGCGACTTCCGCAATGAAAGCCACATTCATGTCCGGCTGAAACTCGGTGCAGAACAAAATCCCTCGAATGGCCCTGTAACAAATTGCGCACTTTTGCCGCCATACGGGCAGGAGTCGCGATTCTCTCCCTGCCGTCGGAGTCGAGGAGTTCGGGTCATGGGGTTACGCCGTCCTGCCTTCCTGCGCACCACACGAAGAGCCCTGGCACTGGGGCTGGTCCTACCACTCGCCGCGGTGGTCGCACCGGTGGTGCCGACCGTCGCCGCGGCGGTGCCCACCGGGTTCACCGATTCCGTGGCGATCGGCGGGCTCACCTCGCCGACGGCGGCCGCCTTCGCGCCGGACGGGCGGGTGTTCATCGCCGAGAAGAGCGGGCTGCTCAAGGTTTTCGACTCGCTCGCCGACACCAGCGCGACCATTTTCGCCGATCTCCGCACGCAGACCCAGGACTTCTGGGACCGCGGCCTGCTCGGCCTCGCCATCGACCCGGCCTTCCCGGCGCGGCCCTACGTCTACGTGTCCTACACCTACGACGCGATGCCCGGCGGTACCGCGCCACGCTGGGGTGACACCTGCCCGACCCCGCCCGGTGCCACCGACGACGGCTGCGTGGTCACCGGCCGCGTGTCCCAGTTGACGATGGGCTCGGCGGGCACCGCGGTCAGCGAGAAACCGCTGATCACCGAGTGGTGCCAGCAGTACCCGAGCCACTCCATCGGTTCGCTGGCCTTCGGCCCGGACGGCGCGCTGTACGCCGGCGGCGGTGACGGCGCCAGCTTCAACTTCACCGACTACGGCCAGGTCAAGAACCTCTGCGGGGACCCGCCTTCCCCGGCGGGCACGAACCTCGCCCCACCCAACGCCGAGGGTGGCGCGCTGCGCTCGCAGTCGGTGCGGCGGCCCGCCGGTCAGCCGGTGCTGCTCAACGGCGCGATCCTGCGCATCCATCCGGACACCGGCGAAGGCATGCCGGGCAACCCGTTCGCGAGCAGCGCCGACGCCAACGCCCGCCGCATCGTCGCCTACGGCATGCGCAACCAGTTCCGCTTCGGCTTCCGGCCGGGCACCAGCGAACTCTGGTCCGGTGACGTCGGCTGGGGCACCTGGGAGGAGATCAACCGGATCACCAACGCCGCCGACCCGGTCGCGGAGAACTTCGGCTGGCCGTGCTTCGAAGGCGCCACGCGGCAGTCCGGATACGACGGGGCGAACCTGACCCGCTGCGAATCGCTCTATTCCGCCGGTGGCCAGACCGCGCCCTACTACGCCTACAACCACAGCGCGAAAGTCGTGTCGACCGATCCGTGCCCGACCGGTGGTTCGTCGGTCAGCGGAATCGCTTTCGAATCGGGTAGCAATTATCCACCGGCCTATTCCGGCGCGCTTTTCTTCGCCGATTCCTCACGCGGCTGCATCTGGGCCATGCAGACCGAAGCCGGGCAGCCGAGCGCGAGCCGGCTGGTGCCGTTCGTGACCGGCGCGAACGTGCCGGTGCAGGTGCTCAGCGGTCCGGGTGGCGACATGTTCTACGTCGCGCTCGGCGCCGGCCAGCTGCGCCGGGTGACCTACAGCAGCGGCAACCAGGCGCCGGTCGCGGTGGCCACCGCGACGCCGTCCAGCGGACCGGCACCGCTCGCCGTGCAGTTCAGCGGCGCCGGGTCGAGCGATCCCGAGGGCGGCGCGCTGACCTACGCCTGGGATCTCGACGCGGACGGCCAGTACGACGACTCGACCGCGGTCAACCCGACCCGGACCTACACCGCCACGGGTGTGTTCAACATCGGCCTGCGGGTGACCGATCCGGCCGGGGCCTCGGCCACCACGGTGGTGGCGGTGACCGTCGGCAACCCGCCCGGCCTGGATCCGGTGCCGGTGATCGACACCCCGACCGCCGCGCTGAACTGGCAGGTCGGCCAGACCGTGCCGTTCTCCGGCCGGGCGGCGGACGCCCAGGACGGTGAGCTGCCGCCGTCGGCGCTGTCGTGGCGGCTGGCGATCCGGCACTGCGCGGCCAACGGCACCTGCCACACGCACAACGTGCAGGACTTCCCCGGCGTGGCGAGCGGCTCGTTCGTCGCACCCGACCACGAGTACCCGTCGTACCTGCAGCTGACGCTGACCGCGACGGACTCCTCCGGCCGGACCGCGTCGAAGACGGTGGACCTGCAACCGAAGACCGTCGTGCTGAGCTTCACTTCGCAGCCCAGCCAGGCCTTGCTCACCGTCGGCGGCATCGAGCAGCGAACCCCGTTCACCCGCACGGTGATCGTCGGTTCGAACAACTCGGTGAGCGCGAACAGCCCGCAGTACGTGCCGCCGAACAACCGGAAATACGCCTGGACCTCGTGGTCCGACGGCGGGGCCAGGGCGCACAACGTGGTGGCGCCCGCGACCCCGACCACCTACCGGGCGAACTTCCGGCTCTGCTGGTTCCTCAATCCCTGCTAGCCGAGGAACAGGATGGCCGTCAGCACGAGACCGCCGGCGGCCATCACCCAGGTGTACGGGAGCGTGGACTGCATGACCTTCTCCGGGCGCACGCCGGCGTACTGCGCGCTCCACACCGTCTGCGTGCTCGTCGGGTCGGAGACGCAGAGCACCTGGCCGTAGGAGGACATCAGGCCGAGCACCGCGGGCGCCGGGTAGATCCCGCCGGAGACAAGGACTCCGGCGACCCCGGCGCCCAGCCCGTACACGTTGAGCGGCCCGCGGTACAGGCACAACGGCACCAGCACGGCGAAAACCAGTACGAACCACACCGCGCCGGACGGGCTGACCGCGGAGATCAGCGGTTGCAGCGCGCTCACCGCGCCCGGCAGCTTCACCGCGGACAGCAGCATCCCGATCGCGATGAACAACACGATCGGCGGGGCCGCCACGTCGAAGGCCCGGTACAGCGACCGCAGCGCGCGCTCGCCGAGCTTGCCGGGCCGCGTGGTGGTCACCAGCCCGTAGACCAGCCCGACCAGCAGTGACGGCACGATCGGCACGTCGAGGCCGAGCGCGAGCACGATCGGCAGCAACGGCGTGAGCAGCGCGTACCAGGGCGCGTCCCCGCGGCGTTCGCGCGCGGCCGCCCGCGAACGCCGCGGTGCGCGGACCGCCCAGGCGTGCCGCGCGCCGGTGCGCCGCGTCTCGATCAGCACGTACGCCACGCCGACCACCAGCGCGATCGGGAACACCTTCAGCTGGAACGCGCGCACCTGCTCGACCGGCAGGTCCACCGCGTCGGAGAGGAACTGCCAGCCGATCAGCTCCAGCGGCAGCCCGGTGGCGAGTCCCATGAGGACGGTGCCGCCGGCCACCACCGGGGTGACACCGACCGCGATCATCGCCGGAATGCCGACCACACCGGCGAGCATGGCGGCCGGGGCCGAGCCGGTGATGCTGCCGCACAGGATCGCCACGCCGTACACCCCGAGCGCGACCACGGCGGGCCGTTCACCGCCGAACTCGACGATCTTGCGCACCAGGGTCGCGGCGATCCCGGTGTCCTCCATCAGCGTGCCCAGCCACGAGCCGAGCAGCACCGCGATCATCGTCGCGGCGAGCAGCGCCGACCCGGTCTGCAGCACCGAGCCGGTGATGCTGTTCTCCTTGCCCGTCAGGCTCGCACCGGACAACGCGGCGATCACCACGGCGAGCAGCCCGAGCGCGAACGCGGTCGGGATCTTGCGGGTCAGCATCAGCCCGACCCCGACGGCCATCACGGCCACAATCGCGATACCCATGATCAGGCTCCCGTGAGTGCGTCGATGAGGAAGTTGTCGAGCTGCAACGGGTCGATGCCGCTGAGGTGCTGGGCGTAGCGGTGGACGACCAGTTCGTCCGCGCCCGCGACGTGTGCGCGCAGTCGCAGCACGCGGTGACCCAGGCGCCGGTTCAGTTCACGGGTGCGCGGACCGTGCAGCAGGTGGTGGCCGACCTCGTGCGCGATGGCCGCGCGCCGCAGTTTCTCCAGCGCGATGGGCGAGCCACGTTTCGCGCTGACCTCACGCGCGAAGTCCAGGCTGTCGCGGTAGAGCGTCACGCGGTGGTCGCGATGGTGGTACTCGGCGAGCAGCACTTCGCCGGGTCGCTTCCCGCCGGTCTTCTCGCGGATGTCCAGTTGCGGAAGTTCGGGGTGGGCCGCGGCGAGTTCGTCACCGAATTCGAGTGCGATCCGAGCCCACGTCCGGAGTTGTTCGGTGGAGCGGTTTTCGTGGGTCGGGGTGGCGGCGAGGAACTCCGCGCCCAGGTCGAGTGCGTTCATCGCCGGTCCTCCAGCAGCGCGACGAGCGGCTCGTCCGGTTGCCGGTTGCCGAGTTCGGCGCCGATCAGCGCGAGCAGCTGCTCCCGGTCGAGCACGCCGGACAGGTCGGCGATCTTCGGCCCGGCCAGCAGGTACACCGCCGGCGCGCGGGAACCGCCGTCACCGACGGAGGTGTGTTCGGTGACCAGCTCGGTGAGCCGCGCGTTCGCTTCACCGGCGGTGGTCTCGGCGAGGTGCGCGCCGGACAGGTGCAGCCGGACCACACCTTCGCCGTCCACCACCCGGATCTGCTCGGCGGGCCGGAAGAAACGGCCCAGGAAACCGGGCTTCCGGGTCTTCGCGCCCCACACCCGGTGGTGCGGGGTGGCCGCGAGTTCCCGCACGGCACCGGGTTCGACGCTGAGCGATCGCGCGACCTCTTGGCGCACCGCGGTTTCGTCGAGCTTTCCGGCGCGGTCCTTGGTGCGCAGCTCGGTCGCACCGGTGGCGACCGCGCGGATCAGGTTCCGCTGCGGATCGACCGTCACGTCCACGTCCACCCCGGCGGGGTCGGCGCCCTGGGCGACCACGGCGCGTTCGGCTTCCGCGCGGGTGGCCAGCACGTCGCCGTGCGACGGGTTCGGCACGATGCGCTCGACGGACTCCCGCACCATCGCCAGTGCCGCACCGAGCGGGCTGATCACCTCGCTGTGCTTCGCGATCCGCCAGTCCATAGCGGACGAGCGGCCGAGGAACGGGGTGACCGCCGCCGCGCCACCACCGCCGCCGACCAGGGTGACGGCGTCGAGCCGGTAGGCCTCGACCAGCTCGTCGACCACCGCCTTGACCGGCTTGATCGCCTGGTCCAGCACGGCCGTCGCGGCCTGCTCGACGCTCAGCCCGAGCGCGGCCGCGAGCGGGGTGAGCGCCTGTTTCGCGGTCGCCGGATCGGCGTGCGCGTAACTGCCTTCCGGCACCACGCCGAGCGCGTTGGCGGCGCAGGTGAGCGTGATCGCGTACCGGGTGCCGTCCGCGGTTTCGAGGGCGGCGTAGTCGGCCGGATCACCGTCCTTGGGCGCAACGCTGATCAGCCTGGCGCCTTCGAGCGCGTCCGCGAAGCAGGCGTAGGGCAGGCCCGCGATGTGCGCGCTGCGCGGGCCGACCGCGGTGATCGACTGGCCGGAGACGCGGACCAGTGAGCCGCCGCCGATGCCGACCGTGCGTACGTCGAGCGCGGGCAAATAGGTCTCACGCCCACCCAGTTTCGCGTGCCGCACCTGGACTTTCCCGCGGCGCACCACGCTGATGTCGGTCGACGTGCCGCCGGTCTCCAGGAAGATGCCCTCGCTGAGCCGTTCGCCCATCAGCGCGCCCGCGACCCCGGCCGCTGGGCCGGACAGTGCGGTGAGCAGCGGGCGCTTGCGCATCTCCGCCAGTGACATCACCCCGCCGTCACCGCGCATCACCATCAGCGGCGCGCTGATGCCCGCCGCCGCGACGCTGCGGTCCACCAGGTCTGCGGTGTCGATCATCCGGGGCATGATCCCGGCGTTGAGCACCGCCGTCCTGGCGCGTTTGGACAGTCCATAGAGTCCGGTGATCTCGTGGGTCGCGGTGGCCGGGAGGTGCTGCGCGCGAGCCTCGGTGACCACCGCGCGTTCCCCGGACGGATCGTCCACACTGAACGGTTCCACGGCGACGATCACTTCCGCGCCATCAGAGTGCAGCTTGGCGACGGCTTCCTTGACCGCCTCGGGAGCCTCCGCGTCCTTCACCGCGGCGTACCGGATCGGCAGTGGACGGCCGGGCGCGAGCTCCAGCTTGCGCAGCGAGCGCAGCCGCCCGGTGGCCCAGCCGTCGAACCCGTGCCCGATCCCGGCGATGCCGACGGTGGCCACATCGCCTTCGAGCAGCGCGTTCGTGGCCTGGGTGGTGCCGTGTGCCAGGAACGACACCGCCGCCGGATCGATCCCGGTCTGCTCGTGGAGGCGTTGCAGCGCGGTGAGAATTCCGTGTGCCACGCCGTCTTCGTGGTCGTGGCTGGTGGGCACCTTGACCTGGCCGAGCAGTGCGAAGGTCTCCGCGTCCACCGCCACCGCGTCGGTGAAGGTGCCGCCGACGTCGATGCCGATTCGGACGTTCTGCGTCGTTGCAGTCATCTCGGGTCTCCGTTGTCAGTAACCGCGGACGTCGGGCCAGCGGCGTTCCACCCCGGCCCGGTCGAGCAGATGGGCGAACTCGCCGAAGAGCGACTCGTCGGCCCGCACCTTGCGCGGCGTGACACCGCGGCGCAGGGCGAACCCGGCGAGGTGACCGGCCACCTCGCCGACGTTCCACTCCACCGGGTGCAGCCGGTAGCAGCCGTTGGTGATGTGCGTGGTGCCCAGGTTCTTGGCCGCCGGCAACAGGTTCTCCACCCGTTGCGGCAGCAGCGCGCCGAGCGGGATCTCGAACGGCACGCTCGCCACGTCCACGTAGTTGTCCCCGGAGGTGGACGGGTGCAGGTCGATCCGGTAGCTGCCGATGCCGACCGAGTCGGCGTGGTGCGCGCGGCCGTGCGGGCCGAGCAGGTCGAGCGAGACGTGGTGCTCGGTGACGGTGGTGACCGCCTTGATGCGCCGGGATTCACGGACGTAGGCGGCTTTCGCCAGTCCGTCGGCGGTGCCGGTGACGTCGTGGCGCAGCTTCAGGCCGGGGAAGCCGACTTCGGTCTGCAGCCAGTAGAGCACCGACAGGCTCAGTTGCTTGGCCTCGTAGTGCGCCTTCTTCACCGATTCGGCGTCGGCGATGCCGTCGATCTCCAGCGCGGGACGCAGCCAGTAGTCGTTGAGCGGCCAGTTGACCAGCGTGATGTCCGAGTCGAAGGAGCCGGGCGTGTGCATGCCCCTGGCCAGGATGCGCCGGAAGCCCCACAGCTCCTTGTCACCGGCGTCGGCGCTCTGGTCGGCGCTGATCGCGAGCGGGTCGTTGTCCGGGTTGGGCACGAAGGTCCGCGGCACCGGCTCCAGCGTGCGCGGGTCGGGCGCGAGGAAGCCGAGCAGCGGGCCCGGCCAGAAGTCCGGCCGGTACGACCGCCAGAAGTCGTACATCGCCGGGCGGTCGATCACGTGGTTCTGTCCACTGTGGTGGGACATGGCGAAGCAGTAGGTGATGCCCTGGAGGTTTCCGGGGCCGGCTTTCTCGGGAGCGTTCGGCTCGTCGTACTCGGCCTGGGCTTCGGCGCCGACCGCGAACTCGACTCCGGCCATGGGCAGCAGATCGCCGTTCTCGGTGGCGTCGAGCACGTACTGGGCCTGGACGTCGACCAGGTTGCCGCCCTCGTCGGCCAGGCGCACCGACTCGACCTGATCACCGGAGGTTTCCGCGCCGACCGGGCGGTATCCGGTCAGCAGGGTGATCCGGCCTGCGCTGATTTCCGGCGCCAGCATGGCTTCCAGCACGGCGAGCGCGACCCGCGGCTCGGCGCAGAGCTTGCTCACCCGGCCCGCGCCGGGGTTCAGGTCGGTCAGGCCGCGGGCCTCGGCGCGCAGTGGGTAGTGGCGGCGGTAGTAGTCGCGAATGCCCTCGCGCAGCTGCCGGTAGGTGGCCGTGGAGCCGAAGCGCTCGATCCACGGGTTCTCGTCCGGGGGCACGGCCTGCGCGGTCAGCTGGCCGCCGATCCACGTGGTCTCCTCGGTGAGCACCACACGGTGCCCGGCGCGCGCGGCGGCCAGCGCGGCGGCCACCCCGCCGAGGCCACCGCCGACGACGAGGATTTCGGTGGAGAGTTCGTTCATGTGGAGCTTCCTTCAGTACGCGGGGCCGACGGTGGTGCCGTCGACCGGTTCACAGGGCAGGAGTTGCCGCGCGGCCGGGGAGTTCTGGCCGATCTCGTGGGTGATCAGGCGGACCAGCAGGCGCACGGCCTGCCTGCCCATCTCGCGGCGTGGCACGGCGAAGCCGGTGACCTCGCCGGTTTCGACCGGCGGACGGCCGAGCACGGCCAGCGAAAGGTCGCGCGGGCAGGTGAGGCCGCGTGCTTCGAGTGCTTTGGTGATGGCGGTGTAGGCGGTCGAGGTGTCGGTCTCCTCGACGACCACCGCGGTGACGCCTTCGCTCCGCCAGGCGTCGAGATCGATTCCGCCATCGAGGCGGTGCACGGTCGCGGGCAGCCCGGCGGTCGCCTCGCGGAAGCCGCGCTCGCGGTCGGTGGACGACGGCGCGTCGTCCTGTTCGCGGAGGTAGCGGATGTTGCGGTGGCCGTTGTGGACCAGTCGCTCGACCACGGATCTTGTGGCCGACACGTAGTCCGCGCCGACGAACGGGATCCGGCCGTCCAGCTCGGCTCTGCGTCCTATGTAGACAAACGGGAAGCCGGATTCGAGCAGGCTGCCGATCGCCTCGTCCGGCACGTGCCTGCCGAAGAAGAGGCAGCCGTCGGCGACCCTGGTGCGCCGGATGGCCGCCGCGTCGTGGGCGCGCCGGTCGGCCCCGCCGCGGCCGGTGAACAGGATCAGGTCCTGCCCGAGCGCGGCGGCCTCCTCCTCGACGCCGACCAGGATCGGGTAGTACGAGTCGGCCACGTCGGTCGGGAACGTGGTCTTGAAGGTGTACAGCCCGAGCATGTGGTTGCGCGAGGACGCCAGTCGCGTGGCGACCGGGTCGGGCACGTAACCCAGCTTTTCGGCGGCTTCGAGCACCCGCAGGCGGGTGGTCTCGGCCATCCGGACGCGGGCGCGGTTGCCGCTGAGCACCACCGAGACGGTCGCCTGCGAGACCCCGGCCTCGCGGGCGATGTCCGCCTGGCGGGGCAGGGCACGACGCGTGCTCATCGGTCAGCCTCCTTGCTAATGCGGATTAGCTGAAGGCTGAGCGGTGTGCGGCGGGAAGTCAACCATTCTGTCCGGTTTGGCTGTCACGCGCGACTAATACGTATTAGCACCTTGACCGGCCGGTTTTGGCTGCTCACACTCGCCGCCATCCTCCGATGACGAAGGAGCGCTTCCGATGACTGAACCGCGCGAACTGTGGAACCGGCGATCCGCGCTGAAGATCGCGGCCGGGACCGGCCTTGGGCTGGTGGCTGCCTCGGCGCTGCCCGCGTCCGCCGCGCCACCCGGTTTCCCCACGTACAAGTACCTGCGCACGGCGTTCGACAAGAACGCGCTCAAGTACAACCCGACGGGCGAGTTGATCTTCCCGTGCGTGCGCGGCACGGCGGGCCGGATCCCGAACGCGCGGGGGCGGTTCTACCTGTACTACGCACCGCACGACGCACCGGGCGGGATCTGCCTGGCCTATTCGAACTCACTGGGCGGCCCGTACACCGAGTACCCGGCGAACCCGATCATTTCGCGGGTGTGGCCGGGTGAGTACGACGTGAGCCATGTGTCGTCGCCGCATGCGATGTGGAATGAGGATACGAAGGAAATCTTCATGTATTTCCACGGCGAGAACACGGTGACGCGGCTGGCGCGGTCGAAGGACGGCATCAATTTCACCTACGACAAGGAAGTGCTCTCGACGCGGTTGATGCCGGCGGGCACTTCGGAAACGTCCTACGCGCGGGTGTTCCGGCACAACCTGCCTGACAAGGGTGCCCGGTACGTGATGGTCTTCATGATCAACAATCAGGCGAACCGGCGGTCGATCGGGTGGGGCTGGTCGCCGGATGCGCGGAACTGGACGTTTTCGCAGACGCCGCTGATTCGGCCGGAGGAGGTCGGGGCGCAGAACATCGGGGCACCGCACGTGGTTTCGCGGAATGGGTCGACTTACGTGGTGTACCACACGAATATCGAGGCGGGTGGGAGTATGCGTATCACCGAGGTGGGGAACGACTTCAGCAAGCGTGTGCACCTGGGGGTGTTCCATGCGCCGATGGCTGGGCCGCCGGACAGTGGGCGGTGTGCGGCGCCGTCGTTCGGGACGGATGGTGGGGTGGAGTACATGATTTATGAGGCCGGGGCTCGGTTGGAAGGGTCGATTGCGATTGCTCGGGCGGTGTGAGTTGGGGGCCATCCCGGTTTTTTAGGGTGACTACAGCGAAGACCCCGATGTCAAGGCGGGAAAGATGCCTTGACATCGGGGTCTTCGCTGTGTTGTCTCGTCTTGTCAGACTCGCTTGAACAGGAGCGCGCGTTTGACTTCTTGGATCGCCTTTGTCACCTGGATACCGCGCGGGCAGGCGTCCGTGCAGTTGAAGGTGGTGCGGCAACGCCACACGCCTTCGGCGTCGTTCAGGATGTCGAGGCGTTCTTCGGCGCCTTCGTCACGGGAGTCGAAGATGAAGCGGTGGGCGTTCACGATCGCCGCCGGGCCGAAGTAGGAGCCGTCGCTCCAGTAGACCGGGCAGGACGAGGTGCAGCACGCGCACAGGATGCACTTCGTGGTGTCGTCGAAGCGCTCCCGGTCCGCGATGGACTGGACCCGCTCGCGCGTCGGCTCGTTGCCGTACGAGATGAGGTACGGCTTCACCGCGCGGAACGCCTCGAAGAAGGGCTCCATGTCGACGTAGAGGTCCTTCTCCGTCTTCAGGCCCTTGATCGGCGCGATCGTGATGGTGGTCGGCTTGCCCTTCTTCGCCAGCAGGTCCTTCACCAGCACCTTGCAGGCCAGCCGGTTGATCCCGTTGATCTGCATGGCGTCGGACCCGCAGATGCCGTGCGCACAGGACCGGCGGAACGACAGCGTGCCGTCCACGTAGTTCTTGATGCTCATCAGCAGGTTCAGCACCCGGTCGGTGGGCAGCGCCGGTACGTCGTAGGACTCCCAGTGCGGCTCGGAGTCCAGTTCCGGGTTGAACCGCAGGATCTTCACCGTGACGGTGAGCGAGCCCTCCGGGGCGGGGATCTGCGAGGTGTCGTGCGCCTGTTCGGCTACCGCGGTCATCAGTACTTCCGCTCCATCGGCTCGTACCGGGTGAAGGTCACCGGCTTGTAGTCCAGCCGGATGTCCGCGAGGAAACCGGTCAGCCCGAGCGGGGCGTCCGGGTCCTCTTCCTCCGGCATCTGCTTGTACGACATCGAGTGCCGCATGAAGTTCACGTCGTCGCGGTTCGGGTAGTCCTCACGCGCGTGCCCGCCGCGGGACTCCTTGCGGGCCAGCGCGGCCACCACCAGCGCCTCGGCGAGGTCGAGCAGGAAGCCCAGCTCGATCGCCTCGAGCAGGTCGGTGTTGAACCGCTTGCCCTTGTCCTGCACCGCGATCCGGCCGTAGCGCTCCTTGAGCGCCTGCACGTCGGTGAGCGCCTGCTTCAGCGTGTCCTCGGTGCGGTAGACCGCCGCGTTCGAGTCCATCGTCTGCTGCAGCTCGGTGCGGATGTCGGCGACCCGCTCCCCGCCGTGCGCGGTGCGCAGGTGCTCGACCATGCCCTCGACCAGGCGCGCCGGGTTCTCCGGCAGCTCCACGAACTCGTGCCCGGCGGCGTACTCCGCGGCGGCGATGCCGGCGCGGCGGCCGAACACGTTGATGTCGAGCAGCGAGTTGGTGCCGAGGCGGTTCGCGCCGTGCACCGACACGCAGGCGACCTCACCCGCGGCGTACAGGCCGGGGATGACGTTGTTGTTGTCCCGCAGCGCTTCGCCGTGGACGTTGGTCGGGATGCCGCCCATCGCGTAGTGCGCGGTCGGGTACACCGGCACCGGCTCCTCGACCGGGTCGACACCGAGATAGGTGCGGGCGAACTCGGTGATGTCCGGCAGCTTGGTCTCCAGCACCTCGGCCCCGAGGTGGGTGCAGTCCAGCAGCACGTAGTCCTTGTTCGGCCCGGCACCACGGCCTTCGAGCACCTCGAGCACCATCGACCTGGCGACGATGTCACGTGGCGCCAGGTCCTTGATCGTCGGCGCGTACCGCTCCATGAACCGCTCGCCCGACTCGTTCCGCAGGATCGCGCCCTCACCGCGGGCACCCTCGGTGAGCAGGATGCCCAGCCCGGCCAGGCCGGTCGGGTGGAACTGGTAGAACTCGATGTCCTCCAGCGGCAGGCCCTTGCGGAAGTAGATGCCCATGCCGTCGCCGGTCAGCGTGTGCGCGTTCGAGGTGGTCTTGAAGACCTTGCCGAAGCCGCCGGTGGCGAAAACGATGGACTTGGCCTGGAAGACGTGGATCTCACCGGTGGCCAGCTCGTAGGCGATGGCTCCGGAGGCCTTCGGGCCGTCCGGGGTGTCGGTCATCGCGATGTCGAGCACGTAGAACTCGTTGTAGAACTCGATGCCGTGCTTGACGCAGTTCTGGTACAGCGTCTGCAGGATCATGTGCCCGGTGCGGTCCGCGGCGTAGCAGGCGCGGCGCACCGCGGCCTTGCCGTGGTCGCGGGTGTGCCCGCCGAACCGGCGCTGGTCGATCTTGCCCTCGGGCGTCCGGTTGAACGGCAGCCCCATCTTCTCCAGGTCGAGCACCGCGTCGATGGCCTCCTTGGCCATGATTTCGGCGGCGTCCTGGTCGGTGAGGTAGTCACCACCCTTGACCGTGTCGAAGGTGTGCCACTCCCAGTTGTCCTCTTCGACGTTGGCGAGCGCCGCGCACATGCCGCCCTGGGCGGCACCGGTGTGCGACCGCGTCGGGTACAGCTTGGTCAGCACCGCGGTGCGGGTGCGCTGGCCTGCCTCGATGGCGGCGCGCATGCCGGCGCCGCCCGCCCCGACGATCACCACGTCGTACTTGTGGAACTGCATTTACCGCTTCTTCCTTCAAGACCGTGTGTGGTGGGTTAGCTGGCCGGCATGTCCGGGTCGAAGGTGAAGATCACCATGGTGCCCACGGCGAGGATCAGCACCATCGAGACGTAGAGCACGATCTTCAGCCAGAAGCGCGTGCTGTCCTTGCGCGCGTAGTCGTCGATGATCGTGCGCACGCCGTTGCCGCCGTGCAGCTGGGCCAGCCACAGCATGGACAGGTCCCAGAACTGCCAGAACGGCGACGCCCAGCGGCCGGCCACGAAGCCCCAGTTGATCCGGTGCACGCCGCCGTCGAGGATGTTCATGATGAACAGGTGCCCGAGCACCAGCACCATCAGCGCGACGCCGGAGATGCGCATGAACAGCCAGCTGTACAGCTCGAAGTTGCTGCGCCGGGCGGCCGGGCGCCGCGGGCTGCGCGGCTTGTCGAGTGGAAGCGCTGCGCTCATCAGTGACCGCCTCCGAACATCGTGCTGACGGTCCGCTCCAGCATGAAGTAGGTGCCGGGGACCATCACCAGCACCCACAGCCCGACCAGGCTCCAGAGCATCTGCTTCTGGTAGCGCGGGCCCTTCGACCAGAAGTCGACCAGGATCACCCGCAGCCCGTTGAGCGCGTGGAACAGCACGGCACCGACCAGGCCGACCTCGATGAGGTTGACGATCGGCGTCTTGTAGGTCTCGATGACCTCGTCGTAGGCGTTCGGGGAGACGCGGACGAGCGCGGTGTCGAGCACGTGGACAAAGAGGAAGAAGAACGTGAGCACGCCGGTGATCCGGTGCAGGACCCAGGACCACATGCCGGGGTCACCGCGGTAGAACGTCCCGTTCCGGCGCGAGGCACCCGCCCGATCGCTTTGCGCCGCTTCGCTCGCGGCGCCAGCAGTGGTGGACATCGGTGAACGGCCTCCAACGTCACTGATGGACTTTAACCCCGGTGACCCTGGCTTCGGCGTGCTCACCTGCGACTTCTCCGGCGAAGGCGCCTTGGTCAAGGTCATCGGGCGTGGATGCAGAGGATGCTAGACCTGCCCTTGACGCGGGGCTCACCCTCGGGTTGCCGTATGTGATGAGCGTTATGTCCGGGCGGCCCGGCTGACCCGTCGCCGCGAGAGCGCTTACATCTGATCTATCGGCCATCCGTGTGCTCGATGTTGTGGGATGTTGACCGGTTTTGTCTTCGGTCATACGTTGTCCAACGCCCTAGACATCCGATCAATGGAGTTCTGGATGCCTCATTTCGGCGAGTTCTCCCGACGACGGCTGCACGGACTGGCCGGTGGTGTGCTCGCCGGGGCGGTGCTGGGTGCGCCACCCGCGCTGGCCGCGCCGACCGCGCCGACCGCGCCGGCCGTTCCGGAAGCGAGTGGCTGGCTTCGCGACCGGATGCGCACGGACGACGAGTGGGCGCGCTTCCTCGCCGGGCAGGATCTCGTCTGGCAGCGCGTGCCCCGGACCTGGTACGAAGGTCCGTTCCTCGGCAACGGCTTTCTCGGCGTGCAGGTCTACCGCGAGCCGGGCGCGAACGCGCTGCGGTTCACCGTGGACCACAGCGAGGTGCAGGACCACCGCCCGAAGTTCGGCAACGAATGGGGCGTCGCGCGGCTGCCGGTCGGCCGGGTGCGGCTGACCCCGGTCGGCGAGATCACCGGCGTCGACCTGCGGCTGGACCTGTGGAACGCCGAGCTTCGCGGCACTGTTTTCACCACCTCGGGTGAACTGGCGATTCGCTCTTTCGTGCAGGCCGAGCGCGATCTGTTCCACCTGGAGGTCCGGCCGGACGGTGGCGAGCGCGAGTTCGGGCTGGAGTTCACCCCGCTCCCCGCGGTCAGCCCGCGCACCGTCCGGGAGGATCCGCCGGCGAGCCTCACCCCCAACCCGCCGCCGGTCACCACCACCGAGGGCGAGCTGACCGTGGTCGTGCAGCCGATGGTCGCGGGTGGACAGACGGCGACGGCGTACCGCGTGCGCCGCTCGCCCGACGGCGGAGACCTGCTGCTCTCGACGGCCCACAGCCATCCGGCGACGGACGCGGAGCACAAGGTCCGCTCGACCATCGCCGAGCCGGCCGACGAGCGGGCCCACCGCGACTGGTGGCACGCCTTCTACCGCCGCAGCTTCCTGTCCATTCCGGACGCTCTGCTCCAGAGCTTCTACTGGATCCAGCTGTACAAGCTCGCGTCGGCGGCACGGGCGGCGGCGCCGGTGATGGCGACCACCGGCCCGTGGATCGAGCCGACGCCGTGGCCGTCGGTGTGGTGGAACCTCAACGCGCAGCTCGAATACTGGCCCGTCTACGGCTCGAACCACCTGGAGCTGGACCCGATCCCGCGCACCGTCCGGGAAAACCGGCAGGTGCTGGTCGACGGCCTGCGCCCGGAGTACCGGCACGACTCGATGGGCCTGCGCCGCAGCACGGACGCGCGGTTCGCCGACGCCGGCTACGTCGGTGTGCCGAACCCGGACAGCGACGCGGAGATCGGCGACCTGCCGTGGCTGATGCACAACGTCTGGCTGACCTACCGGCACACGATGGACACCTCGGTGCTGCGCGACGTGTTGTTCCCGGTGCTGACCAAGGCGGTCAACTACTACCTGCACTTCCTGTACCTGGGCCCCGACGGCCGGATGCACCTGCCGCCCACCTTCTCGCCCGAATACGGCCGCGCGCCCGACTGCAACTACGACCTCGCCCTCATCCGGTGGAGCTGCGCGACACTGCTGGAGACCGCGAAGATCCTCGGCGTCTCGTCGCCGCTGGAGCCGAAGTGGCGCGAGGTGCTGGACAAGCTCGTCGACTATCCGGTCGACGCCAACGGGTTCATGGTCGGCGCCGGGGTGCCGTTCGCGAAGTCGCACCGCCACTACTCGCACATGCTCGCGGTTTATCCGCTGTACCTGGTCAACGCCGAACAGCCGGGTGAACGCGAGCTGATCGAGCGGTCGCTGGAGCACTGGATCAGCTTCGAGGGCGCGCTCCGCGGCTACAGCTTCACCGGCGCCGCCTCCATTTCCGCGCAGCTGAACCGCGGCGACGACGCACTGGCCCACCTGCGCGAGTTCGTCGCGAGGTTCGCGCAGCCGAACACCAACTACTACGAGGCCGGCCCGGTGATCGAGACGCCGTTGTCCGGGGCGCAGTCCTTGCACGACATGCTGTGCCAGAGCTGGGGCGGGGTGATCCGGATCTTCCCGGCGGTGCCCGGTGCCTGGGCCGACGTGACCCTGCACAACTTCCTGGCCGAAGGCGCGTTCGAGGTGAGTGCCGTGCGCAAGGCCGGGACCACCCGGTTCGTGCGCGTCCGCAGCCTGGCCGGACAGCCGCTGAAGCTCAGGCCCGGGATCGACGGCCCGCTCACGGTCGCCGGTTCGGGTGGGCGCGTGAAGTGGACCGAACTGCCCGGCGGCGTGCTGGAGATCGACCTGCCGAAGCACGCCGAAGTGCTGGTGCACCGGAAGGGACCGCGGCCGGACCTGGTCATCGAGCCGGTGCGGACCACCGTGCCCGCCCCGCCGTGGGGCCTGCCCGAGCTGCCGCCCGGTGGCGCGTCGGTGCCGGTCGACCTCACCGCGTTCCTCACCAACGACGCCATCACCAGCGAGTTCTACCTCGGCGACGGCGACTTCGACGGTGCGGGCAACACCTATCCCGCCGCTCAGCTGCCCCAGACCGGGAAGGTGGTCGACGACGGCATCGAGTTCGTCTTCGTCAACGGCCACGAAGGCACGCCGAACAACGTCGTGCCCGGTGGTGGGCCGATTGCCTTGCCAGAGGGTGCCTACGGCGTGCTGCACCTGCTCGGCGCGAGCGACAACGGCAACACCAACTCCACGATGACCATCACCTACACCGACGGCTCCACCGCGGAGCTGCCGCTGAAGCTCACCGACTGGCGGGCGTCCGCCGCGTTCGGGGAAAGCGAGGCGATCACCACCAGTCAGCTGCACGCCAAGGACGGGCCGAAACCGGTGAAACTGGCGATCTTCCACCAGGCGATCGAGCTGGACCCGGCTCGCTCCCCGAAATCACTCACCCTGCCCGCCACCGCCAAGCCTCGACCGCACCTGTTCGCGATCACCTTGGAGAAGGGATGAGGAAATGGCTGAACTGGATCGGCGAAGAGCCATCGCGATGGGCGCCGGCGTGCTCGGTGCCGGGTTGCTCGCCCCGGCGCCCGCGCACGCGGCGTCCTGGACGCTGAAGTGGAACCCGGACCCGGCGAAGGACGGACTCGGTGCCTTCGAAGGGCTGGAGGACGACCGCGCCGGCTCACACCCGGGCGTCAAGCACATCTACATCGCCGACGGCGCGTACCGCTTCGACATGCACACCCAGGATCGCGACGGCTCCGACCGGCAGCGCAACGAAGCCAAGGGCATGCGCTCCGGCGGCACCGCGTTGAAGATCGGCAAGGACACCACCTGGCGCATCACCTACCAGGCGTACTGGCCGAGCACGCTCATCGCGACCACCAAGTTCACCCACATCATGCAGATGAAGGTCCAGGACGTCGGTGGTCCACTGTGGACGCTGACGCCGCGGCAGAAGTCCACGCCCCGGCTGACCGTGCTGACCCTGCGCGACGACGATTCGAACATCGAGCACGACCTCACCGGGTACACCGCGCTGCAGAACAAGTGGATCGACCTCGAATTCGAGTTCAAGGCTTCGAACAGCGGCGGTTATCTGCGCGTGGTGATCCGCGACGGCGGCACCACCGTGGTCGACTACCGGACCACGAACGTCGACCTGTGGCGTGACAAGAACTACCTGCGCCCGAAATGGGGCATCTACCGCAGCATCGAGAGCGCGGGACTGAAGAACACCTATCAGCTCATTCGCGGTTACCAGGCATACCAGTTCGTCTGAGAAAGGCGGAAGTGGTGAAAACCTTCGTACGCACCATGCTCGCTGCCGTTCTGGTGACCTCCGGCCTGACCATCGCACCCGCGGCGCGGGCGTTGCCGGACGGCCTCGCGCCGACCCCGCCGATGGGGTTCAACAACTGGAACACCACCGGCTGCGACATCAACGAGCAGATGATCCGCGACATGGCGGATCTTTTTGTCAGCAAGGGACTCAAGGACGTCGGCTACGAGTACGTGAACGTCGACGACTGCTGGGCCGCGGCCGAACGGGATCCGGTGACCGGGCGGTACCTGCCGCACCCGGTGAAGTTCCCCAGCGGCATCAAGGCGCTCGCCGACTACGTGCACGGCAAGGGCCTGAAGTTCGGCATCTACACCAGCGCCGGGGTGCGGACCTGCGCCAAGACGATGCCGGGTTCGCTCGGTTTCGAGGACATCGACGCGCAGACCTTCGCCGACTGGGGTGTCGACTACCTCAAGTACGACAACTGCAACAACCAGGGCGTGCCCGCAATCGAGCGCTACACGAAGATGCGGGACGCGCTGAAGAAGACCGGCCGTCCCATCGTCTATTCGCTGTGCGAATGGGGCGAGAACAAGCCGTGGGAATGGGGTGCCGAGGTCGGGCACCTGTGGCGGACCACCGGCGACATCAACGACACCTGGGCCAAAACCGTGGACCTGTTCAAGCGCAACGCGCCGCTGGCGCAGTACGCCGGGCCGGGCCACTGGAACGACCCCGACATGCTCGAAGTCGGCAACGGCGGCATGACCACCACCGAGTACCGCTCGCACTTCGGGCTGTGGGCGATGATGGCCGCGCCGCTGCTGATCGGCTCCGACCTGCGGGAGATCTCCCCGGAGCACCTGGACATCCTGCGCAACAAGGAGGTCATCGACCTCGACCAGGACAAGCTCGGCAAGCAGGCCGACATCGTTTCCGGCGGCGAAGGCCGCTGGGTGCTGCGCAAGCCGCTGGCCAACGGCGACGTCGCGGTCGCGTTGTTCAACGAAGGCGAGGCGCACCAGCGGATCTCCACCAGCGCGGCGGAACTCGGCCTGCCGCCGCGGCCGGGGTACGCGCTGCGGGATGTGTGGCAGCACAAGGACTTCCAGACCGCGGGCCGGATCTCCGCACTGGTGCCGCCGCACGCGACGGTGATCTACCGGATCGAGGTCGGCGCGCACGACTGGGCGCGGTACGAACCGCTGGTCAGCACGGGCCTGGAAATCGCAGCGCACGCACCGGGAGTGCCCGGCACGATCACCCCGGCCGGGCAGCCGTTCGAGGTCACGGTCTCGGCGACCAACCACGCGCGGGTCCCGGTGGCTGGAGTGCGAGCCGAGTTGCGCGCGCCCGATGGCTGGCCGGTCGAGCAGTTGGCGAAACCGGGGAAGTGGCTGGTCGGCACGGAAGAAGCGGCGACCGCGCGCTGGCGGGTGGTACCACCGGCCGGCGCGGAAGGCAGCACGGCCGAGCTGACCGGCACCGTCGGCTACCGCACCTTCGGGCACGGCACCGGCGGTTCGACCTCACCGGCGACGGTGACCGTGCCACCGGCGCCGCCCACCGGGGCCGGTGCGCTCAGCGACGTCGGCTGGGTGCTGGCGCGCAACGGTTACGGGCCGCCCGAGAAGGACATGTCCAACGGCAGCGTGCCCGCCGGTGACGGCAAACCGCTGACCATCAACGGGGTCACCTACGCCAAGGGGATCGGCGCGCACGCGGTGAGCGAAGTGGTCTTCTTCCTCGACGGCCGGTGCTCGGCCCTGACCACCGACGTCGGCGTCGACGACGAACGCGAACCGGCGCAGCAACGCGGTTCGGCGAGCTTCGAGATCTGGGCGGACGGCCGCGTGGCCGCCGCGAGCGGGGTCCGCACCTGGCAGGACCCCGCCACGACGCTGTCCGCCGACCTGACCGGAGCCCGCTTCCTGCGGCTCGTGGTCACCGACGGCGGGGACGGCAACGCCTACGACCGCGGTGACTGGGCGGGGCCCCGGCTCACCTGTCAGTGAGGAAGGCTCAATGAGGAAACGCGCGATAGCGGCCGCCGTGCTGGTGGCCGGTTCGATGACCGTCGCCGTGCCCGCGCTCGGCGCCGCGGGCGAGCACTGGACGATCACCGCGCCCGGGATGTCCACGCGGGCGGGCGCTCCGGTCGCGGAGGTGGCGCTGGACCAGGCGGGCAGGCTGAGCCTCGGCGTGCGCCGCGGGGCGACCACCGTGCTGGAGCAGTCGGCGCTGGGCCTGGAGGCGGCGCACGCCGACTTCACCACCGGGCTGGAACTCACCGGCCTGACCCAGCGGGTGGTCAGCGAGCAGTACTCCACCGTCACCGGGCGCCGGAAGCAGCACAGCCTGGAGGCGTCCGAGCTGACGCTGAAGCTGACCGCCGAATCCGGGCAGCCGTTCGAGCTGGTGGTGCGGGTGGCCGCGGACGGGGTCGCCTACCGGTACGTCGTGCCGAGCCCGAAATGGGTGACCGTGGTGCGGGAGGCCTCGGAGTTCCGGGTGCCCGGCGAGGCGGACTCCTTCCTGCTGCCCTACGACAACGGCCGCGGCGACTACGAAAGCGCGCACACGCACGCGAAGGTGTCCGCCCAGGCGCCGGTGGAATACGGCTACCCGTCGCTGTTCCACGTCGGCGACAGCTGGCTGGCCCTCATGGAGTCCGATTTGGACGGACGATACGGCGGCTCCCGGCTGAAGCTGGACGACGGCTCGTTCCGGCTCGTGCTGCCCGATCCGACGGAGACCTCGACCGGGCCGCTGGCCACACCGTGGCGCACGATGGTGGTCGGCGACCTGGCCACGGTCACCGAGAGCGATCTGGGCACCGACCTGGCGAGCCCGTCGAAGATCGCCGACACCTCGTGGATCAAGCCGGGCGTCGCGGCCTGGTCGTGGTGGGCCGAAGGCACCGGTGACCTGCAGAAGCAGAAGAACTACGTGGACTACGCGAGCAAGCAGGGCTGGGAGTACAACCTGGTCGACTCCGGCTGGGACGCGAGCTGGATCCCCGAACTGGTGACCTACTCGAACCAGCGGAACGTGAAGACGTGGCTGTGGGTGCGCTGGCAGACCATCGACACCGACAGCGAGCGCGAGAAGCTGTTCAAGCAGTACGCCGACTGGGGCGCGGCCGGGCTCAAGATCGACTTCGTGGAGTCCGACGGGCAGGACCGCATGCGCTGGTACGACGAGGTCTTCGAGGCGGCGGCGAAGTACCGGCTGATGCTGAACTTCCACGGCGCGCCGATCCCGCGCGGCACCGAGCGGACCTGGCCGCACGTGGTCACCGTGGAGGCGGTCAAGGGCGCGGAGGGCACCAAGCCCAAGCCGGGCAGGCAGCCGTTCCCCGCCGAGCACTACCTGACCCTGCCGTTCACCAGGAACCTCACCGGCTCGATGGACTTCACCCCGGTGACCTTCAGCGGGGTGCGGCCGAACAGCGACGCCGGTGAGCTGGCGTTGTCCGTGGTGTACGAATCCGGGGTGCAGCACTTCGCGGACAGCCCGGCCAACTACGCGAAGCAGCCGCTGGCCGAGCAACTGCTCCGCGTGGTGCCGACGACCTGGGACGAGACGAAGCTGCTCGACGGCGACCCCGGCAAGCGGGCCGTGCTGGCGCGGCGCTCCGGCGCCGAGTGGTTCGTCGGCGGCATCATCGCCGGGGAGGCGACGCGGCTGTCCACCGGTCTCGGCTTCCTGCCGCCCGGGAACTGGATCGCCGAGGTGTACGCGGACGGTGCCGACCAGAAGATCACCTTCTCGACGCAGCAGGTGACCCCGGCTTCGGTGCTCGACCTGCCGGTGGCGAAGCACGGCGGTTTCACCGTGCACCTGCGACCCGCGTCCTGAGCTGGGCGTTCCGCTCTCGTGGGGTCCCACAAAGCGCCTTGTGGGACCCCACGCTTCGGTGACCATGAGTACACGATCGATCGCACGGACGAATCGTGAACAAACATTTGGGTTACGTAGCGTGCCGTCGATGTGTCCCGGTCATGGCGGCCGGGTACGGTTCGCCCGTCGAACCCGGCAGTGGGGCCGGGTTGTTCGCGGGCACCGTTGTGAAAGAGCAGCGGGGAGGGAGAAGCACCGTGCGCGGTACACGCAATCGCACACTGGCCGCCGTCGCCATGGCCGGTGTGCTGGCGCTGGCCGGTTGTGCGAAGGATTCCGGCAACACCGGCGGTGATGCCGCCGCACCCGCCGACCAGGGCGCGCAGGGTTGCGTCACCGCGCCCAAGCCGCCCGCCGCGGCCCCTGGCGCGACGAGCCAGGCCCAGGACGGCGAGAAGGTGGACGCCTCCAAGCTGAAGGTCGGACTGGCCTACGACGTGGGCGGCCGCGGGGACGCCTCGTTCAACGACGCCGCCGCCGCGGGTGCCGACAAGGCCAAGGCCGAACTGGGCGTGCCGGCGATCAGCGAGAGCACCGCCACCGGCACCGAGTCCGAGGACTCGAAGCAGCAGCGCCTCAACCAGATGGCCACCGAGGGCTTCAACCCGATCATCGCGGTCGGCTTCGCCTACGCGGACTCCATCAAGGCGGTCGCGCCGAAGTTCCCGGACACCAAGTTCGCCATCGTCGACGACGACTCGGTGCAGGCGCCGAACGTCACCCCGCTGGTCTTCGCCGAGGAGCAGGGCTCGTTCCTGGCCGGCGTCGCCGCGGTCTACAAGAGCAAGAGCTGCCACGTCGGCTTTGTCGGCGGCGTGGACACCCCGCTGATCCAGAAGTTCGAGGCGGGCTTCCTGCAGGGCGTGAAGGCGGCTTCGTCCAAGGCCAAGATCGAGGACGAGTACCTCACGCCGGCCGGTGACATCTCCGGGTTCAACGACCCCGGCAAGGGCAACATCAAGGCCGCCGCGCAGATCAACAAGGGCGCGGACGTCATCTACCACGCCGCCGGCGCCTCCGGCAAGGGCGTGTTCGAGGCCGCGAAGTCCTCCGGCAAGGCGCTGGCCATCGGGGTGGACTCCGACCAGTACAACCAGAAGACGGTGGAGAACGCCAAGGACGTGATCATCACCTCGATGATCAAGCGCGTCGACGTGGCGGTCTTCGACTTCATCAAGGCCGTGGCCAAGGGTGACACCACCACCCTGCCCAAGCGGTTCGACCTCAAGGTCGACGGTGTCGGCTACGCCACCTCCGGTGGCAAGGTCGACGACATCAAGGACGTGCTGGACGGGTACAAGGCGCAGATCATCAGCGGCGCCATCACCGTGTCCGACAAGCCGCAGAAGTAAATCCGCTAGCTCACACACGCGTGGGGCCCTCCGGCGGCGAACCCGTCCGGCGGGCCCCCCGCGTTGTTTCCGGGAGTCATTCGTAGTCATGACACAGCCGCAGCCCGAGCCCGGGTCACGCAGGCCGGTGGTCGAACTGACCGGGATCACCAAGCGCTTTCCCGGCGTGGTCGCCAACTCCGACGTCAATCTGACCGTGTACGAGGGCGAGGTGCACGCGGTCTGCGGGGAGAACGGCGCCGGCAAGTCCACCCTGATGAAGATCCTCTACGGCATGCAGCGGCCGGACGAGGGCACCATCACCGTCAACGGTACCCAGGTCGAGCTGCGCAACCCGCAGGACGCGATCAGGGCCGGGATCGGCATGGTGCACCAGCACTTCATGCTCGCCGACAACCTGACCGTGCGCGAGAACGTGCTGCTCGGCGCCGAGTCGCTGCACGGCATCGGCCGCGCGGCCAAGGCGCGGCTGGCCGAACTGGCCGAGCGCACCGGCCTGCGCGCCGATCCGGACGTGCTGCTGGAGGACCTCGGCGTGGCCGACCGCCAGCGGGTCGAGATCGTCAAGGTGCTCTACCGCGGCGCGAAGATCGTCATCCTGGACGAGCCGACCGCGGTGCTGGTGCCGCAGGAGGTCGACGCGCTGTTCGAGACCGTGCGCGACATGCAGCGCCAGGGTTTCACCTTCATCTTCATCTCGCACAAGCTCGACGAGGTGCGCGCGATCGCCGACTCGGTGACGGTGATCCGCCGCGGCACCACGGTCGGCTCGGCCGACCCGAAGAAGATCAGCTCGCGCGAGCTGGCCGAGATGATGGTCGGCAGCGAACTGCCCAGCCCGGAGACCCGCGAATCCACCGTTACCGATCGCGACGTGCTCCGGATCTCGGGGCTGCGCCTGGAGGTCGACGGCTCGGACCGCGCGGTGCTCGACGACATCTCGTTCAGCGTGCGCGCCGGTGAGGTGCTCGGCGTGGCCGGGGTCGAGGGCAACGGGCAGACCGAGCTGGTCGAGACGATCATGGGCATGCGCAAGGCCACCGGCGGCACGGTCGAACTGGTCGACGCCGACGGCAAGGCCCGCAACCTGACCAAGCTCGGCACGCTCGCCCGCCGCGAGGCCGGTATCGGCTACATCGCCGAGGACCGCACGCGGCACAGCCTCCTGCTGACACAACCGTTGTGGGCCAACAGAATTCTCGGGTACCAGACGCGCAAACCGGTGGCCAGCGGGCAACTGCTGGACATCGCGGGCGCGCGCAAGGACACCGAGCGGATCGTCGCCGACTACGACGTGCGGACCCCGGGCATCGACGTGCCCGCCGCCGCGCTCTCCGGCGGCAACCAGCAGAAGCTCGTGGTGGGCCGGGAACTCTCCGGCGACCCGGTGCTGCTGATCGCCTCGCACCCGACGCGCGGCGTGGACGTCGGCGCGCAGGCGCTGATCTGGGAGCAGATCCGCGTCGCCCGCGCGAACGGGCTGGCCGTGCTGCTGATCTCCGCGGACCTGGACGAGCTGATCGGGCTGTCCGACACGATCCGCGTCATGCTGCGCGGGCGCCTGGTCAGCGAGGCCGATCCGGCGACCGTGACGCCGCAGGAACTGGGCTCGGCGATGACCGGTGCCGCTGAAGAAGGTGAAGTCGCATGAGTTCGTGGCGCACCAAGCTGCTGCCACCACTGCTGGCGATCGTGTTCGCCGTGCTGATCTGCACGGTGGCGCTGCTGATCTCCGGGGCCGACCCGCTGCGGGCGTTCGGCACGATGATCGCCCAGTTGTTCAAGGGCACCACCGCGATCGACACGCTGAACCTGGCCACGCCGTACTACCTGGCCGGGCTCGCGGTGGCGATCGGCTTCCAGATGAACCTGTTCAACATCGGCGTGGAGGGCCAGTACCGGTTCGCCGCGGTGGTCGCCGCGATCGCCGGTGGCGCGCTGCACCTGCCGCCGGTCATCCACGCCGTGGTGATCATCCTGGTCGCGGTGCTGGCGGGCATGCTCTACGCGGCCATCCCGGCGGTGCTGAAGGTGACCCGCGGGGTCAGCGAGGTCATCTCGACGATCATGCTGAACTCGATCGTCATCGGCATCATCGCCTTCCTGATCAATCCCGACCAGTTCGGCGTGCAACGCGGCAACAACGTGCACACCGAGCCGATCGACGGTTCCGGCCTGATCCCCGGCATCCCGCTCGGCGGCCTCGGTGAGCTGTTCGGCTTCGTGCTGATCGCCATCGCGGTCGGCGGCGCGTACTGGTTCATGCTCAACCGCACGCGCTTCGGCTTCGAGCTGAAGGCCAGCGGCGAGTCGACCACCGCCGCCGCGGCCGGTGGTGTGAACGCCAAGAAGATGACGCTGATCGCGATGCTGCTCTCCGGTGGGGTCGCCGGGCTGGTCGCGCTGCCGGAACTGCTCGGCCGCGACCACGTCTACGCCATCACCGCCGCGCAGGGCTACGGCTTCACCGGCATCGCGGTGGCGCTGCTCGGCCGCAACCACCCCGCCGGCATCGCGCTCGGCGCGGTGCTGTGGGCCTTCCTGGACAAGTCGGCGGTTTCCCTGGAGCAGATCCAGGTGCCGAAGGAGATCGCCACCATCATGCAGGGCACGATCGTGCTGTCCGTCGTGGTCGCGTACGAGATCGTGCGGCGCGCCGACCTGGCCGCCGAACAGCGGCGCGTCGGCCGGGCACTGGCGGGCAACGGCCGCAAGCGCGGCAAGCCGGCCGACGTCAGCGAAGGGGGTGCGGTGTGAGCGTGCCGACCGATACCAACCCGGCGCCCGCGCCGATGACCGTGACCGAGGCCAAGCCGAAGCGGCGGCTGCCGGGCTGGGCCCGCGCGATGATCTGGGCCGCGGCGGCGCTGGTGGTGCTGTCCACCACCTCGTACCTGACCGGCGTGCCCGACCTGACCTCGTCGAACACCTCGCAGACGGCGTTGCGCCTCGCCCTGCCGATCCTGCTGGCCGGGCTCGGCGGGCTGTGGGCCGAACGCTCCGGCGTGATCAACATCGGCCTCGAGGGCATGATGATCCTCGGCACCTGGGGCGCGGCCTGGGGTGCCTACTACGGCGGCCCGTGGGCCGGGCTGGTGGCCGCGATCGTGCTCGGCGCGCTCGGCGGCCTGCTGCACGCGATCGCCACGGTCACCTTCAACGTCAACCACATCGTCTCCGGGGTGGCGCTGAACCTGCTCGGCCTCGGCG
Organism: Amycolatopsis sp. YIM 10; assembly: GCF_009429145.1. GTDB lineage: Bacteria > Actinomycetota > Actinomycetes > Mycobacteriales > Pseudonocardiaceae > Amycolatopsis. The sequence goes on along the minus strand of NZ_CP045480.1, from coordinate 9,304,968 downwards.
TGGCGAAGTACCTGGCGAGCCTGGTGTTCCGGCCGCTGTCGGGCAATCCGAAGCAGTCGCCGCCGGTGGAGAAGTTCGACACCTACTCGGCCACCTTCCTCTCCGACTGGCTCGGTGACCTGGAGGACGCGCAGCGGGTCGGCATCTCCGACGTGGCGGGCATCGTGCGCGGCCTGATCACCGGTGTCTCACCGCTGGCCATGCTGGCGATCCTGCTGATCCCGGTGAGCTACTGGATTCTCTGGAAGACCCGGTTCGGCCTGCGCCTGCGTTCGTGCGGGGAGAACCCGGTGGCCGCGGAGTCCCTCGGCGTGAACGTCTACGTGCACAAGTACGTGGCGCTCGCGGTGTCCGGCGGGCTCGCCGGCATGGGTGGCGCCTCGCTGGTGCTGCTGCCCGGTGGCGCGGACTACCTGGAGAACCAGACCAACGGCCGCGGCTTCATCGGCCTGGCCGCGATGATCTTCGGCAACTGGCGGCCGGGCGGCCTGCTCGGTGGCGCGGCGCTGTTCGGGTACGCCGACGGCCTGCAGCTCTCCGGTGGCGGGTCGGCGGTGCTGGCGCTGCTCTACGGCGCGGTGATCCTGCTCGGCGTGATCGTGGTGATCCAGCTGATCCGCCGCAAGTGGGTGGCGGCCGCGCTGGGCGTGGTCGGCGCCGGGATCCTGTACTTCATCTACTGGTCCAACGACGAACTGCCGAGCGACCTGATCCCGTACTCGGCGCACTTCGTCACGATCATCGTGCTGGCGGTGGCGTCGCAGCGACTGCGGCCACCGAAGAAGATCGGCGCGAAGTACCGGCGAGGCGAAGGTGACTGAGTCTTCTGTGGACTGGGACGCGTTGCGGGCGAGCGCGGTTCGCGCCGCGCAGCTCGCTTACGCGCCGTACTCGGGACTTCTGGTCGGCGTCGCGGCCATTGTGGACGATGGCCGCGAGATCACCGGGTGCAACGTGGAGAACGCCTCGTACGGGCTCGGCCTGTGCGCGGAGTGCACGATGGCCGGGCAGCTGCGGCTCTCCGGTGGTGGCCGCCTGGTCGCGGTCGCCTGCCGCAGCGGTGACGGCGACCTGCTGATGCCGTGCGGCCGGTGCCGCCAGCTGCTCTACGAACACGGCGGTCCCGAGTGCCTTGTGGACACCCCGAGCGGCATTCTCCCGATGTCCCAGGTGCTTCCGGACGCCTTCGGCCCGGAGCACCTGCCCGCATGAGCGCCGTGGAACCGTTCGCCGCCGTCGACGTCATCCGGTCCAAAAGGGACGGTGGACGGCTGAGCGACGAGCAGATCGACTGGGTGGTCGGCGCGTACACCCGCGGCGTGGTCGCCGAGGAGCAGATGTCCGCGCTGGCCATGGCGATCTTCCTGCGTGGCATGGATTCCGGCGAGATCGCGCGCTGGACCGGCGCGATGATCGACTCGGGCGAGCGCCTTTCGCCGGCGGTGTCCCGGCCGACCGTGGACAAGCACTCCACCGGCGGTGTCGGCGACAAGATCACCCTGCCGCTGGCGCCGCTGGTGGCCGCGTGCGGGGCGGCCGTGCCGCAGCTGTCCGGGCGCGGGCTCGGCCACACCGGCGGCACGCTCGACAAGCTGGAGTCCATTCCCGGCTGGCGGGCGGCGCTGTCCACCGAGGAGATCACCCGGCAGCTCGACGAGGTGGGCGCGGTGGTCTGCGCGGCGACGCCGTCGCTGGCCCCGGCGGACCGCAAGCTCTACGCGCTGCGGGACGTGACGGCCACCGTGGAGTCCATCCCGCTGATCGCCAGCTCGATCATGAGCAAGAAGATCGCCGAGGGCTCGGCGGGCCTGGTGCTGGACGTCAAGACCGGCTCCGGCGCGTTCATGAAAACCAGGGCGCAGGCCGTGGAACTGGCCGAGGCGCTGGTGGCCATCGGCAAGGCACACGGCGTGGCGACCACCGCGCTGATCACCGAGATGGGCACCCCGCTGGGCCGCGCGGTCGGCAACGCGGTGGAGGTGGCCGAGGCGATCGAGGTGCTGCGTGGTGGTGGTCCGGCGGACGTGGTCGAACTGACCGTGGCGCTGGCACGCGAGATGCTGGCGCTGGCCGGGCTGCCCGAGGTGGACCCGGCGGCCGTGCTGGCTTCGGGGGAGGCGTACGAGACCTGGTGCCGGATGATCCGCGCCCAGGACGGCGACCCGGAGGCCGCGCTGCCGGTGCCGAAGCACGTCCACATCGTGGAAGCTCCGGCGGACGGGGTGCTGTCCACACTGGACGCCTACGCGGTCGGCGTGGCCGCCTGGCGGCTCGGCGCCGGACGGGCGCGCAAGGAGGACCCGGTGCAGTACGCCGCGGGCATCCTGTGCCACGCGAAACCGGGAGACCGGGTCACCGCCGGGGCGCCCCTGCTGGAGCTGCACACCGACACCCCGGAAGCCGTCCCGAGCGCCCTGCGCGCCCTGGACGGCTCGTTCACCATCACCGACACGGCTCCCGCGCCGAGCCCGGTCGTCCTGAACACCTTGCGCTGACCGGGTCCCGGACGTGACAGTGGGGCGGCGCCCCGAAGGGTGCCGCCCCACCTCTGTGTCGGATCAGCTCAGCTGTCGCTGCTGTCTTCGCCCTCACCGGAGGACTTGGCCTTGGCGTCGGCGGCCTTCGGCGCGCGGCCGTTGCGGGCGCGCCGCGGCTGCCGCGGGGCGGGCGGGGACACCGCGACCACCGGCTGCGGCGAAGCGGGCCCGCCACCGAGCATCAGCTCGGCGAAGGTGGCCATCGCCTCGTCCAGCTGGCCGCCGATGCGCCGCTCGGACTCCTCGTTGCTCTTGCGCACCAGCGAGGTCACCGAGTCGGTGTCGGGGCGGGCGTTCAGCGTGCCCTCGACCTTCGACAGGCCGCTCTTGATCGAGCCGTCCAGGTCGCCGAGCTGCGCGGCGAAGCCGTCCTCGACCTTGTCCAGCCTGCTGCCGAGGTCGTCGAGGCGGTTGGTGACCTGCTCGAGCCGGTTGCCCAGCTTCTCCAGCCGGTCGGAGGCGTCGATCATCTCGCCGGTCTCGGTCAGCGCGGTCTTGAGCGCCTCGGTGTTCTGGCCGATGCGGTCCTTGGTGGCGCTGTCCAGGTCCTCGATCCGGGCGCGCAGGTCGCTGTCGCCGGCGTCGATCCGCTCACGCAGCGTGGCCTCGGCGGTGTCGATGCGCTCGCGCACCGGGCCGTGCACCGACTGCGGGATCGAGTCGAGCTTGCTGTCCTGCTTGTCCAGGTGGCCGTTCAGCTCGTCGATGCGGCGGTGGATGTTCTGGAGCTTGTCCTCCAGGCCGTCCATCCGGCCGGCCACGCCTTCGAACCGGGCGCCGACGCCGTCGAGCCGACCGTCGAGCTGGGCGAACGGCTTGGCCAGCTTGTCCACCAGGCCGTCCACCGCGCGGGCGATCTCGGCGAGCGCGTTGTCCTGCGCTTCCAGCCGGGACATCGCCTCGTCCAGCCGCTCGGCCAGCACGCTGACCTCGGTCCGGTCGGGCAGTTCGGAGAGTCGCTTGCGCACCGCGCCCAGTGAGTCCACCGGGGCCAGACGGGCGTAGATGTCGTCGAGAGCGTCGAAGATCTGCTGCTGCTCGCTCTCCCTGACCTCGGCGGCGCGCACCAGCATGTTGCGCATCCGGTCGAAGGACGGGGCCCCAAGGTGGTTGTCTGTGGTCACTGCGGTGTCCTCCGTCGGGGAAAAGGGACTGGGGCCGAGCTTAGCGATCGTCCAATTGCTCACAGTATCCGGCCCGTGAAATGTAAATGTCACGCTCAACTCGATGGCCGATTAGGGTCCATGATCGAGAAAGCTCTGGGTAAAGTCGAGACTCAGAGTTACGGCCACGTAGGTGACCGATGTTCACCACAGTAGCCCGCCCCGCAAGACCCGATCGGCGCAGCCCCTCAGCGGTGCGCGCAAGTACCGTTGTCGCATGTCGTCCGATATGCCGTCCCAGACTCTGGACCCCGAAAACATCCGCCGTGTGCCCAAGGTGCTGCTGCACGACCACCTCGATGGCGGATTGCGCCCCGGCACGGTGATTGATCTCGCTGACTCGATCGGTTATCGAGGCCTGCCCACGACCGATGTGGGTGAGCTGGGCCGGTGGTTCCGTGACGCGGCGGATTCGGGCTCGCTGGAGTCGTACCTGGAGACCTTCGCGCACACCTGCGGGGTCATGCAGACCGAAGAAGCACTGGTCAGAGTGGCCGCGGAGTGCGCGGAGGACCTCGCGGCCGACGGGGTGGTCTACGCCGAGGTCCGGTACGCGCCGGAGCTGTTCGTCGAGCGCGGCCTGTCACTGCCCGCCGTGGTCGAAGCCGTGCAGGAGGGGTTCGCCGAGGGTGAGCGCCGGGTCGCGGCCAAGGGCGGGCGGATCCACATGAGCACGCTGCTCTGCGCGATGCGACAGCACGCCAGGGCACACGAGATCGCCGAGCTGGCGGTGCGCTACCGCGACAATGGCGTGGCCGGTTTCGACATCGCCGGTCCGGAGGCCGGATTCCCGCCCACCCGCAACCTCGACGCATTCGAGTACCTGCGCACCAGCAACGCCCATTTCACCATTCACGCAGGTGAGGCCTTCGGGCTGGCGTCGATCTGGGAAGCGATTCAGCACTGCGGTGCCGAGCGACTCGGGCACGGCGTGCGGATCGTGGACGACATCAAGACCTCCGCCGGCGGGGAAGTCCAGTTGGGACGGTTGGCGAACTACGTGCGCGACCGCCGGATCCCGCTGGAGCTGTGCCCCTCCTCCAACGTGCAGACCGGCGCCGCGCCCTCGATCGCCGAGCACCCCATCGGCCTGCTCACCCGGCTTCGCTTCCGGGTCACGGTGAACACCGACAACCGGCTGATGAGTGGTTGCACCATGTCCAGCGAGTTCGCCTTGCTGGCCGAGGCCTTCGGATTCGGCTGGGCCGATCTCCAGTGGTTCACGATCAACGCGATGAAGTCCGCATTCCTCGATTTCGACAAACGGCTCGATATCATCAATAACGTGATCAAGCCCGGTTATGCGGACTTGATCGGTTCTTGACCTGCGCGCTACTTCCAGCCCCGTCCGGACGCGGCTTTCCGGGCGGGGCTTGATTTATTTAGCCTTGCGAAGTAAAGTCCAAATGGTAGGAGTTGGCTCCCACTATTTGGGAGGACGCATGGCGCAGACGGTCACCGCGAGTCGCCGCCGCTGGCTGGTACTGGCGCTCGGGCTGCTCGCACAGGCCGCGAGTTGCGCCTTTCTCTACGGCATCCCGTTCCTGGTGCCGGTGCTCCAGGAGATCGAGGGGCTGTCCCTCGCCGCCGCCGGCGCGGTGGTGGCCGCACCTTCCATCGGGCTATTGCTGACCCTCATCGTGTGGGGCGCCGCGGCGGACCGTTACGGAGAGCGACTGATCATGGCGCTCGGCCTCGGCGCCTCCGGCCTGCTGCTGAGCTACACCGCGTTGAACCCGACTTCACTGCCCGTGTTGTTCAGCGTTTTCCTGCTCGCCGGTGCCGCCACGGCGTCGGTGAACGCCGCCAGCGGACGGGTGGTGATGGGCTGGTTCAGCGCGAGCGAGCGCGGCATGGCGATGGGCTTGCGGCAGACCGCGCAGCCGATCGGCGTCGGCATCGCGGCGCTCGCGCTGCCGCCGCTCGCCCAGGCGCACGGCTGGCGCGCCGCGTTGTTGTTCCCCGGGCTGCTGGCGATCCTCGTCGCGGTGCTCGTGGCCGCACTGGTCACCGATCCGCCGCGCCCGGAGCCGGTCGCGGGCGCACCGGCCAAACCGCCGTCGCCGTACCGCACGCCCGTGCTCTGGCGACTGCACGGCGCGAGCGCGCTGCTGGTGGTGCCGCAGTTCGCCGTTTCGGCCTTCGCGCCGGTCTACCTGGTGGCCGTGCGGGACTGGAGTCCGCTGGCCGCCGGTTGGTTCCTGGCCGCCGTGCAGGCGCTGGGCGCGCTCGCGCGCATCGGCACCGGGTACTGGTCGGACCGGGTGGGCAGCAGGCTGCGCCCGATGCGCCGGCTCGCCGTCGCCAGCGCGGCGGTGATGCTGCTGGTCGCCGCCGGGGACGCCACCGCACCCTGGCTGGTGGTGATCGCACTGGTGCTGGCCGCGGTGATCAGCGTCAGCGACAACGGCCTCGGCTTCACCGCCTCCGCCGAACTCGCCGGACACGCGTGGGCGGGCCGCGCGATGGGCGCGCAGAACACCGGCCAGAACATCGCGGCGGCGGCCACGCCGCCGCTGCTCGGCCTGGTGATCGGCGATTCCCGTTACGCGCTGGCGTTCTGCGTGGCCGCGGTCTTCCCGCTACTGGCCATCTGGCTGACCCCAGTACACGCCGAACGGGACTAGGTGTTTGAAGCTGGCTTGCGTGGCGGTGCGGCCGCCGGGACTAGTGCGACTAGTGCGTGCGCAGGCGATCCTCGAAGGACTCGACCAGCTTGCGCCAGGCGCCTTCCTCGGCGTCGAACGGAGCGCTCGGCGCGAGGCGCGTCGGGTCCGGCTCGATCACGAAGTTGACCAGCCAGCCCAGGCTCTCCGACTTCTGCAGCGCCTCGCCGACGCTGTCGTCGTCGGCCCAGTCGGCGGTGTCGGTGAGCAGTTCCACCGCCAGCTCCAGCTGGGTCGGGTCGATCGCGTCGATGCCCTCGGCGATGTCCTCGTCCAGCCCGGCCAGCACGTAGGTGTTGTCCTCGTGGACCTCGATCTCCAGGTCCCCGCCGGTGGCCTTGGCCAGTACTTCGTCCCAAGTGGACACTTCGGCCAGCTCGCTGCCGGCCAGTTCCTTCGGCTCGGCCAGCGCCCTGGACAGCGCGCGCGGCGAGCTGTAGACGTCGATCCGGCCGTCGGAGCCGAGGAAGATCGGCTCGTCGTCGAGGTAGCAGCGCAGCGAGTAGTACTCGTCGGACTTGGTGACGATCTTGATCGGGTCGATGCCGACCTCGGCCCAGAACCCGGTGGGCGCCTCGTCCTCTTCGGCCTCGGCGTCATCGCCGTCGACGGCTTCGAGGTCGTCGTCGGTGCCCTCGGCCGCGGCGGCCTCCGCCTCGGCCGACTCCTCCAGGAACGTCGCCAGCTCCTCGGCGGTCTGCTCCAGCAGGGTGGCGTCCACGTCCGGCACGGTGACCAGGCCGTCGATCGCGTCGAGCACGACGTCCCACTTCTCGGAGACGGCCTCGGACAGATCGGTCCACAGGCGCTCGCCCTCGCGGCCGGTGAACGGCAGCCTGCCCTGCTCCAGCAGCGAGAAGCCCTCGCAGCTGTCGAGCACCTCGTGCACCTCTTCGAGCTCGCAGACGTCCGCGAGCGAGCGCACGATGCCGACGATCTCGGCGAGTTCACCGATGGTCCAGGAGTCCGGCTCCTCGGCGACCAGCTCGGGCACGCCGACCAGGTCGTAGGAGTGGTCGTCGTCCGGGATCAGCTCCGGCACGTTCAGCGCGGGCACCGCGTGCCACGCCGGGTGGTCGATCAGGTCGTGCTGTTCGGCCGTCCGGACGAACGCGGCGAGGTGGGCCGCGTCGGGGAAGGCGTACAGGTCCTCCTCGTCGCCGAGGAAGGCTTCCCATTCCTCGCCGTCTTCCCGCCAGCGCGGTGCCCAGAGGGTCACCAGGTCACCTTGGGGCAACCCGAGCTCGACCGGGACGATGTCCTGTGCCATTACCTGTCCTCCGCCAATCACCCACCGTATGCGCTCCGGTCCAGGCTTCCCCCTGTCGGTGCGCGGTATGCGCAGCCTACGGGTTCGGCCTTCGTGGCGCGATCACCCCCGCCCGTCCGGCTGGCGGAGATGGCACGATGACTTCCCTGATGAGCACACAGCCCGCACCGAGCACCCAGCGACTCGACGACCGCATCCCGGCGGTGCCCGAGCCCGACGCCCTGTTCGAAGCCTTCGCCGACTGGGCCGCCGACCGCGGCCTGGAGCTGTATCCGGCGCAGGAAGAGGCCTTGATCGAGGTCGTCTCCGGCGCCAACGTGATTCTGTCGACGCCGACCGGATCCGGCAAGAGCATGGTGGCCGTCGGCGCGCATTTCACCGCCATGGCCCACGGCAGGCGCAGTTACTACACCGCCCCGATCAAGGCGCTGGTCTCGGAGAAGTTCTTCCAGCTCATCGAGATCTTCGGCCCGGCGAACGTGGGCATGATGACCGGCGACTCCAGCGTCAACGCCGACGCGCCGATCATCTGCTGCACGGCCGAAATCCTGGCGAACATCGCGTTGCGGTTCGGTGCCGGGGCGGACGTCGGCCAGGTGGTGGCCGACGAGTTCCACTTCTACAGCGAGCCCGACCGCGGCTGGGCGTGGCAGATCCCGCTGCTGGAGCTGCCGAAGGCGCAGTTCGTGCTGATGTCGGCCACCCTCGGCGACGTCTCCTTCTTCGAGAAGGACCTGACCCGGCGCACCGGGCGCGAGACCGCGGTGGTCACCTCCGCGGAGCGGCCGGTGCCGCTGACCTATCGCTACGCGCTCACGCCGATGCACGAGACCATGTCCGAGCTGCTCCACGGCGGCCAGGCACCGGTGTACGTGGTGCACTTCTCCCAGGCGGCGGCGATCGAACGCGCGCAGACGCTGATGAGCATCAACGTGTCCAGCAAGGCGGAGAAGGAGGCCATCGCCGACATGATCGGCGAGTTCCGCTTCGCCGCGGGCTTCGGCAAGACCCTCTCGCGCCTGGTGCGCCACGGTATCGGCGTGCACCACGCCGGCATGCTGCCGAAGTACCGCCGCCTGGTCGAGCAACTGGCCCAGGCCGGGCTGCTCAAGGTGATCTGCGGGACCGACACCCTCGGCGTCGGCATCAACGTGCCCATCCGCACGGTGGTGTTCTCCGCGCTGACCAAGTACGACGGCGTGCGGCAGCGGCACCTCAAGGCCCGCGAGTTCCACCAGATCGCCGGGCGCGCCGGCCGGGCGGGCTACGACACCGACGGCTACGTCGTGGTGGAGGCGCCGGACCACGTCATCGAGAACGCCAAGGCGCTGGAGAAGGCCGGTGACGATCCGAAGAAGAAGCGGAAGATCACCCGCAAGAAGGCGCCGGAAGGCTTCGTGAACTGGACCGAGAGCACCTTCGAGCGGCTGGTCGCCGCCGAACCGGAGCCGCTCACCTCCAGCTTCCGGGTCAGCCACTCGATGCTGCTGAACGTGATCTCCCGCCCGGGCAACGCCTTCGACTCGATGCGGCACCTGCTCGAGGACAACCACGAGGACCGCCCGGCGCAGCGCAAGCACATCCTGCGCGCGATCGCGATCTACCGCGCGCTGCTCGCCGCCGGGGTGGTGGAGCGGCTGGACGAACCGGACGAGCAGGGCCGGATCGTCCGGCTGACCGTGGACCTCCAGTTCGACTTCGCGCTGAACCAGCCGCTGTCGCCGCTGGCGCTGGCCGCGATCGAGCTGCTGGACACCGAGTCGCCGAGCTACGCGCTGGACGTCGTGTCCATTGTGGAATCCATTGTGGATGACCCGAGGCCGGTGCTGTCGCAGCAGCAGTTCAAGGCGCGCGGTGAGGCCGTGCAGGCGATGAAGGCCGAGGGCATCGAGTACGACGAGCGGATGGAGCTGCTGGAGGAGGTCAGCTACCCGAAGCCGCTGGCGGAACTGCTGGAGGTCGCCTACCGCGGCTACCGCCAGGGTCACCCGTGGGTGGACGACTACCAGCTCTCGCCGAAGTCCGTGGTGCGCGACATGTACGAGCGCGCGATGAACTTCGTCGAGTACATCGGTTTCTACCAGCTGGCCCGCTCGGAAGGGCTGGTGCTGCGCTACCTCGCCGACACCTACGACACGCTGCGGCACACCGTGCCGGACGAGGCGAAGACCGAACCGCTGCAGGACCTCATCGAATGGCTGGGCGAACTGGTGCGCCAGGTCGACTCCAGCCTGCTGGACGAGTGGGAAGCCTTGCGGCACCCCGATTCCGACGACCCGCACGCGCCGCCGGCGCTGCCGGAAGGACCGCCGCCGGTCACCCGCAACGAGCGCGCTTTCCGCGTGCTGGTGCGGAACCAGCTCTTCCGGCGGGTCGAACTGGCGGCCCGGCGGAACTACTACGAACTCGGCGAGCTGGATGCCGCGTCCGGCTGGACCGCCGACGAGTGGGAAGACGCGATGGAGGAGTACTTCGAGGAGCACGACGAGCTGGGCATCGGCCCCGATGCGCGTGGTCCGGCGCTGCTGATGATCGAGCGGGAGCCGGAACTGTGGAAGGTGCGCCAGATCTTCGACGACCCGGACGGCAACCACGACTGGGGCATCAGCGCCGAGGTCGACCTGGCGGCGTCGGACGAGGCGGGGACCGCGGTGCTGCACGTCACCGCTGTCGACCGCCTCTGACCGGGCTTACCAGTCCCCGTTGCGGCTCAACGCGTTGTAGGCCGTCTCCAGCGGCGCCCAGCCGTTGGTGGTGTCGTGCTCCTTGCCCGCACTGGAGTGCCAGTAGCGCAGGTTGAACTTCTCCTTGCCGGGCGCCAGTTTCCGGATGTTCGTGTGCGAGATGTCGTAGTCGGCGTCCGGGCGGTACCGGTACTTGTGGTCGGCGTGGTAACCCTTGTCGATGGCCGAGTCGTAGCTGACCGTACCGTCCTCATCGGACCCGACGAAGCTCCAGTCGGTGCCCTTGGCCCAGCTCTCGGTGAGCCGGTTCTCCGGCGCGTGCAGCACGTCCATGAAGGTGGAGCCGGGCTTCATCGAGTCCCACTGGGTGCTGTTGTACTTGCCGGGGTCGGTGATGCCCTGGTGCGGGGTGGCCAGCGTGACCACGTCGCTCACCTTGAGCTTGCCCTTCGGGAAACCCTCCCAGCCCTGCGCCGAGCCGAGCAGCGCGACGCGCGTGACCAGCCCGCCCATCGAATGCCCGACGATCTCGACGGATTCGCCCTTGCTGGTGTGGTCCTGGTAGATCCTGTTCGCCAGATCGGCGGCGACGTGCTTGATGCGCGTGCCGGTGCTGGCGTTGGCGACGGTGACGTCGCAGTTGGAGTCACCCGCGTAGTAGCCGACGGTCTTCAGGTCGCTCCGGCTCTTGCCGCGTTCGGTGAAGTAGTCGATCGCGTTGCCCCACAGGGACGCGCAGTCCGACTTGCCGGTGTCGTTGTAGCCGTGCACGAAGTAGACCGGCTGGGCTCCGGCGGCGTGCGCCGCGGTCAGGCCGCTGACCGCGAGCCCGGCCGTGACCAGCGCCGCGACCGTCCTGCCGTACTTCATCGAGTGTCCTCCTCGGTTCGGGTATTCGAGATGTGACGCGCCGAGGTCCGCCGAGGTTCCAGGTTGCGCTCCACCGCCCCGCTGGGCTACCGTGGTGAAGTCTCCTCTGGCGGATGCAGGCCACGCCTCCCGCTCAGACTGCCTTTCAGTTCTTGTACCGGTGCTGATCCGCCGGCCCCTTCATTCATTCTCTTCAGAAGGATTCATCATGACTACCAACGGAATACTCGACATCGTGGGCAACCGCGCCCAGGTCAGGGCCGATGGCTACCTGCCCGGCCCGGACGACGTGCCCATCCCGCAGAAGGTGGTCCGCGACCTGGGACTGCGTCGCGGCGACCTGATTTCCCTTGCGAACAACGGGGAAGTGACCGCGGTCAACGGCCACGACCCGCGGCGGCGATCCCGTCCGGCCTTCGCCGACCTGGTTCCCTTGTACCCCAACCAAAGACTGCGCCTGGAAACCGAGCGGCACGAGCTGACCACCCGCGCGATCGACCTGGTGATGCCGGTCGGCAAGGGGCAGCGCGCGTTGATCGTGGCGCCGCCGAAGGCCGGGAAAACCTCGGTGCTGCAAGCGATCGCGCACGGGATAAGCAAGAACCACCCGGAGTGTCACCTGATGCTGGTGCTGGTCGGTGAGCGTCCGGAAGAGGTGACCGATCTCTCCCGCGCGGTGCCCGGTGAGGTGATCGCCGCCACCTTCGACCGACCGCCCGCCGATCACACGGCCCTGGCCGAGCTGGCCATCGAACGCGCCAAGCGCCTGGTCGAACAGGGCCGGGATGTGGTGGTACTACTGGATTCCCTGACACGACTGGGCCGCGCCTACAACCTGGCCGCGCCGGCCTCGGGCCGGATTCTGTCCGGTGGCGTGGATTCGACCGCGCTGACCCCGCCCAAGCGCTTCCTCGGCGCCGCCCGCAACATCGAGAACGGTGGCTCGCTGACCATCTTCGCCACCGCCCTGATCGACACCGGCTCGGTCGGCGACACGGTCATCTTCGAGGAGTACAAGGGCACCGGCAACGCCGAACTACGCCTGGACCGCCGCCTGGCCAGCAAGCGGGTGTGGCCGGCCATCGACCTACCCCAGTCCGGCACCCGCCGGGACGACCTACTTGTTTGCCCCGCCGAAGCCAGCACCGTCAAAACCCTGCGGCGCGCACTGGAAAGCCAGGAGCACCCCACCGAGACCTTGCTGGACGGCTTGCGTAAGACGGAAACCAACCAGGAATTCCTGACGCAACTGGTCCGCCCGCGCCCCTGACCCTGCTGGGCTTGCGCCCCTTCTTGCTTGTCCCACCGGGCGCCCGCTTCTTCTTGTGCCTCGCCGTTTCTTGGATCCGCGCTCGCTTCTCCAGCTTTGCCGCGCTCGTCTCTCGGATCCGCCTGCTTTTCCGGCTTGCGCTCACTTCCCGACCTCACGCCGCGTCCACTTCCCGGCTCGCGCCCGCTTCGCTTTCGCCCGGCCGCGCCCGCCCTCGGACTCGCGCCCGCTTCTTCCGGCTTGGGCCGCTTCTCGACACCACACCCGCTTGTCGCCCTGGCGCCCGAACCCGCGCCTGGCGCCCGAACCCGCGCCTGGCGCTCGAACCCGCGCCTGGCGCTCGAACCCGCGCCTGGCGCTCGAACCCGCGCCTGGCGCCCGAACCCGCGCCTCGTGCTCGACCCGCTTCTCGGCTTCGCGCTCGCTCGAACCTGTGCCCGCTTTCTCGGACTGGCGCTGCGCCTTCACCGCCGGTTCTCGCCTCTGTCTTCGAACCGGCGCCCATCCCCGAATCGCGCCTGCTGCCTGGCTTCGCGCTCGGTGTCCGCGGAAGCCGGGGTCAGCTAGCGGTCAGGGGATGGCGAAGGACCGTGCGAGCCCCCAAATCATCCAGGCCCAAAGCCTGTTCGTGAGCCCGAAGCTCCCGAAGCCCCGGACCCGGGTCTGCGACCTCGGTGAAGCCGAGTTTTCGGTAGAAAGGGCCATTCCACGGGATGTCCGCGAAGGTGCACAGGGTCACCGCCGGGAAGCCCGCCGTTCGTGCCCAGGTGAGGACCGCGCGCACCAGTGACGTCCCGATGCCCTGGCGGAAGTGCGCCGGGTGCACGGCGAGTTGTTCCAGGTGCGCGTTGCCGTCGACCACCTCGACCCTGGCGAAGCCCGCCGGCGGACTACCCGCGACCAGCACCAGCCGCGCGGCGGCCAGCTCGTCGGGGCTGCCCGGCGGCGGCAGGGGCGGGAACCCCAGCTCGGCGAAGATCGAATCCGACGCCGATTCGAGCGCGGGCAGCGTGGCCAGCTCCGCGACGGTTGCTTCCCGGATCTCCATGACGGCCTTCTACCAGCCGCCACGCCACCGCAACAATCGAATTAGCCCGCCGCCGGTGCCGTGAAGTGCCGTGAAAGCCACGTTCACGGCACCGGCCGCCCGAAACTAGTCCGAAATGGACAGCGCCTGCGCCGGGCAGATGTGGGTGGCTTCCCGCACCCGCTCCGCCGCCTCACCACCCACCTCGTCGGTCAGCAGGACAACCGTGCCGTCCGCCTCGTTCTGGTCGAACACCGCGGGCTCGGTGAGCACGCACTGCCCGGCACCGACGCAGCGGTCGACGTCCGTGGTGATCCTCATGTCCACGCCACCGGCAGCGAGTGCAGCCCGTAGACCGTGCTGTTGCGCTTGTAGTCCAGCTCGTCGACCGGTCGGGCGATGCGCAGCGACGGCACCCGGCGGAACAGCGTGTCGAACACGATCTGCAGTTCCATGCGCGCCAGGTTCTGGCCGAGGCACTGGTGCGCGCCGAAGCCGAACGCCACGTGGTTGCGCGCACCCCGCGCGATGTCCAGTTCGTCCGGCCGCTCGTAGGCCGCCGGGTCGTGGTTCGCGGAGTTCGACAGGCCGATCACGCCCTCACCCGCCTTGATCAGCACCCCGCCGATCTCCACGTCCTCGGTGGCCAGCCTGGTCGTCGCCAGCTCCGCGATGGTGAAGTACCGCAGCAGTTCCTCGACCGCGCTGAGCGTGAGACCCGGATCGTCACGCAGCAGCTTCAGCTGTTCCGGGTGCTCGAGCAGCGCGACCACACCGAGCGAGATCATGTTCGCGGTGGTCTCGTGCCCGGCGATCAGCAGCAGGAAGGCGAGGCTGACCAGCGCCTCGTGATCGACGTTGTTGTCCTCGCGCTGCTTGACGATCTGCCTGCCGAGCAGGTCGTCGGTCGGCGCCGCCTCCTTCTCCACGATCAGCTTGTCCAGATACCCGGTGAGCTGGTCGACCGCGTGCCGCCGGTCCTCGGGAGTGGTCTCCCGGCTGAGCAGCCGGCCCGAGTGCTGCTGGAAGAACTCGTGATCGGCGTACGGCACGCCCAGCAGCTCGCAGATCACCAGGGAAGGCACCGGCAGCGACAGGTGGGTGACCAGGTCCGCGGGCTCTTCGGCGGCCAGCAGGTCGTCGATGGCCTGGTCCACGATCTCCTGGATCCGCGGCCGCAGCGCCTCCATCCGGCGCACGGTGAACTCCCCGACCACCGCGCGCCGCGCCGGCCCGTGCTCGGGCGGGTCCATCGAAATCAGCGACGGCTTGAACGCCTCGCGCATCCTGGTGTTGTCCACCAGCGCGGGGAACTGCGGATTCGCCCGGTCCGAGCTGAACCGAGGGTCGGCGAGCATCGCGCGCACGTCCTCGTGCCGGGTGAGCACCCAGGCCCGTTTGCCGGTCGGCAGCTCGACCTGCGACACGGGGTTCTCCGCGCGGATCCGGTCGTATTCGGCGGGCGGGGCGTACGGGCAGCGGCGTTCCATCGGGAACGACGGGACCCGCTCGGTGGTGGTGGTTTCGGACACGGCTACCTCAATCCGGACGAAGAGTATGTGGAGGTTTACCTTCCGCTTTTCACGGTACCGATGTGGAATGCGAGCGTCCACATCCGTTGGGGTGAGACAATCCCGCGGAAGCTGAGAGGTGGCTGAGATGACGGTCGAGCACGAGGAGACCCGGTTGCGGGCGGACGCGCGGCGCAACCGCGACCAGATCCTCGCCGCCGCCAAGGAGTTGTTCGCCGATGCCGGGCCCGACGTGCCGATGGAGGAGATCGCGCGCCGAGCGGGCGTCGGCGTCGGCACGCTCTACCGGCGCTTCCCCGATCGGGTGTCGTTGCTGCGGGAGATCGCGCGGGACACGTTCAGCAGCGTGCTGGTCGACGCGCGGGCCGCGGAGGCGGAGGAATCGACGGCGTGGGAGGCGCTCGTCCGGTTCCTCCGCCTCACGCAGAAGGTGAAGCTGAGCGTGCAGCTGGCCATGCTGTCGCCGCTCGCGCGGGAGGTGCTCCAGGCGGACCCGAAGACCCAGGAATTCCGCCGCGAGGCGCTCGACATCCTGGACCGGATCGTCGAGCAGGCGCAGAAGGAGGGCTCACTGCGGCCCGACGTGGGCGCCGGCGACGTGACCATCATGCTGTCGCTGCTGCTGCGCGAACTGCCGCCGAGGTCGGCGGCGGTGGCCTCGTTCGCCACCGAGCGCTGCATCCAGCTGATGCTGGACGGCCTGCGCGCCCGGCCGGGTTCATCCTTGCCCGGCCGGGCGGTGACCAGCGCCGATCTCCTGATGGAGTAGGTCAGACGCCCAGCGGGTGCCAGACGGTCTTCGCTTCGAGGTAGCGCCGCAGGCGCTTGATGTCCGGCTGCGCTGTCCAGTCCGGCTCCTCGGCGGGCACGCTGAGCACCCGCTTGACCGTGCCCGCGGCGGCTTTCGCCAGCTCGGCGCGGTCGGCCTCGGCCGCACCGGTCGGGTCGAGCGCGTTGACGTCGCCGTGTGAGGCCAGCCAAGAACCGAGTTCCGCGGCGCGCCCGGTCAGGATGTTCGCCACCCCACCGGGAACGTCGGAGGTGGCCAGCACCTCGGACAGGGTGATCGCGGGCAGCGGCCGCTCGGCGCTGCTCACCACCACCGCGGTCGACCCGGTGGCCAGCACCGGGGCCAGCACGCTGACCAGGCCCAGCAGCGAGGAGGACTGCGGCGCCAGCACCCCGACCACCCCGGTCGGCTCCGGCACGGTGAACGAGAAGTACGGGCCCGCCACCGGGTTCGCCGCCCCGAGCACGGTGGCGATCTTGTCGGTCCAGCCCGCGTACCAGACCCAGCGGTCGATCGCGGTGTCCACAAGGGACTCAGCCTTCTTGGCAGGCACGCCCTCGCAGGCGCTCACCTCGCTGACGAACTGGTCGCGACGGCCTTCGAGCACCTCGGCGACGCGGAACAGCACCTGACCGCGGTTGTAGGCGGTGGCGCCGGACCAGCCGCCGAAGGCCTTGCGCGCGGCCACCACGGCGTCGCGGACGTCCTTGCGCGACGCGTGCGCGGCGTTGGCCAGGAACTTGCCCTTCGCGTCGGAGACCGGGTACGAGCGCCCGGACTCCGAACGCGGGAACTTCCCGCCGATGTAGAGCTTGTAGGTCTTGGTCACCGAAAGACGATCAGACATCGAGGTAAGCCTCCAGACCGGTGCGCCCGCCCTCGCGGCCGAAGCCCGATTCCTGGTAGCCGCCGAACGGAGCGGCGGGATCGAAGCGGTTGAAGGTGTTGGCCCAGACGACGCCGGCCCGCAGCTGGTTCGCCATCCACAGGATCCGGGAGCCCTTTTCCGTCCAGATCCCGGCGGACAGGCCGTACGGCGTGTTGTTCGCCTTGGTGACCGCCTCCTCCGGCGTGCGGAAGGTGAGCACCGAGAGCACCGGCCCGAAGATCTCCTCGCGGGCGATGCGCATGGACTGCTGCACGTCGGAGAAAACCGTGGGGGCGAAGAAGAAACCGCGCTCGGGCACCGGACACGGGCTGGTCCAGCGCTGCGCGCCCTCGGTGTCGCCCGAGTCGACCAGCTCCTGGATCTTGGTCAGCTGCTCGCGCGAGTTGATCGCGCCGATGTCGGTGTTCTTGTCCAGCGGGTCCCCGATGCGCAGCGTGGACACGCGGTAGCGCAGCTTCGCCAGCACCTCGTCCACAATGGACTCCTGGACCAGCAGCCGCGAACCGGCGCAGCAGACGTGGCCCTGGTTGAAGAAGATGCCGTTGACGATGCCCTCGACCGCCTGGTCCAGTGGCGCGTCGTCGAACACCACGTTCGCCGCCTTGCCACCCAGCTCCAGGGTGAGCTTCTTCGGCGTGCCCGCGACCGTGCGCTGGATCAGCTTGCCGACCTCGGTGGACCCGGTGAAGGCGATCTTGTTCACGTCCGGGTGGCCGACCAGCTCGGCGCCGATGTCCCCGGCGCCGGGCAGGATGTTCACCACGCCGGGCGGGAGTTCGGCCTGCTGGCAGATCTCGGCGAAGACCAGCGCGGTGAGCGGGGTGGTCTCGGCGGGCTTGAGCACCACGGTGTTGCCGGTGGCCAGCGCCGGGGCGATCTTCCAGGCCAGCATGAGCAGCGGGAAGTTCCACGGGATGACCTGGCCGGCCACGCCCAGCGGGCGCGGGTCCGGGCCGTAGCCCGCGTAGTCCAGCTTGTCCGCCCAGCCCGCGTGGTAGAAGAAGTGCGCGGCGGCGGTCGGGATGTCGGAGTCGCGCGACTCCTTGATCGGCTTGCCGTTGTCCAGGCTCTCCAGCACGGCGAGTTCGCGCGCGCGTTCCTGGATCAGCCGCGCCAGGCGGAAGATGTACTTGGCGCGCTCGGCGCCGGGCATCTTGCCCCAGCTCTTCTCGTAGGCCCGGCGGGCCGCCTTCACCGCGGTGTCCACATCGGACTTCGACGCGGTGGAGACCTCGGCGAGCACCTCCTCGGTGGCCGGGTTGATCGACTTCAGCGGCTCACCGGCACCGTCGACGAACTCGCCGTTGATGAACGGGCGGTAGGCGGGCTTGAGGTTCGCGATGTCGCGGGATTCGGGTGCTGGCGCGTATTCGAAGGGTGAGTCGGGCATCAGTCCACCGTCACGTAGTCGGGACCGCTGTAGTGGCCGTCGAGCTGGGTGCGGCGCTGCAGCAGGAGGTCGTTGAGCAGGCTGGAGGCGCCGAACCGGAACAGGTGCGGGTCGAGCCACTGCGGCCCGGCGACCTCGTGCACGGCGACCAGGTACTTGATCGCGTCCTTGGTGGTGCGGATGCCGCCTGCCGGTTTCACCCCGCGCAGTTCGCCGGTGACCTGGTGCCAGTCGTGCACGGCCTGCAGCATCACGTGGGTGACCGGCAGGGTGGCCGCGGGGGAGACCTTGCCGGTGGAGGTCTTGATGAAGTCGCCGCCGGCCAGCAGCGCCAGCCACGAGGCGCGCCGCGCGTTGTCGTAGGTGGCGAGTTCGCCGGTCTCCAGGATGACCTTGAGGTGGGCCTGGCCGCAGGCCGTCTTGATGGCCTGGATCTCCTCGAACACGTGGCCGTAGCGGCCTTCGAGAAAGGCGCCGCGGTCGATCACCATGTCGACCTCGGACGCCCCGGCGTCGACGGCCATCTTGACGTCGGCGAGCTTGATCTCGCGGCTGGAGCGGCCGGAGGGGAAGGCGGTGGCGACGCTGGCCACGCCGATCCCGGTGCCCTGAAGCGCCTCGACCGCGGTGGCGACCAGATCCGGGTACACGCAGACCGCGGCCACGCGCGGGGTGTCCGGGTGCTCGGGGTCGGGCAGCTTGGCCTTGGCGGCCAGCGCGCGCACCTTGCCGCGGGTGTCGGCGCCCTCCAGCGTGGTCAGGTCGACCATCGAGATGGCGGTGTCGATGGCCCAGCGCTTGGCGGCCTTCTTGATGCTGCGGGTGCCGAGCCCGGCGGCGCGCTGCTCGACGCCGACCTGGTCGACGCCGGGCAGCCCGTGCAGGAACCGGCGCAGGCTCGTCTCGTCGCGCGTGGCGTCGGCGAGCCGCTCTGGCAGCGGTGACGGGGTGTCCGTCGCCGTTGACGTAACTGTCATGCCGCGAGTCTAGGCGACGGGGTAGCGCCCGACGTTGTCGCTGTTCAGGGGTTGATCTGCCGCGCCTGGCCCGGGGCCTGGCGCGGCTTGCGGACCACGGTGACCGCGCCCCAGAAGGCGAAGCCGGTCACCTTGAGCACCGGCGCGTTGTCCGGGGCCTGCTGCACGTCACCGCGGTCGTGGCTTTCGAAGGCGCCCATGAAACCGATGCCGGTCACGTCGAGAATGATGTCGTCGGGCACCACGATGTCGATGCCCGCCATGATCGCGACCGCGTTGATCGTGGTGTGCTGCTCGGCGAACCGCGCGTGCATCAGGTTGATCTCGACGCCGCCCCAGAAGGCGAAGCTGTTGTGCGTGGCCGGGATGACCCAGCTGCCCTTGCGCTCGGTGCCGGACATCACCGCGACCGAACTGGTCGAGCCGGGTCGCCCGCCGACCAGGTTGTGCGGGCTCGACACCGCGCGGGAGGTGGGTGGCACCACGACCGCGGTGTTCCCGTCCACCGGAAGGTCGACGGTCACCGGTTGCAGGTCGGCCGCCGTCTTGGCGGCGTAGACCACGGAGAGCCGCTCCTCCAGCTCGTCGACGGTGATCCGGCCCTCGCTCATCGCCTTGTGCAGGATCTGCGCGACCCGCTCACGATCGGCGTCGGACACCCGCATCTGCGACGGTTCGGGAAGGCCAGGGTGCTCACTCACGGCAGGCAGCCTAGCGCTACGGAAGGCCCTCCGCGTCGGTCATTCGTACGACAGGGCGGCCCCGGCGGCTACGGTGTCCACCATGGACGTCCACGTCGTCGATCATCCGCTGGCCAAGGCCCGGCTCTCCACCATGCGGGACGCCCGCACGGACAGCGCCGCCTTCCGGGCCGCGTTGCACGAGCTGACCATGATGCTGATCTACGAAGCCACCCGCGACGCGCCCGTGCGGGTGGAGCGCATCCACACCCCGGTGGCCCGCACCGACGGCTACCGGCTGGCCAACCCGCCGTTGCTGGTGCCGGTCCTGCGCGCCGGGCTCGGCATGGCCGACGAGGCCCACAAGCTCATCCCCGACGCCCAGATGGGCTTCGTCGGCCTCGCCCGTGACGAGGAGACGTTGCAGCCGACGCCCTACCTGGAGTCCCTGCCGGAATCCCTCGGTGGCCGCCCGGTGATGGTGCTCGACCCGATGCTCGCCACCGGCGGTTCGATGGCCTACACGATCCGGCTGCTGATCGACCGCGGCGCCACCGACGTCACCGCGATCTGCGCGCTCGCCGCTCCCGAGGGCATCAAGCACCTCGAGGACTCCGGCATGCCGGTCCGCGTGGTCACCGCCAGCATCGACGAGCGCCTCAACGACTCCGGCTTCATCGTGCCCGGCCTCGGCGACGCGGGCGACCGCCAGTACGGCGCCGTCTAAGCGCGGAGCCAGCCCCGGCCGTTGGCGCGCAGGGCGGCTTCGTACGCCCCGCTGACGTCGAAGCCGGGCGGCAGGTTTCCGTTGATCTCCAGCGAGACCATGCCGTGCGCGATGCCCCACGACGAGGCCGCGATCCGCTCGGCGGGCTCGTTGACGAAAACCCCGTCGGCGATGCCCGCGCGAATGGTGTCCAGCAGCGGGTTCATCGTCGAGCGGGCCAGGTCGGTGGCTGATTCGTCCGGTTCGAACCCGGGCACCGCCTTGGTGAACATGATCGAGTACATGTGCGGGTCGGCCAGCGCGCTGGCCCGGTAGGCCAGGCCGAGCGACACCAGGTCCTCGAAGTGGTCACCGGTGCGCACGATGGCCGCCAGGCGCTTCTCGAACCGCGCGAACCCCTCGACGTACAACGCGCTGATCAGGTCGGGCTTGCTGCCGAACAGCGAGTACACCGCGGTGGTCGAGGTACCGGCGTCCTTCGCGAGCCGTCGCAGGCTCAGCGCGCCGGGGCCCTCACCGGAGAGCAGTTCGCCGGCGCGGTCGAGCAACCGGACGCGGAGGCCGTCGTCGTGGGTTCTGGGGCGGGCCATGCGCGCAGCGTAACGCGGACGGCGGTCGGGAGTTGACCTGGAGCGCACTCCAGGTCGTACCTTCGGGACATGAGCTTTTCGATAGCCGAGGCCGCCCGCCGGAGTGGCCTGTCGATCGACACCCTCCGGTACTACGAGCGCATCAAGCTGCTCGAGGCCCCGGCCAGGGATACGGCCGGGCGCCGCGTCTACTCCGACGACGACCTGAACTGGCTTGGCTTCCTGACCAAGCTCCGCACCACCGGCATGCCCATTCGCATGATGCGCGAGTACGCCTCGCTGCGCCGCCACGGCGTGGCCAGCGCGGGCCGCCGCAAGGCCATCCTGGTCGAGCAGCGCCGCTCGGTCCGCGAGCGCATCGCCGAACTGCAGGGCTGCCTCGAGGTGCTCGACTACAAGATCGACAACTACGACCAGATCGAGCGCAAGTTCAACGAGCAGAACGCGCCGATCAAGGAGACCGCGTGAGCACCACCACCAAGAGGCTCGGCGAACTGACCGTCGGCGCGCAGGGCCTTGGCTGCATGGGGATGAGCTCCGGCTACGGCGTGCGCGACAACGACGCCGAGTCGATCGCCACCATCCACCGCGCCCTGGAACTGGGCGTGAACCTGCTGGACACGGCGAACGTCTACGGCGCCGGGGCCAACGAGGAACTGGTCGGGCGGGCCATCAAGGACCGCCGCGACCGGGTCGTGCTCGCCACCAAGTTCGGCATCGTCTGGGGCGAGGACGGCGCGATGGGCGCCAGGGGCGATGCCGGTTTTGTCCGCCAGAACTGCGAGGACTCGCTGCGCAGGCTCGGCGTGGACCACATCGACCTCTACTACCAGCACCGGGTGGACCCGGACACGCCGGTGGAGGAGACCTGGGGCGCGCTGGCCGGGCTGGTCGCCGAGGGCAAGGTCCGCTACCTGGGCATTTCGGAGGCGAGCGCGGCGACCATCCGCCGGGCGCACGCGGTGCACCCGGTGACCGCGCTGCAGAGCGAATGGTCCCTGTGGACCAGGGGCATCGAGGACGAGATCCTTGGCACCTGCCGTGAGCTGGGGATCGGGATCGTGCCGTTCTCCCCGCTCGGCCGGGGCTTCCTGACCGGCAGCATCACCTCGGTGGACAGCCTGCCCGCCGACGACATGCGCCGCGACCTGCCCCGGTTCAACGACGGCAACCTGGAGCGCAACCTGGCCATCGTCGAGGCGCTGCGCGGGCTCGCGGAGCGCAAGGGCGTCACCGCCGGGCAGCTGGCGCTGGCCTGGGTGCAGCACCAGGGCGACGACGTGGTGCCGATCCCCGGCACGAAGCGCCGCAAGTACCTGGAGGAGAACGCCGCCTCCGTCCACATCGAACTGTCCGCGAAGGACATCGAAGAAATCGAAGCGGCCGCGCCGGCCGAGGCCGTTGCCGGGGCTCGCTACCCCGAGCGGCTCGCCCGCGCGGCGGGGAAGTGAGCTGATGGAAGAGCGCAAGCTGGGTTCGCTCGCCGTTGCCGCCCAGGGCCTCGGCTGCATGGGCATGAGCGAGTTCTACGGAGAAGGTGACGAAACCGAGTCGATCGCCACCATTCACCGGGCGCTGGAGCTGGGGGTGACCCTGCTCGACACGGCCGACATGTACGGCTTCGGCCGCAACGAGGAACTGGTCGGCCGGGCGATCGGCGACCGCCGGGACCAGGTGGTGCTGGCCACCAAGTTCGGCATCCTGCGTGACGAGAACGATCCGGCCAAGCGCGGCGTGCGCGGTGACGCGGCCTACGTGCGCGAGGCCGCGGAGGCGTCGCTGCGACGGCTCGGCGTGGACCACATCGACCTGTACTACCAGCACCGGGTGGATCCGTCGGTGCCGATCGAGGAGACCGTCGGCGCGCTGGCCGAGCTGGTCACCGCGGGCAAGGTGCGGCACCTCGGCCTGTCCGAGGCGGGGGCCGAGACGGTCCGGCGGGCGCACGCGGTGCACCCGATCACCGCGCTCCAGACCGAGTGGAGCCTGTGGTCGCGGGACATCGAGGACGAGGTGGTGCCGACCTGCCGCGAGCTGGGCATCGGTGTGGTGCCGTACTCGCCGCTCGGGCGGGGCCTGCTGACCGGGCGGTTCCAGTCCAAAGCGGACTTCGGGCCCGGTGACTTCCGGCAGCAGAGCCAGCCGCGGATGGCCGACGGCAACCTGGAGCGCAACCTCGAACTGGTGGCGAAGCTGCGCGAACTGGCCGAGCGCAGGGGCGTGACCGCCGGCCAGCTGGCGCTGGCGTGGGTGCAGGCGCGCGGGCAGGACGTGGTGCCGATCCCGGGTACCAAGCGCCGGAAGTACCTGGAGGAGAACGTCGCCGCCGCCGGGCTCGGTCTGTCCACTGAGGACCTCGCCGAGGTGGAGCGCGCGGTGCCGCGGGAGGCGGTCGCCGGACAGCGCTACCCGGACGAGGGCATGCGCCTGGTCGGCCGCTGACCCCATGCCGTGAATGTGGCTTCACCGTGCGAAATGCGCGGTGAAGCCACATTCACGGCATTTGTCAGAGCAGGGCGGCCACCGAAGTGGCGGCGGAGTCGACCGCCACGGTGGACTGTTCCCGCGTGGCCAGGCTGCGGATGGTGACGTTCCCGGCGTCCCAGTCCTCCTGGCCGACGATCACCACGGCGCGGGCGCCCGCCTTGTCGGCGCGGGTCAGTTCCTTGCCCAGTTTCCGGTGCTCCAGCGGGCTCGACGTGCGCAGGCCCGCCGAGCGCAGCTTCGAGGCGACCGTGCGCGCCGCGCCGGTCAGGTCGGCGGTGACCGGGATGACCGCCACGTCGTATTCGCTGCGCGGCGACGGCAGCAGCCCGTGCGTGGTCAGGAAGTCGATCAGGGTGACGTCACCCATGCCGAACCCGATGCCCGGGATCTCCTTCGCGGTGAACAGGCCCGCGAGATCGCTGTAGCGGCCACCACCGAACAGGGCGCGGTTGTTCTCCGGGGAGGTGTCGAACACCTCGAACACCGTGCCGGTGTAGTACGCCAGCCCGCGCACGATCAGCGGGTCGTAGGTGACCAGCTCGGCGGCCTCGCTGCGCAGCACCTGCACCAGGTTCGACGCGTCCTTGACCTCAGCGGGCAGCTCGTCCAGCAGTGCCGTGCCCGCGCCGAGCGTCTCGGCGAGGCGGGCGAACTGCTTGTCGCTCAGGCCGATCTCCTCGGCGTCGGCGGCGAGCTTGTCACGGTCGTACTTCTCCCACCGGTCCACCAGCGAGTACACCGCGGCCAGGTGTTCGGCCGGCACACCGGCGAGATCGGTCAGCGCGCTGGCCAGCAGCGTCCGGTCGTTCGCGCGGACCGCGTACATGTCCCGCGTCGCGCCGAACTCGCCGAGCAGCGCGTGGACCACCTCGAAGATCTCGATCTCGCAGCTGGCCGCGTCCGAGCCGAAGATGTCCACGTTGAGCTGCCAGTGCTCGCGCACGCGGCCGCGCTGCGGGCGCTCGTAGCGGTGGCAGTTCGGGTGGCTGTACCAGCGCACCGGGAACTGCAGCGAGCCCGCGTTCCCGGCGATCATCCGCGCCACCGACGGGGTCATCTCCGGGCGCAGCGCCAGCCGCCGCCCACCGCGGTCGGTCAGCGTGTAGAGCTGCTGGTCGGCGATCTCCTGCCCGGACTTGGCCTCGTAGATCTCGGCCGACTCCAGGATCGGCCCGTCGTAGCGCTGGTAGCCGAAGCGCTCGACCACGTCGTAGAGATGGCCGAACACCTGCGTCCGGACGGACATCTCCGCGGGGAGGAAGTCCCTGGTTCCCCGGTACGGGGCGGTCGGCAGGTACTCGGGCACGATCGATCCTTCAAGTAGGTCTACTGGTCGGCCCCAACTCTAGCTTTCGGCCCGATGAGCAGGGCGAGCAGCGCCCCGCCCGCGCAGATGAACGCGGTGATGAAGAAGATCTCGGTGTACTGGCCGAGCAGGGCCTGCTTCAGCGCGGTGGTGTACTGAGCCAGCGCCACCTCGTACTCCTGCGGTGACGGGAACAACACCTTGATCGGTGCGTTCAGGTCGGCGGTCAGCTCGTGGAAGCGGTGCAGTCCCCACGCCGACAACGCCGCGACGCCGACCAGCATGCCGGTCATCCGCGCCACCACCACGCCCGCCGACGCGACGCCGTGCTGCTCCGGCGGGGTCACCCGCAGCACCGCCGAGGACAGCGGCGCGATGACCAGTCCGAGCCCGAACCCGGTGATCACCAGGTCCACGTCGAGCCGGGGCAGGCCGAGCACGCTCCGCGCGGCCAGCACGTCCAGCGGCCAAGCCGAGATCAGCACGAATCCGGCGGCCGCGATCAACAGCCCGGCGAAGGCGACCCAGCGCTCACCGAGTCGCGAGGACAACAGCCCGCCGACCACCGCGCCGATCGGCAGCGCGATGAGGAACCGCAGGAGCAGCAGCACGCTGCCGTGATCGTCCCGCCCGAGCAGGGTCTGGGCGAACAGGTCGACGTCGACCAGCGTCACCATCAGCGCGGCACCCGCCGCAACGGAGGCGCCGAGGGTGGCGAAGAACGGCCCCAGCCGCAGCCCGGTCGTGTCGATGAGCCGGACCTTCGCCCGCTTCTCCCAGAGCAGGAAGGCCACCAGCACCACCAGCGCCGCGGCCAGCACCGGCCAGCCCCAGCCCGGCAGCACCTGCTCGCGCGGGTTCGGGTTGTACAGCCCGACCACCAGCAGTGCGAGCGTGACCGCGAGCAGGCTCGCGCCGACCACGTCCGCCTTCGGCCGTGGCCCGTCGCGCCGAGGGCTCGACGGCAGCGAGAACCACACGGCGGCCATCGCGAGCACGGCCAGCGGGACGTTCACCCAGAACACCCCGCGCCAGTCGGTCAGCGCGGACAACGCGATGCCGTACACCGGGCCGAGCACGCTGCCGAGTTCCTGCGCTCCGCCGACCACGCCGAGCACGGTGGCGCGACGGCGTTCCGCCCACAGGTCGGCGGCCAGCGCCATGGTCACCGGCAGCAGCGCGCCACTGGCCACGCCCTGCACCACACGCCCGGCGACGAGCACTTCGATGTCGCCCGCCAGCGCGGTGATCGCGGACCCGGCGAGAAAGCCGCCGAGGCAGAGCTGGAGCAGCGGTTTGCGGCCGAACCGGTCGGACGCCTGTCCGAGCAGCGGCATGGCGGCGACGTAACCGAGCAGGTACCCGGTGACCACCGGGGTCACCTGCTCCAGCCGGTTCACCGGGATCCGCAGCTCGTCGATGATCTGGCGGAGCAGGCCGATCACCACGTAGGTGTCCAGCGCGCCGAGCAGCACGGCGAGCCCGCCCGCGCCGATCGCGCTCGCCCGGCCGCGACGGGTCGTGGTGATCACGCCGGCGGGGTCACCGTGACGGGCTTGTCCACATCGGACAGCTTGACGTCGACCGAGGCGTTGTCCGGGAACTTCGCGGTGGCCTTGACCGGGAGCTTGGTGTCCTTGGCCAGCCAGAAGGTGAGGTCGGCGTCGGTCTGGACGCCGGGAAGCAGCGCGACCAGCACGTCCTTGCCGATCCGGCCGGAGACCTTCCAGGTGGCCGTGCCGTCGACGTCCTCTTCGGCCTCGGTCTTCGGGTTCTGCAGGCTGGATACCAGCTTCGCGATGCCGCGCTGCGGGTCCAGGATGGCCGACGGGTCGTAGACCGCCGCGGCGGCGAATGCCGGGACCTTCTGGAAGGTGCCGGTCGGGCCCTTGAGGTAGAAGTTGTCCTGCACCACCACGAACTCGGCCTCGATCAGCTGCCCGTTGACCTCCATCCTGCCGGTGCCCTTGGCCGCGCCGGACGGGCCGCCCTCCTTGGTCAGGTCGCCGTCGAGGCTCTGCACGCTCAGCCCGGTGACCGAGCCGTTGACCTGGAGCGAGAAGTGGGTGCTCCGCACCGCCGAAGTGGCCGCGGTGGCCTCTTGGACAAGTTGTTCCGCTGGCGGGAAGGAACTCGTGTCCGGCTCGTCCGAGGAACAGCCGGTGGCGGCGGTGACGGCGAGCGCGAGCGCTCCGAGCAGGATCCGGCGCATGAACATGCGTGCATCGTAGGGCGGCCGGAGCGGTCGTGGAGCAGAGGTTGCCGCTTTCCGGTCCGCTGATTCCTGGGCTGAACCGAGCAATCGGCGGTGCTCTTCGTGATCGGGTGATTGCTGCGCGTGTCGGCGGAACTTAACATCAAGTCACTCCGTGCGATGGAGGGGGTGGCCATGGCGGGGAAGGACCGGCGGTTGACCTGGCTGCTCTCCGCGAGTTCGGCGTCGAACCTCGGCGACGGGGTGGGCAAGGTCGCGTTCCCGCTGCTGGCCGCCACGCTGACCAGGGACCCACTGCTGATCGCCGGCCTGTCGGCCACCCAGTTCCTGCCGTGGCTGCTGTTCGCGCTGCCGGTCGGCGCGCTGCTCGACCGGGTGGACCGGCGGCGCGCGATCGTGGCCGCGAACGCCGCCCGCGCGGTGCTGGTCGGCCTGCTCGCCGTGCTGGTGCTGGCCGGCGCGGTGACCATTTGGGTGGTTTACGTCTTCGGCCTGCTGCTCGGCGTGGTGGAGACGGTCGCCGACAGCGCGGCGAACGTGCTCATCCCGTCGGTGGCGGGCAAGGGCGGGCTGGAGAGCGCGAACAGCAAGCTCCAGGCGGTCGAGGTGGTCGGGCAGAACTTTCTCGGCGGACCGCTGGGCGGGGTCGCGTTCGCGGTGTTCGCCGCGTTCCCGTTCCTGCTGAACTCGGCGGGGTTCGCGCTCGCCGCCGCGCTGCTGCTGTGCATCACCGGCAGTTACCGGCCGGAGGTGGCCCGGCGCGGGTCGGTGCGCGCCGAGATCGCCGGCGGGCTGGGCTGGCTCCGGCGCAACCCGTTCCTGACCCGGCTGGTGGTCATCGCCGGGGTGACCGCGCTGCTGGTCGAAATGCCGATGGCGCAGCTGGTCCTCTACGGACTGGAGGACCTGCGCCTGTCCGAAGTGGTGTTCGGGGTGTTCGCCTCTGGTGCGGGGGCGGGCGGCCTGCTCGGCGCGGCGGTGGCACCGAGGCTGATCTCGCGGTTCGGCCGTCGCGGGGTGCTGCTGAGCGGAATGCTCGCGGTCGCCGTGCTGATCGGGGGCATGGGGCTGGTGGCGCACCCGGTGGTGGCGGGCGTGCTGTACGGCTTGTTCGGCGCCGCGGTGGTGGTGGTCAACGTGGTGCTCGCGACGTTGCGCCACCTGCTGGTGCCGAGCGAGTACCTCGGCCGGGTGATGGGTGCCTGGCGAACCGTGGTCTGGGGCGCGGTGCCGCTGGGCGCGCTGCTCGGCGGGCTGGCGTCGTCGGTGCTGGGCAGCGCGAGCGCCACGTTTGTGCTTTCCGGCGCCATGCAGGTGGTGCTCGCGGTGGTGGCGGCCTGGGCGTTGCGTGGCCAGTCCGAGGAGTTCGCGGCGAAAACCGAGCCCGCGTTGCGTGACGGCTGACGCGGCCGAAAAGAACAAGACTGTTTCTTCCCGGGTTCCCCGCGCATTCTCGTCGGCATGTGCAGCGGGGAACTGGCCATCGAACAGCGTTATCTGACGGATCTTCATCAGCGAGTGGACGCTTTGCGCGCGCAGGCCGCCGAGGGGGACGGCGAGTTCTGGCGTGGGGAACTGGCGCGCCTGGAGTCGGTGGAGGACGGGTTGTGCTTCGGCAGGCTGGACCTGTGCGACGGCCGCCGTGTCTACATCGGACGGATCGGGTTGTTCGACGGCGACGAACCGCTGCTGCTCGACTGGCGGGCACCGGCGGCCAGGCCGTTCTACACCGCGACCGCGGTCGACTCGCAGGGCGTGCGGCGGCGCCGTCGCATCACCACCCGTGGTCGGACGGTTCTGGCGCTGGACGATGAACTGCTTGACGTAGGGAGTGGCGACGAGGACCTGGTCGGCGAGGCGGCGCTGCTGGCGTCGCTGACCGCGGACCGGACCGGGCGGATGCACGAGATCGTCACGACCCTGCAGGCGGAACAGGACCGGATCGTGCGCGACGAGCACCCCGGTGTGCTGGTGGTGCAGGGCGGTCCAGGCACCGGGAAGACCGCGGTCGCCCTGCACCGGCTGGCCTACCTGCTCTACACCCGGCCGCAGTTGCGTTCGCGCGGTGTGCTGGTGGTCGGCCCCAGCCGCGTTTTCCTGGACTACATCGGCCAGGTCCTGCCCGGTCTCGGCGAGCACACCGTGGTCACGGCGACACTGCCGGACCTGTGGCGCGGTGGTGCCGAGCGGGTGGAGTCCGCCGCGGTGAAGGGCCGGGCGGAGATGGCGGACCGGGTGGCCGCCGCGGTGCGCGCGCGGGTGCGGATCCCTGACGAGACCGTCGAATTCGAGTTCGAGCAGCAGGTGCTGCGGCTGGCACCGCGTACTTGCCGCAACCTCGTGGACTCCGCCAGGCGGCGCGGGCTTCCGTACCACCAGGCCCGGCTGGTCTTCGAGAAGGAGGTCGTGGACCGGTTGGCCCGGGAACTGGCCGAAAGCATGGAAAGCGTCGTGCTGACGGAGACAGGCGAGGCCATCGACGGTGGCAACGCCGACGGCGGCCTGAGCGCGGCCGACCTGCGTGCACTCGCGGCGGCGGGGGTGGTGGTCGACCCGGACGAGCCCAGCGGCCCACGGCACCTCCTGGACGACACCGACCGGGCCGGACTGCGGGCCGCGTTGCTGGCCGACGCCGGTGTCCGGGCCGTGCTGGACGAACTGTGGCCGCCGTTGACCGCCGAGCAGGTGATCGGCGACCTGGTCGGCACCACGTCGTGGAGCACCGCGGACATCCCGCTGCTGGACGAGGCCGCGGCGGTGCTCGGTGAAGGAGTGGCGACCTTCGGGCACGTTGTCGTCGACGAGGCGCAGGAACTGTCCGAAATGGACTGGAGGATGCTGGTGCGACGGTGCCCCACCAGGTCGATGACCGTCGTCGGCGACCTGGCGCAGACCGGGAGCGCGGCGGGCGCGACCGGCTGGGCCGAGGTGCTGCGGCCGCACGTGGACGACCGCTGGCGGCTGGCGCAGCTCACCGTCAACTACCGCACCCCGGCGGAGATCATGGCCGCCACCACCGACCTTTTCGCCGCGCACCACCCGGATTTGCGGCCTCCCCGGTCGGCGCGCTCGACCGGGGAGCAGCCGTGGCGGTTGCGCACCACGACCGCCGAGCTGGCCGACGTCGTCGCCCGGCTCGCCTCGGCCCACAGCGAGGGCAGCCTCGCGGTGATCGCGCCGCCGGTGCACCGGGACCGGCTCGCGGCGGCGCTGCCCGTCGCGGTCCCGCCGGACCTCACCGACCCGGTCGTCCTGCTCACCCCCGGCGAGGCCAAGGGACTGGAGTTCGACGCGGTGCTGATCGCCGACCCCGCCGCGATCCTGGACGCCGGACCGTTGGGCCACAACGATCTTTACGTCGCGATGACCCGCGCCACGCGACGGCTCGGCGTGGTGCACCCCGGCCCGTGCCCGGCGGAACTGGCCGGTATCACCGCATCCCCCTGGCGAGGGAATGCTTTCCCGCTGTGAAGGGAGGTGACCGCGCCCGTCGCCGGAGAACCTGGACGCATGAGAAAACTGACGATCGGCCTGCTGGGCGCGACCGCGCTCGTTCTGTCCACTGTGGGCACCGCGGCCGCCGCGCCGGCGCCCGGCGGTTCGGTGCTGGGCAGCGCCGAAATCGAACTCACCGATCCCTACTCGGTCTTCGAGTTCTCCGTGCACGCGCGAGGCGACGGCCGGTCCGGCCAGGGCGTGGTCTGGCTGGCGCACCGCGACGACCAGCAGATCGGCTGGATGGTCGCCAGGGTCGACTGCGTGCGGGTGACCGGCTCGCTGGGCGTGGTGACCGGGGTGGTCAGCGACGCGCAGGACTTCGCCGTGGCCGCACCCGGTGATCCCATCGCGCTGACCGTGCGGGACGGCGCGACGGACAGCGTCAGCTTCGCGTCCAGGGAAGAGGCGCGGAAGTGCGGCCGGTCGACGGCCCAGCCGCACGAGATCACCAGGGGCGACTTCCGGGTCACGCGCTGAGCAGCGCCCGTACCGGGGTGGCGGGTCGTCCGAGCAGGTTCTCCAGTGCCGGGTCGGTGGCGCCGAACTCACCGCGGCGTGCCGCGTGGAACATGCCGAGCAGCAGGTCGGCCCGTTCCGGAGGCAGGCTGTCGCGCCATTCGGTGTCATCGGCGACGACGTGGGTGACAGTGCGCCCGGTGAGTTCGGTGAGCAGCTCGGCGACGTCCTTCAGGTCGAGCGCGGTCGGCGCGGTCAGTGGCGGTGTCGGCCCGTCGAAGCGGCCTTCGTCGGCGAGGATGACCGCGGCCGCTTCGGCGAGGTCGGCGTGCGTCGTCCACGACACGGGACCGTCGGCGGGCGCGACGAGTTCGCCGGTTTCCCGCGCCCGGCCGAGCAGGTGGCCGATGGTGGCGGCGTAGAAACCGTTGCGGAGCGCGGTGAACGGGACGCCGGTCTTCGCCAGGTACAGCTCGGTCGCGGCGTGGTCGCGCATGGGAGCGAAGAGCGAATCCTCGGCGGCGGCCTGGTGGCTCGTGTAGAGGATGCGCCGGGCCCCGGCGTCGCGGGCGGCGTCGATCGCCGCGATGTGCTGGTCGACGGCTGCGTCGCCGGCCTGGTTCGTCGAAATGACGAGCACCTGCGTGGCGCCCTCGAAAGCTTCGGCGAGCGAACCCGGGTCGGTGAAGTCGCCGCGTCGCACGCGCACTCCCCGTGCGGCCAGGTCGGCGGCATGGGCGGGGTCGCGCACGCTCACGCCGACCCGTTCGGCGGGGACGCGTGCCAGCAGCTGGTCGACGATCTGGGCGCCGAGCTGGCCGGATGCTCCGGTGACGATGATCATTTCGGATCCTTCCGTGGTCGTGTAACGACGATAATAACCACGTTCACAACGTTGATAGCAAGTGTGCGTTATCATTGGAAACATGGTCACCGGAACCGACAGCCGCCGCCGGACGCGGGCGAACATCATCGAGGTCGCCACGCGGCTGCTGCGCGAACAGGGCGCGGCCGCGGTCACCACGCGCGCGGTGGCGCAGGCGGCGGGCATGCAGGCGCCGACCATCTACCGGTTCTTCGAGGACAAGGACGCGCTGCTCGACGCCGTGGCGGAGCACGTTTTCAGCATCTACACCGCGGAGAAGGCGCTCACCGAGGCCGGTGACGACCCGGTGGCGGACCTCCGCGCCGGCTGGGACGCGCACATCGGCTTCGGCCTCGCGAACGGGGCGTTGTTCGGCCTGCTCACCGATCCGGCGCGGCGCTCACCGGCGGCGGAGGCGGGAATGGCGGTCCTGCGTGCGCGGGTGCACCGGGTCGCGGCGGCAGGCAGGCTCCGGGTGCCCGAACGGCGAGCGGTCGAACTCGTGCACGCCGCCGGAACCGGTGCGGTGCTCGCCCTGCTCGCCGTGCCACCGTCCGAACGGGACCTCGGCCTGGCGGACGCGATGTACGAGGCCGTGGCTCACGCGATCCTGACCGACGCGCCCCACCTTCCCGATGGCGACGCGCTGACCGTCGCCTTCCGGGCCGTGGTGCCGGAACTGCCGACGCTCACCGCTGGCGAGCGCACTCTGCTCACCGAATGGCTGGACCGCGAAAGCTAGGAGGGCATCAGCGTCGCGGCGACCGTCGCGCCCAGTTCCCAGCAGGCGGCCAGGTTGTCCTTGCTCGGCTCACCGGTGACGGTGACCGCGGCGGCGGCCGAGGTCCAGCCGAGGCCGGTGGTGATCGACTCGATGCCGCGGACGGTGCCCGAGACGTCGCTGCCGCCGTGCACGTAGTACCCGAACGGGCGTCCCTTGGTCGAGTCGAGGCACGGGTAGTACACGGTGTCGAAGAAGTGCTTGAGCGCTCCGCTCATGTACCCGAGGTTCGCCGGGGTGCCCAGCAGGTACCCGTCGGCGGCGAGCACGTCGGCGGCGGTCGCGGTCAGCGCGGCCCGCCGGACCACGTCCACCCCGTCGATCTCCGGATCGGTGGCGCCCGAGACGGCGGCCTCGAACATCGCCTGCATGCCCGGCGACGGGGTGTGATGCACGATCAGCAAGGTGGCCACCCCGCCATCCTGGGCTAATCTGGTGCTGACGCGAAAGGGGGAGTCATGCACGCGGTTGCCGCGCTGCTCTTCCCGTCACTGGCGGCCACGGCCGCCGAACTGCTCGGCAGTCCCGCCGCCCTGCTCGCCATCGCACTCGGCCTGGTGCTGGTCATCGCCGTGCACCAGGTGCACGGTTCCGACCTCGACCTGTGGGCCCTGCCCGCCCGTGGTCGCGCCAGCGCGCTGACCGAATGCGCCCGCCAGGCCGCTTTCCTGCGCCTGCGCGATCCCCGAGCGGCAGGCAGACGGCAACCCAGAGCACCCTCCGCGGCCGTCCCGGCCGCCTAGTTCACCTCACGCAGCGGCCACTCCCGGTCCGTTTTCTCTCGAAATCCGAACCCCGGAAAGAGTGCTGCGCAAAAATGTTCGAATTCCTCGACGTGCCGGTTTCCGGCGCGCTCTTCCTCGTCGGCCGCTTCGCCGGACTCATCGACCCCGTCACCGCACCGGTCAGCGTCGCGCTGACCATCGTGCTGTTCACCGCCGCCATCCGCCTGCTGCTCCTGCCGTTCAGCCGCGCCGCGGTGCGCGGGGAGAAGGCGCGCGCCAAGCTCATGCCCGAACTCAAGAAGCTCCAGGAGAAGCACAAGAACGATCCCGAGAAACTGCGTGCGGCCGCGGCCGACCTGCAACGCGAATCCGGCACCTCGTTCTTCGCCGGGTGCCTGCCCTCGCTCGCGCAGATCCCGTTCTTCATGGTGATGTACCGGTTGTTCGCCTTCCCCACGGTGAACGGGCAGCCGAACCCGCTGCTCGATGACACGCTGTTCGGCACCCCGCTCGGCGCGCATTTCACCAGCGCGGCCGGGCCGGTGTTCTTCGGCCTGTTCGCGCTGCTCGCCGTGGTTGCCTGGTTCTCCTCGCGCTGGCAGGCCAAGCTGATGGCCGCCAACTCGGACACCGGCAACCCGGTACCCGGCGGCGCACTGCTGCGCCTGCTGCCGTTCGGCACGCTGCTGGTGGCCGCGTTCGTGCCGCTCGCCGCCGGGCTCTACCTGCTCACCACCACCACGTGGACGCTGGTGGAACGGGCCGTACTCCGGCGTGAACCCGGGGTCAGGACCCCAGTAGCGGGTTGAGGTCCGAGCGCAGGGCGGCCAGCCGGTCGGCCGCTCTGCGCCGCGCGTCCGCCAGCGAATCGGCGTCCGGCACCGGCTCGGACACCTCCAGGTACGCCTTCAGCTTCGGCTCGGTACCCGACGGCCGCACCACCACCCGGAGGCCGTCGGCCCGCAGCCGGAGCACGTCGGCCTCCGGCAGCAAGTCCTCTGTGGACACCGTGAGCCCGGCGAGTTCGGTGGGCGGGGTGGCCCGCAGCCGGGCCATCACCGCGCCGATCCGGCTCAGGTCGGTCACCCGCACCGAGATCTGGTCGGTGAGGTACACCCCGTGCCGCACCGCCAGCTCGTCCAGCGAGTCCACAAGGGACTTGCCGGCGGCCTTCAGCGTGGCGGCCAGGTCGCAGGCGAGCGTGGCGGCGGCGATGCCGTCCTTGTCTCGGACGAAATCCGGGTTCACGCACAAGCCGAGCGCTTCCTCGTAGGCGAAGACCAGGCCGTCACCCGCTCGCGCCAGCCATTTGAAGCCGGTGAACGTCTCCTGGTACCTGGCACCGTGCGCCTTCGCGATCTCCGCCAGCATCGACGACGAGACGATCGTGGTGGCCACCAGCGGATCCGGGGCGGAAACCGTGTCCAGCACGTGCGAACCGAGCAGCACGCCCGTTTCGTCACCGCGCAGCATCCGCCACGAGCCGTCCCGGTCCCGCACGCCGAGCGCGCACCGGTCGGCGTCCGGGTCCAGCGCGATGGCCAGATCGGCGTCCTTCTCCTCGGCGAGCGCGAGCAGCAGGTCCGTCGCGCCCGGTTCCTCCGGGTTCGGGAAGGAAACCGTCGGGAAGTCGGGATCGGGCGTCGCCTGCTCGGCGACGATGTGCACGTCGGTGAAGCCGGCGCGGTTCAGCGCGGCTTCGAGCGGTTTCGCGCCGACGCCGTGCAACGCGGTGGCGGCCACGCGCAGCTCGCGCGCCGTGCCGCGCGGCAGCCCGGCGACCTTGCCGAGGTACTCGTTCAGCACCTCGTCGCCGAACACCCGGAACCCCGGGGCGCGCGGCACCGAAACCGCACCGGGCGCGGCCGCGATCGCCGCTTCGATGCGGGCGTCGGACGGCGGCACGATCTGCGTGGCCGTGCTGTCGTAGAGCTTGTAACCGTTGTCCGCCGGTGGATTGTGCGACGCGGTGATCTGGATACCCGCCACCGCCGCGAACCGCTTCACCGCGAACGCGAGCACCGGCGTCGGCAACGGTCCCGGCAGCATCCGCACATCGAACCCGGCCGCGGTGAGCACCTCGGCCGCGGCGGTGGCGAAGGCCTCGGAGCCGTGCCGCGCGTCCCGGCCGATCACCACCGTGCCGCCGTCGCGCCCGTCCTCGACCAGCCAGCGCGCCACCCCGGCGGTGGTCCGGACGACCACCGCGCTGTTCATCCCGTTCGGCCCGGCCCGCACCGGCCCGCGCAGCCCGGCCGTGCCGAATTCGAGCGGCCCGGCCATCCGGTCCTCGAGTTCGGCCAGTGCCTCGGCTTCGCCGCCCATCGCCCGTGCCAGCACGGTTTGCAGTTCCGTGCGGGCGTCCGCGTCGACGTCGTCGGCGATCCAGCGGAATGCGCGGTCACGCAGTTCGGGAGTCAGCTTCACGGAGTTCACCCTACGGCCGTGGCGGTGCGCCACGGGAATGGCTACGCTCGATGTAGTGCGAATTATATTCTCGAGCCTGGACGCATTCGGGCATTTCTACCCATTGCTCCCGCTCGCGAAGGCCGCCCGGGAAGCCGGGCACGAAGTCGCTTTCGCCACTGGGGCGCAGTTCCACCCGACACTGACCGAACTCGGCATCGAGCCGCTGACCGCGGGCAAGAGCATGCGCGAGGTGGTCGCCGAAGCCAGCGGCGATCCGGACCACGACCCACGCGAAACCCGGGACAACGCCACGCCGGAGGAGCTGGAGCAGCTGATCTCGCGGGCGTTCGGGCGGGTGCTGCCCCGGGTGTGGGTCGAGCACCTCACGCCCATCCTGGCCGAGCGCGAACCCGATCTGGTGGTGCAGGAGGTCGGCGCCGCCGGTGCCGCGTTCGCCGCGATGCTCGCCGGGATCCCGGTGATCGGGCACGGTTTCGGCCGGGTGAGCACGGACGACAGCACCGCCCGCGCGATCTCCCGCGAGCAGCACGCGTTCGCCCGCGAACAGGGCCTCGAGCTGCCCGACGACTTCGCGTTCGGCCTGCCGTTCGTCGACATCGCGCCGAGGTCCTTGCAGGACAAGACTTTTCTCGCCACGGCGAACCGGATCGAGCTGCGGCCGGTGCCGTTCGCGAAGCCGGGCCCGCTGCCCGCGCTCGCTCGTGCCGACCGTCCGCGCCCGCTGGTCTACCTGACCATGGGCACCGCGTTCGGGGTGGCCGAGCTGCTGCGCCAGGCGATCGACGGGCTGGCCCCGCTCGACGCCGACGTGCTGGTCGCCGCCGGTCCGACGATCGAACTCGACGCGCTCGGCGAGCTGCCGCCGAACGTGGTCGTCGAATCGTGGGTGCCGCAGGCGGATCTGCTGCCGTTCACCGACCTGGTGGTGCACCACGGCGGCAGCGGCACCACGCTCGGCGCGCTGGCCGCCGGGGTGCCGCAGCTGGTCCTGCCGATGGGGGCCGACCAGTTCACCAACGCCGCCGCCGTGGTCGAGGCCGGTGCGGGTGCGCAGCTGCTGCCCGGTCAGCTCGGCGGGGTCAACGAGAAGGCGCGGGCGCTGCTGTCCGATGTGGACGTCCGGGCCGCCGCGCGGGCCTTCGCCGAGGAGATCGCGGCGATGCCGTCCCCGGCCGAGGTCGCGCGGCGGCTGCCGGAGTTCGTCAAGCCCGGGTGACCAGCTCGCGGAGCAGGGCGCCCATGCGCTCGGCGGCGGCCTGCCCCGCTTCGAGCACTTCCTGGTGGTTGAGCGGGGCCCCGGTGATGCCGGCGGCCAGGTTCGTCACCAGGGAGAGCCCGAAGACCTCCAGCCCGGCCGCGCGGGCGGCGATCGCCTCCAGCACGGTGGACATGCCGACCAGGTCCGCGCCCATGGTGCGCAGCATGCGGATCTCGGCCGGGGTCTCGAAGTGCGGGCCGGGGAAGCCGGCGTAGACGCCTTCCTCCAGGCTCGGGTCGATCTCCTTGGCGATCGCCCGCAGCCTGGCGGCGTACAGATCGGTCAGGTCGACGAAGTTCGCGCCGACGATCGGGGAGCGGGCGAGCAGGTTGAGGTGGTCGGAGATGAGCACCGGCTGGCCGACCTCGAAGCCCTGGCGCAGGCCGCCGGCGGCGTTGGTCAGCAGCACCGTGCGAGCACCGGCGGCGGCCGCGGTGCGCACGTTGTGCACCACCGGGTCCACGCCCTTGCCCTCGTAGAGGTGGGTGCGGCCGAGCAGGATCAGCGCGCGCTTGTCGCCGACCTTGACCGAGCGGGCGGTGCCACCGTGGCCGACCGCGCTGGGCGCGACGAAGCCGGGAAGCTCACCGAGCGGGATCTCCGCTTCGGCGGTGCCGATGACGTCCGCGGCCGGGCGCCAGCCCGAACCCAGCACGACCGCGATGTCGTGGTTCTCGACTCCGGTACGCGCGGCGATCGCCGCGGCAGCCGCCGCAGCCTGTTCTTGACTCATGAGGACGGAGCTTAGTGGTCACCATCGGAAGGTCGCCGGGGTCTCGACGGCCCAGGTTTCCGCTGGCCGCACCGCGCCAAGTCCCGAGTACAACCCGGTACGAGGGCAACCACTAGTCGGCGGGGTCGAAGGTCGGATGGATGCGGTCGAACAGCTCCCGGCGGCCCGAATCCTCCTGCTCGGTGGGCACGGTGACCCGCACCGACCACAGGCTGGTGCCCCGCCGGAAGACGTGCGCGAAGGTGGTCCGGCCCATGCTGCCCGCGGTCGGCGCGTCCTCCCGCGTGCGGTAGGCCAGCATCAGGTCCTCCGAAATGCCCTGCGCCGGGGTGTACTCGTTGATCCGGAACGCGCCGCTGGGCCAGCCGGTCTGCAGGCCGGTCACGTAGTCGTCGATCTTCCCGGTGGTGAAGAAGTTGGCGAAGCGCTCCACGCTCAGCGTCTGCCGCCCGTCGACCGAGACGTACTGCACCAGCGTGCTCGGCGGCAGCGGTTTCGCCGCCCGCTGGGTGACGAACGGCGTCCAGTCGCGCGGCACGTCCACCGAGAACAGGCCACCGGTGGTGCCCTTGAGATTGGTGGCGTCGCCGTTGCGCGTGACCAGCTCGGCCAACGGCGGCGCGGGCGCGCTCGGGGTGGCGGGCGCGCTCGGCGGCACCAGCGACTCCGCGGCCATCACCCTGGTCAGCACAAAACCGCCGGCGGCGGCCGCGAGAAAGAGCAGTACCGCGGCGATGGTCAGCGCGGCACCGGCCAGCGCACTGCGCCCCGGTCGTTCCTCGGCGACCGGCGACGGCTGCGACGACGGCGGCTGCGACGGAGGCGGGGTCGGCGCGGGAGGCGGGGAAGCCGGCGGAGCGCCCGAGTTCTCCACGGCGAACGGCAGCGGGCCGGGGTCGGCGGCCAGCGCCGGGCCGTCCTCGGCCGAGGCCGCCGACGGCGGCGCGATCGGCTGCGGCGCGATGACCTGCGTGTCCCCGCCGTCGAGCTGTTCGGGATCGCGCGGTTTGACCGGGTTGGCGAACAGCGCGGGCTCGAACAGCCGGTCACGCGGAGTGGTCAGCAGCGGGTGCAGCCGCCGCCGGACCTCGGCCAGCGAAAGCCGCTTCTTCGGCTCCTTCGCCATCAGCCCGCGGATGATCGGCTCCAGCGGACCGGGCTTCGGCTTGGGCACCTTGCCGTGCACGACCTCGGTCACCGTCTGCAGCGGATCGCCGTTCACGTCGTAGGGCGGACGGCCTTCGAGCACCGCGAACAGCGTCGCGCCGAGCCCCCACAGATCGGCCGCGTGGGTGACCTCGCCGCCCGAAGCCACCTCCGGCGCGATGTAGGCGGGTGAGCCCAGCATCATCCCGGTGCTGGTCATGGTCGCCTCGGAGACGTTGCGCGCGATGCCGAAGTCGGTCAGCTTGATCCGGCCGTCCTCGGCGAGCAGCACGTTGCCCGGCTTCACGTCACGGTGCGTGATACCCGCGGCGTGCGCGGCTTCGAGCGCGGCGGCCACCGCGTCGGCGATCGCAGCCGCCTGCTCGGTGCTGAACGCGCCGTGGTCCCGCATCAGCGTGGCGAGGCTGTGCGAGGGCAGCAGCTCCATCACCACGAACGGCTCGCCGTTCTCCCTGGCCACGTCGTGCAGGATGATCACGTTCGGGTGAGACAGCACGGCGATGGCCCTGGCCTCGCGCAGCGTCCGCTCGCGCAGCTCGTCGGCCTGCGCGACCTGCACGCCCGGCGGCAGGCGGACCTCCTTCACCGCGACCGGGCGGTGCAGGAACTCGTCGTATGCCGCCCAGACGGTGCCCATCGAGCCTGAGCCGAGCACGGACCGCAACCGGTACCGCCCGGCGACCACACGTGACTCTTCGGCTGAGGCAGACACAGCGCACATTCTGTCGGATCACCCGTCCGGGCAGCCTGTCGGACACCCCCTGCGGACGGGACGAGTGTCACAGGTAGGGGTTGTTCACGGGCCCTAACATCAATGGGTATGACCAACGTGGGTGAGAAGGCCGGGTCAGCGCCGATCCCGGTGGAGCCCGAGGAGCCGGGCAGGCTGGCCCTCGCCGCCGAGTTCCCCGCCGCTGACCAGGACAAATGGCGTGAGCTGGTAGCCGGGGTGCTGCGCAAGAGCGGGGCGCTGAAGGAGGGTTTCGACGGGCTCCCGGAGAGCCTGCTGAACACCCGGACCTACGACGGCTTCGACATCCGCCCGCTCTACACCGCCGCCGACACCGCGCCCGACGCCGGCTTCCCCGGCCTGCCGCCGTTCGTGCGCGGCGGCGTGCCGGAAGGCCGCGTCGCCACCGGCTGGGACCTGCGGCAACTGCACTCCGGCACCGATCCGGTGGCCGCGAACAAGGCCATGCTCGCCGATCTCGAAGGCGGGGTCAGCTCGCTCTGGCTGCGCGCGGGCTCCGGCGGCATTCCGGTGGCCGGCCTGGCCGACGCGTTGAACGGCGTCTACATCGAGCTGGCGCCGGTGGTACTGGACGCCGGCGCGGAGTACGAAGCCGCCGCCGAGGCGCTGCTGGAGGTCTTCCGCGAGCGCGAGATCCCGGCGAGCGCGGTGGTCGGCGGGCTCGGTGCCGACCCGATCGGCCTGCGGGCGCGCACCGGCGAGGCCCACGACGTGCGGCCCGCCGCCGAACTCGCCGCCCGGCTGAGCGGCCAGTACCCCAAGTTGTCCACGCTGGTGGTCGACGGCCTGCCGTACCACGAAGCCGGTGGCTCCGACTCCCAGGAACTGGGCGCGGCGGTCGCCGCGGGTGTGGCGTACCTGCGTGCGCTCACCGAGGCCGGGCTGAGCGTGGAGGACGCGGCGGCCCAGCTGGAGTTCCGGTTCGCCGCCAGCGCCGACCAGTTCCTCACCATCGCCAAGCTGCGGGCCGCGCGGAAGCTGTGGGCCAGGGTCACCGAGGTCTCCGGGGCCGCCGTCGCCGCGCGCGGCATGCGCCAGCACGCGGTCACCTCGCCCGCCATGTTCACCCAGCGTGACCCGTGGGTGAACATGCTGCGCAGCACGGTCGCCTGCTTCGGTGCCGCGGTCGGCGGTGCCGACGCCATCACCGTGCTGCCGTTCGACGCGGCCATCGGTGAGCCGGACGCCTTCGCCAGGCGGATCGCCCGCAACACCAGCGTCATCCTGCACGAGGAGTCGCGGCTTGGCGGCGTGATCGACCCGGCGGGCGGGTCCTGGTACGTGGAGAACCTGACCGCCGAACTGGCCAAGGCGGCCTGGGCGGAGTTCACCGCGATCGAGGAGGCGGGCGGGGTCGAGTCCGCTTTGGACTCCGGATTCCTCGGCGAGCGCCTGGCTTCGACGTGGGCGGCGCGCTCGAAGCGGATCGCCCGGCGCAAGGACGCGATCACCGGCGTCAGCGAGTTCCCGAACCTGACCGAGAAGCCGGTCACCCGCCCGAAGTCCACTGTGGACCCGAAAGGCGGGTTGCCGCGGATCCGGTACGCCGAGGCGTTCGAGCGCCTGCGCGACCGGTCCGACGCGCAGGCCGAGCGGCCCAAGGTCTTCCTCGCCACGCTGGGCCCGATCGCGGCGCACACCGCGCGGGCGAGCTTCGCGGCGAACCTGTTCGCGGCGGGCGGCATCGAGTCGGTCAACGGCGGCGCCACCTCGGCCACCGAGGACGTGGTCAAGGGCTTCACCGAGAGCGGCGCGCGGATCGCCTGCGTCTGCGGGACCGACGGCCAGTACGCCGAGCAGGCCGCCGAGGTCGCCGCCGCGTTGAAGGCGGCAGGCGCGCAACGCGTTCTGCTGGCGGGACGTGGTGAACACCCCGAAGTGGACGAGAACCTCTACGCCGGTTGCGACGCGCTCGCCGTGCTGACCGGCACCCTCGCCGAGCTGGGAGTCGAGTGATGGCCATCCCGAACTTCGCCGGTGTCCCACTCGAGGACACCGCCGCCACCGAACCGGCCGCCACCCAGGCGGACTGGGCGCAGGCACTGCAGGACCGCACCGGCAAGGGTCCCGACGCGCTCGCCTGGGAAACCCCGGAGGGCATCGGCGTCAAGCCGGTCTACACCGCCGAGGATCTGTCCGATGTGGACTTCCTGGACACCTATCCAGGCATCGCGCCGTACCTGCGCGGGCCGTACCCGACGATGTACGTGAACCAGCCGTGGACGGTCCGGCAGTACGCCGGGTTCTCCACCGCCGAGGAGTCCAACGCCTTCTACCGGCGCAACCTGGCCGCCGGGCAGAAGGGGCTTTCGGTCGCGTTCGACCTGGCCACCCACCGCGGTTACGACTCCGACCACCCGCGCGTGTCCGGTGACGTCGGCATGGCAGGGGTGGCGATCGACTCGATCTACGACATGCGCCAGCTCTTCGACGGCATCCCGCTGGATCAGATGAGCGTGTCGATGACGATGAACGGCGCCGTGCTGCCGGTGCTGGCGCTGTACGTGGTGGCCGCCGAAGAACAGGGCGTGCCGCCGGAGAAGCTGGCGGGGACCATCCAGAACGACATCCTCAAGGAGTTCATGGTCCGCAACACCTACATCTACCCGCCGCAGCCGTCGATGCGGATCATCTCCGACATCTTCGGCTTCACCTCGCAGCACATGCCGCGGTACAACTCGATCTCCATCTCCGGCTACCACATGCAGGAGGCCGGGGCGACCGCCGACCTGGAGCTGGCCTACACCCTCGCCGACGGGGTCGAGTACATCCGCGCGGGCGTGGACGCCGGGCTGGACGTGGACAAGTTCGCGCCGCGCCTGTCGTTCTTCTGGGCGATCGGGATGAACTTCTTCATGGAGGTCGCGAAGCTGCGCGCGGCGCGGTTGCTGTGGGCGAAGCTGGTCAAGCAGTTCGAGCCGAAATCGCAGAAGTCCTTGTCGCTGCGCACGCATTCGCAGACCTCGGGCTGGTCGCTGACCGCGCAGGACGTCTACAACAACGTGGCGCGCACCTGCGTCGAGGCGATGGCGGCCACGCAGGGGCACACGCAGTCGTTGCACACCAACGCACTCGACGAGGCGCTCGCGCTGCCGACGGACTTCTCCGCCCGCATCGCCCGGAACACCCAGCTGATGCTGCAGCAGGAGTCCGGCACCACGCGGGTGATCGACCCGTGGGGCGGCAGCGCGTTCGTCGAGCGGCTGACCTACGACCTGGCGCGCAAGGCGTGGGCGCACATCGACGAGGTCGAGTCGGCGGGCGGCATGGCCCGCGCGATCGACGCGGGCATTCCGAAGCTGCGCATCGAGGAGGCCGCCGCGCGCACGCAGGCGCGGATCGACTCCGGCCGCCAGCCGGTGATCGGGGTCAACAAGTTCCAGGTCGGCAGGGACGACGCCGACGAGCAGATCGACGTGCTCAAAGTGGACAATGCCGGAGTTCGCGCGCAGCAGCTGGAAAAGCTGCGACGGCTGCGCGAGGAACGCGACGAAGAGTCCACACAGGACGCTCTGCGGCGGCTGACCGCCGGTGCCGAGTCCGACGGGAACCTGCTCGCGCTGGCCATCGACGCCGCCCGCGCGAAGGCCACCGTCGGTGAGATCTCCGATGCGCTGGAACGCATCTGGGGGCGCCACTCCGGCCAGATCCGTACCATTTCCGGGGTGTACCGGGAGGAAGTCGGCAAGTCCGGGAAGGCGCCCAACGTGGAGAAGGCACGCGAAGAGGTCGAGGCCTTCGCCGAGGCGGAGGGCAGGCGGCCGCGCATCCTGGTCGCGAAGATGGGCCAGGACGGGCACGACCGCGGTCAGAAGGTGATCGCCACCGCGTTCGCCGACATCGGGTTCGACGTCGACGTCGGCCCGCTGTTCTCCACGCCCGCGGAGGTCGCGCGGCAGGCGGTGGAAGCCGACGTGCACATCATCGGCGTGTCCTCGCTGGCCGCCGGGCACCTCTCGCTGGTGCCCGCGCTGCGGTCGGAACTGGCCGAGCTGGGCCGCGAGGACATCATCGTGGTGGTCGGCGGGGTGATCCCGCCGCAGGACTACGACGAACTGCGCGAGGCGGGCGCGGCGGCCATCTTCGGGCCCGGCACGGTGATCGCGGACGCGGCGCTGGACCTGCTCGAACAGCTCAACGCCCAGCACTCGTAGGCCCGCATGCCACGGACCATCGACGTCACCGCGTACGCCAAGGGCGTGCTCGCGGGCGATC
This sequence comes from Amycolatopsis sp. YIM 10, assembly GCF_009429145.1. Lineage (GTDB taxonomy): Bacteria > Actinomycetota > Actinomycetes > Mycobacteriales > Pseudonocardiaceae > Amycolatopsis. The sequence continues at coordinate 9,261,019 of NZ_CP045480.1, read as the reverse complement.
GCGGCCTGCTGTCCAAGGCGATCACGCTGGTCGAGTCGCAGCGCGCCGACCACCGCGGGCAGGCCCAGGACCTGCTGGTGGAGCTGCTGCCGCACGCAGGTGGCGCGCAGCGCGTCGGCATCACCGGCGTGCCGGGGGTCGGCAAGTCGACATTCATCGACCAGCTGGGCACCGAGCTGACCGAAGCCGGGCACAAGGTCGCGGTGCTCGCCGTCGACCCGTCGTCCACCAGGACCGGCGGCAGCATTCTCGGCGACAAGACCAGGATGGCGCGGCTGTCGGTCGATCCGTCCGCGTTCATCCGGCCGTCGCCCACCTCGGGCACGCTCGGCGGCGTCGCCCGCGCCACCCGCGAGACCATCGTGCTGATGGAGGCGGCCGGGTACGACATCGTGCTGGTCGAGACGGTCGGTGTCGGGCAGTCCGAGGTGACCGTGGCGAACATGGTCGACTGCTTCCTGTTCCTCACCCTGGCCCGCACCGGCGACCAGTTGCAGGGCATCAAGAAGGGCGTGCTGGAGCTGGCCGACGTGATCGCGGTGAACAAGGCCGACGGCGACCACGAGCGCGAGGCCAAGCGCGCGGCCCGCGAGCTTTCCGGCGCGCTGCGGATGATCTACGGGCCCGAGGCCGAGTGGACGCCGCCGGTGCTGACCTGCAGCGCGCTGCACGGCGTCGGTCTCGGCACGGTGTGGGAGCAGATCGGCAGGCACCGGGACGCGCTGTCGGCCTCCGGCGAGCTGACCGAGAAGCGGCGGCGGCAGAACGTGGACTGGACCTGGTCGATGGTCCGCGAGCAGTTGCTCGGCCGGTTGTCCGCGCACCCCGGTGTGCGCTCGGTGGTGCCGGAGGTCGAGCGAGCGGTCCGCGAGGGTGAACTGACCGCGACTTTGGCCGCCGAGCAGATCCTCGAGGCTTTCTCCGGCCCCGTCGAGTGACTCGCGGTCGCCGGGGCGGCACACTGAGGAGCAACCGTCGGAAAGGGTTGCCGTCTTGATCACGAAGCTGCGCGGACTGCTGCCGGCCGTTCTGCTTGGCCTGCTGGTGCTGCTGCCCGCTCCCGCGCTCGCCGCCGGTGAACCGGCCGCCGCGGGGTCGGTCCCGGTGGTGGTGGCGCAGGATCCGAGCCCGCCGCCGGGCCCGGTGCTGGACCCCGCCGAGAGCGACCGCGCGAACAGCGAGAAGACCAAGAACCAGCTGATCGCGGGTGGAATCGCGGTGGTGTTGCTCGGCATCGTGCTGTGGGGCAGGCGGGTGCGCGCCAAGCGCCGCAAGTCCGGTTGATCACCGGGGAAAGATCTACAGCCAGGCCGAATTCCGCTACGCCGTTCAGCGCAGATCCACTACCGGCCGTCTCGTGATGGCTCGCCGCTTGAGCGGCTTGCCAGGTGCATGGTGCAGGATCAAGGCAAATGCGTACGACTTTGCTCACATTTCGAACGGCAGGCCGGGTGCTCGGCGCCCAGTTGGCCCGCGCTACGAACGGCGGTGCGGCGTGACAGTGCTCGACTCCCGACGGGACGTCCCCGGGGATCACAGCGGCGGTGAAGGTGCCCGATCCGGTGGCCCCACCGCGCTGTTGTCCTCGGATGGGGTCAGCATGGCACCCGTGGCAGATGTCGGAAGTGGCCGTGGTCCGTTCTGGCTGGACGAGTGGCTGGAGAAGAACGCGGCCGACGTGATCGCGTGGCGGCGGCACATCCACGCGCACCCGGAGCTGTCGCGGCGCGAGTTCGCCACCACCGAGCTGGTGATGAAGCTGCTCAGCTCGGCCGGGCTGAAGCCGCAGGTGCTGCCGGGCGGCACGGGCGTGCTCTGCGACATCGGCGACGGGCCGCGCTGCGTGGCGCTGCGGGCGGACATGGACGCGCTGCCGCTGACCGAGGCGACCGGGCTGCCCTACGCGTCCACCGTTGACGGCGTGGCGCACGCCTGCGGCCACGACGCGCACACCACGATCCTGCTGGCCGCGGCGCTGGCGCTGAACTCGGCCCCCGAGCTGCCCGGCCGGGTGCGGCTGATCTTCCAGCCGGCCGAGGAGGTCATGCCCGGTGGTGCGCTGGACGCCATCGAGGCCGGTGCGCTCAAGGGTGTCGGTCGGATCTTCGGGCTGCACTGCGACCCGCGGCTGCCGGTCGGCAAGGTCGGCACCAGGGTCGGCGCGCTGACCTCGGCGGCCGACCTGATCGAGCTGCGGCTGACCTCGCCGGGCGGGCACACTTCGCGCCCGCACCTGACCGCCGACCTGGTGCACGCGCTGGGCACGGTGATCACCTCGCTGCCTTCGGTGCTGTCCCGGCGGGTCGACCCGCGGTCGGGCACGGTGCTGGTGTGGGGCGCGGTGCACGCCGGCGAGGCGGCGAACGCGGTGCCGCAGGAGGGGCTGCTGCGCGGCACGCTGCGCACCGCGGACCACGAGGTGTGGAGCGCGCTGGAACCGCTGGTCGCGGCCGCCGTGGAGTCGCTGCTGGCGCCCACCGGGGTCGGTTTCCAGCTGGACTACCGCCGCGGGGTGCCGCCGGTCGTGTCGGACCCGGTGTCCACCGATGTGCTGCGAGCCGGTGTCGAGGCGGCCCTCGGCGAGGACTCGCACGCGGCGACGGAGCAGTCCTCCGGCGGCGAGGACTTCGGGTGGTACCTGGAGCACGTGCCGGGCGCCTTCGCGCGGCTGGGCGTGTGGGCGGGTGAAGGCCCGATGCGGGACCTGCACCAGCCGACTTTCGAACTGGACGAGCGCGCGCTGCTGGCCGGTGCGCGGGTCATGGTGCACACGGCGCTGGCCGCACTCGCCTGAGCTACTCGCTCGCGCACGCTCCCGCGTGTTTACGCGCGCTCGTGTGCCTTCGCGGCCTTCGCGTGCCTTCGCGTGCGCGAGCGAGTTGTCCACATCCCCCGGGTTATCCACAGGCTTGCCCACAGCCCCTTGGCTCCTCTCCCCACCCGGGAGGACTGTGGATCCATGCTTCCTCTCCCCGGCGGCCTCCACGCCGCCCACGAGCGTTCCCAGCTCGAAGCCACCATCGGCGCCGATCGCGTCCAAGCCGCGCTCGCCGACGGCCTGCTCCAGCGCTATTCGGCCGCTGTACTGGTAGAACGCTGCCGATTCGCGGACTTCCGCACGCGCGCTGCCGCCGCCCTGCTGCACGCCGGTCCGCGGGCCGCGCTCACCGGCGAGTCGGTCTTCGCCATCGCCGGATTCGCCTCCGCGTCGTCCGCGCAGGTCGAAGTCCTGCTCCCCGATGCCCACCGGGTCCGGCGAAGACCGGCCCTGGTTATCCACAGCGCCGAGTTCTCGGAAATAGACGTCGAAGTGCACGAGGGGCTGCGCCTGATGGCCCCGGACTACGCCCTGGCCGAGCTGCTCTGCCGGAACCGCGGCTTCGCCTGCCTGGACGAGGCCCTTGCCCGCTGCCCGACCCCACGGCGCGACGGCCTCCGGGCCAGCGTGCTGGCACGAATCATGGCGCGCCCGGACACCGTCGGCCGATCCCGAGCCAGATTCCTCGCCGACCTGGGCACCGGCCGGGCCACTTGCCCAGCAGAAAGCCGACTACTCCTGCTGACGGTTGATGCGGGCTGGCCAGCGCCGCACCAGCACTACCCCCTCCGAAACTCGTCCGGCCGTGCCCTGTACCGCCTACCCCTGGCCTGGCCCCACGCCCGCGTCGCCATCGCCACCCCTCCCGACGCCACTACCGCTCCTGGCGCCACCCCTGCCGACGCCGCTATCGCTTCTGGCGCCCTCGCTGTTCCCGGCGTCGCTATCGCTCCCGGCGCTACTACCGCTCCTGACACCACTGCCGCACTCGGCGCCACTGCTGTTCCCGGCGCCACTGCCGCTCCTGCCGCACTCGGCGCCGCTGCTCCCGGTGCGGCCGACGCACTCGGCCACGCCGCCGTGCCCAGGGCGTCCGGCCCCGCCGATGCTCCCGGAACCCCTGCTGCACCAGGGACCACTGACGCTCGCGGAACTGCCGCCGAACCTGGGAGCGCTGCTGGGCTCGGCACCCCCGCCGCGCCCGGGAGCGCGTCCGGGCCAGGAGTTTCCGCCGCGCCTGGAGCCTTCGCCGAGCCTGAGACCTCCGCCGGGCCGGGAGGCTCCTCTGCGCCTGGGGCGTCCGCCGGGCCAGGAGCCTTCGCTGCGCCTGGGGCCTTCGCCGAGCCTGAGACCTCCGCCGGGCCGGGAGGCTCCTCTGCGCCTGGGGCCTTCGCCGGGCCTGGGGCGTCCGCTGGGCTTGGGGCCTTCGCTGAGTCTGGGACCTCTGCCGGGCCGGGAGGCTCCTCTGCGCCTGGGGCCTCCGCCGGGCCTGGGGCCTCCGCCGCGCCCAGCACCACGGCCGGGCTCGGGCCGCCCGTCGCACCCGGGACCGCAGCTCAGGACGAGGACCTTTGGCGACGCGGCTGGACAATCCTCCGCCCCACCGAGGCAGACCTCCTCAACCCGAGCCGGTTCCTCGCCGACCTGCACATGGCGCTCACCGAAGGGGGCTTGGCCGCGTGAGCCCATACGAACGTAGAACGCACCTACCCGAACGGGCGACGCGCCGCCCCGCCCGTCACCTCACGTTTTCGCGACCGCCACCCAAGCTTCCGCGACGGGCAAACGCCGTCTCCCAGCGCCGCGAAGCCACTTTCACGGACGAATCCGCCGTGAAAGCCACGATCACGGCACCTGGCCGCTGACTCAAGGGGTGATGCCGGTGCAGGGGCGGGTTCTCAGGGCTTCGACGTAGTCCGCGGGGGCCGAGGCGGCTTCGGCGGCGTCGGCCAGGGCGCCGAGGTAGCGAGCGGAGGGCAGGCCACCTTCGTAGGCATCGAGCACGTAGAGCCAGGCGAGCACCGACCCCTCGAGGGTCTGCACTCGCAGCCGGATCTTGTTGTGCATGCCCAGCTCGCCGCCTTCCCAGCGGTCCAACCGGGCCTCGTCCTGCGGGAGCACGTCGTAGAGCACCACGAACACACGTGAACCGGGGGCTTCGACGATCGTGGCCAGCGCGCCTTCCCAGCCGATGTCCTCGCCACCGAAGGTCAGCCGCCAGCCTTCGAGCCAGCCGGTTCCCGCCATCGGCGAGTGCGGCGCACGCTGCATCATCTGGGCGGGATCCATGTTGGACCCGTACGCGGCATACAAGGGCACGGCGACAGCCTAGCGACCTTCGGCCGCCGAAGCGGACGCACTCCGCGTGTCCGGCCACTCGACCGGACGAACGGTGCTCCGCGTACGGTGAGCGCGAGCCGGTGACCACGGCAGGAGAAGGAGGAGAGCACAGGTGACCAGGATCGTCATCATGGGCGGCGGACCCGCGGGCTACGAGGCCGCACTGGTGGCCGCGCAGCACGGCGCCAACGTGACCGTGGTCGAGCGCGATGGCCTGGGCGGCGCCTGTGTGCTGTACGACTGCGTGCCGTCGAAGACGTTCATCGCCTCCTCCGGTGCCCGCGCCAGCCTGCACGGGCTGCACGAGCTGGGCATCGCCACCGACCTGGCCGACACCAGCGTCGACCTGCACACCGTGCACGGCCGCGTCCGCGGCCTGGCACTCGCCCAATCGGCTGATATTCGCGCCAGGGTCCAGCGCGAGGGTGTGCGGGTGATCACCGGCACCGCCCGCTTCTGCGACGAGGAGCCCGGCCTGGCCACCCACAAGGTCGCGGTCAAGGCCGACGGTGGCGACGAAGAGGTGCTCGACGCCGACGTGGTGCTCATCGCCACCGGCGCCACCCCGCGCGTGCTGCCGGGCGCGGTGCCCGACGGCGAGCGCATCCTCGACTGGCGCCAGCTCTACGACCTGCCGGAACTGCCCGAGCACCTCGCGGTGATCGGCTCCGGTGTGACCGGCGCCGAGTTCGCCTCCGCCTACACCGAGATGGGCGTCAAGGTCACCGTGGTCTCCAGCCGCGACCGCGTGCTGCCGCACGAGGACGCCGACGCCGCGGCCGTGCTGGAGGAGGTCTTCTCCCAGCGCGGCACCACCGTGGTCAAGCACGCCAGGGCCGACCGCGTCGAGCGCACCGGCGACGGAGTGCTGGTGCACCTGGCCGACGGCCGGGTGATCGAGGCCAGCCACGCGCTGATGACCGTCGGCTCCGTGCCGAACACCACCGACATCGGCCTGGAGACCGTCGGCATCGAGCCGGGGCCGGGCGGGTTCATCACGGTGGACCGCGTCTCGCGCACCAACGTCTCCGGCATCTACGCCGCCGGTGACTGCACCGGCGTGCTGATGCTCGCCTCGGTCGCCAGCATGCAGGGCCGCATCGCGATGTGGCACGCGCTCGGTGAGGGCGTGGCGCCGATCAAGCTGAAGACCGTCGCGGCGAACGTGTTCACCCATCCGGAGATCGCCACGGTCGGCATCAGCCAGCAGGCGATCGACTCCGGCGAGGTGCCCGCCCGCACCATCATGCTGCCGCTGGCCACCAACGCCCGCGCCAAGATGGAGGGGCTGCGCCGCGGTTTCGTGAAGCTGTTCTGCCGCCCGGCCACCGGGGTGGTCGTCGGCGGCGTGGTGGTCGCGCCGACGGCGAGCGAGCTGATCCTGCCGATCGCGCTCGCCGTGCAGAACCAGCTCACCGTGGAGCACCTGGCGCTCACCTTCTCGGTGTACCCGTCGCTGTCGGGGTCGATCACCGAGGCGGGCCGCCAGCTGATGCGCCACGACGACCTGGACTGACGCCGCTTATTTTCGCCGTCCCGAATTCGGTTCGTTTATCGCGGACCGCGGCGAAACACGCCCGCATTTCGAGTGGGTGGAAAATGGTGTGCGGTGTGCTAGAAATCCCGGCGTAGCACGGTCAACGTCGGGAGATCTTGATGCCCATTCGTCATTCACCGTGGCCGCGCGGCATGCCGTGCTGGGTCGATCTGATGATTTCCGACCTGACCAAGGCCAAGGAATTCTACGGACAGTTGTTCGGCTGGGAGTTCGAACACCGGGCCGGCCGCCTGCGCTGCACCATCGGGGGACGCGAGGTGTCCGGGATCGGGGAGCGGACCGGGCCGGACACCGCCGCGGTGTGGACCACCTACTTCGCCGTGCCCGATCTCGACGCCACGCTGCACGCGATCACCGGGGCGGGCGGGCGCGTCCTCCGGCCGGCCACCGGGGTCGGTGACGACTGCCGGTTCGCCGTGGTGGGCGACCCGAGCGGCGCGGTGTTCGGGCTGTGGCAGGCCGGGGCCAGGATCGGCGCCCAGCTCACCGACGAGCCGGGCGCGCTGGTGTGGAACGACTGCTTCACCGCGAACGTGACCGCCGCCGAAGCCTTCTACACCGGGATCTTCGGCTACGGCTCGGCTGACCTTTCCGCGCCGGGGTTCAGCTACACCGCGCTCACCCTTGGCGGGGAGGCGGTGGGCGGGCTGGCCGAATTGCCCGCCGACGTGCCGGGCGAGGTGCCCGCGCACTGGGTGACCTACTTCGCCGTGGCCGACGCGGACGAGAGCACCGAAATGGTGCGGGAACTGGGCGGCAGCGTGCTCAACCCGCCGTTCGACTCGCCGGACGGGCGGCTGGCCGCGGTCACCGACAACCAGGGCGTGTCGTTCTGCCTGGTCGGCCCCAGCACCGGCTGAGGCCGACCAGACGGCTGGCTCACTCGGACGGGCGGGGTCAGTCCACCCAGTCGAAGGTCTTGGTGACGGCCTTCTTCCAGTTCTTGTACTGGGACTCCCTGGTGTCGGCGTCCAGTTGCGGCGTCCACTCCTTGTCCTTGGCCCAGTTGGTGCGGATGTCGTCCTCGCTCTTCCAGAAGCCGACCGCCAGGCCCGCCGCGTAGGCGGCGCCGAGTGCGGTGGTCTCGTTCACCACCGGCCGGATCACCGGCACGCCGAGGATGTCCGCCTGGAACTGCATGAGCAGCTCGTTGACCACCATGCCGCCGTCCACCTTCAGCGAGGTCAGCGCGACCCCGGAGTCGGCGTTCATCGCGTCGATGACCTCGCGGGTCTGGAAGGCCGTCGCCTCCAGCACCGCCCGCGACAGGTGGCCCTTGTTCACGAACCGGGTGAGGCCGACGATCGCGCCGCGGGCGTCGGAGCGCCAGTACGGCGCGAACAGGCCGGAGAACGCGGGCACGAAGTAGGCGCCGCCGTTGTCCTCGACCTTGCGCGCGTGCTCCTCGATCTCGGCGGCCGAGCCGATCATGCCGAGGTTGTCCCGCAGCCACTGCACCAGCGAGCCGGTGACCGCGATCGAGCCCTCCAGCGCGTACACCGTGTCGTTCGAGCCGATCTTGTAGCAGACCGTGGTGAGCAGGCCGTTCTCCGAGAGCACCTTCTCGGTACCGGTGTTCAGCAGCACGAAGTTGCCGGTGCCGTAGGTGTTCTTGGCCTCGCCGGGGGACAGGCAGGCCTGCCCGAAGGTGGCCGCCTGCTGGTCGCCGAGAATGCCGGCGATCGGCACGCCGGCCAGCGCGCCGCGCTCGCGGACCTTGCCGAACTCCTCGGAGGAGGACCGGATCTCCGGCAGCATGGACAGCGGGATGCCCATGTCCTCGGCGATCGAGGCGTCCCAGGACAGCGTGTCCAGGTCCATCAGCAGGGTGCGCGAGGCGTTGGTCGGGTCGGTGACGTGGACCCCGCCCTCGGTGCCGCCGGTCATGTTCCACAGCACCCAGGTGTCCATGTTGCCGAACAGCAGGTCACCGGCCTCGGCGCGGGCCCGCGCGCCGTCCACGTTGTCCAGGATCCACTTGATCTTCGGCCCGGAGAAGTAGGTGGCCAGCGGCAGCCCGGTCTTGGCGCGGTAGCGCTCCTGGCCACCACCAAGCTTGCCCAGTTCCTCGACGATCTTGTCGGTCCTGGTGTCCTGCCAGACGATCGCGTTGTACACCGGCTTGCCGGTCTTGCGGTCCCAGACCAGCGTGGTCTCGCGCTGGTTGGTGATGCCGACCGCGGCGATGTCGGCGGCGGTGATGTCCGCCTTGGCCAGCGCCCCGGCGGCCACCGCGCGCGTGTTCTCCCAGATCTCCTCGGCGTTGTGCTCGACCCAGCCCGCCTGCGGGAAGATCTGCTCGTGCTCACGCTGGTCCACCGCGATCGAGCGGCCGGCGTGATTGAAGATCATCATGCGGGTGGACGTGGTGCCCTGGTCGATCGCGGCGACGTAGGAAGTCATTTCGCTTCAACTCTCCGGTGTCAGTGGGTGTCAGGAGGCCGTCGGCAGTACGAGGAACAGTAGGGCCGCGAGTGCCCCGCCGACCAGCGGGCCGAGCACCGGAATCCAGGAGTAGCCCCAGTTCGGGTTGGCCTTGCTGCGGATCGGCAGGATGAACGCGTAGGCGATGCGGGGGCCGAGGTCACGGGCCGGGTTGATGGCGTAGCCGGTCGGCCCGCCGAGCGAGGTGCCGATCACCAGCACCACGAAGGCGACACCGGCGTATCCCAGCGCCGAGTTGCCGAAGTCCGGCACGCCGCCGTCACCCGCCTTGACCACCGGGCTGAGCAGGATCCAGGCCACCAGCACGAAGGTGCCGATGATCTCGGTCACCAGGTTCCACACCTTGTGCGGGATCTGCGGCGCGGTGGAGAAGATGCCGAGCGTGTTCTCCGGCTCGGGGTGGTCGTCGAACTGCAGTTTGTAGGTGGCCCAGCACAGCACCGCGCCGATGATCGCGCCGAGCATCTGCGCGAGGAAGTAGATCGGCACGTCGGCCCACGCCGTCTTCCCGGCGACCGCGAGGCCGAGGGTGACCGCGGGGTTGAGGTGCGCGCCGCTGGGCGCGGCGATGCTGGCACCGGCGAACACGGCGAAGGCCCAGCCGATGTTGACAAAAAGGAAACCCGTGTTGTGCCCGTTGTTCTTGCGGAGCACGTGGTTGGCCACGACACCGTTACCGAGCAGGATCAGCACCGCCGTGCCGATCAGCTCCCAGATGAAAATTTCCCCAGCTGCCATCTCGTCCCTCCACAACGGACACTTCGCGCGCAGGGTCGATCACGGCGTGCCACGGCGCCGTTGCCGACCCACGATCATGGGAACGCTACTAGTTGGTAGTCGAACCTTCCAGGCACGAACGGCCTCAATTTTTCAAGATCAGGTGAAGTGCGGTGAAGCAACCGGAGACTGCTCAGTCACACTCGGACGCTCGCCGGGATGCGGGCGCTTGAAGACGTGACATGCTGGACGGCGAGCATGTCGAGGAGGATGCGGTGACCGATTCTGCACGTGGGGCCGGCCAGGCCGAACTGGGGCCGCGGACCCGCGAGGACTCATGGCGGCGACTGGGCGGGGAGAGCTTCGACCTGGTGGTCATCGGCGGTGGCGTGGTGGGTGCCGGGGTGGCGCTCGACGCGGCGACACGCGGTCTGCGCGTGGCGCTGGTCGAAGCGCGTGATCTCGCCTCCGGCACGTCGAGCCGGTCCAGCAAGCTGTTCCACGGTGGTCTGCGGTACCTCGAACAGCTGGAATTCGGCCTGGTGCGCGAGGCGCTGCGCGAGCGGGAGCTGATGCTCACGCGGCTCGCCCCGCACCTGGTCAAGCCGGTGAGCTTTCTCTACCCGCTGACCAAGCGCGTCTGGGAACGGCCGTACACCGCGGCCGGGCTGTTCATGTACGACACCATGGGCGGCGCGCGGTCCGTGCCCGGCCAGAAGCACCTGACCAGGGCGGGCGCGCTGCGAATGGTGCCCGCGCTCAAGCGGGACGCGCTGATCGGCGGCATCCGCTACTACGACGCGCAGGCCGACGACGCGCGCCACACCATGACGGTGGCCCGCACCGCCGCGCACTACGGCGCCGTGGTCCGGACCTCCACCCAGGTGGTGCGCTTCCTGCGTGAGGCGGACCGGATCTCCGGGGTGCGCGTGCGCGACGTCGAGGACGGCCGCGAGACCGACATCCAGGCCAGCGCGGTGATCAACTGCACCGGGGTGTGGACGGACGAGCTGCAGCGGCTGTCCGGCAGCCGCGGCCGGTTCCGCGTGCGCGCCAGCAAGGGCGTGCACATCGTGGTGCCGCGCGACCGGATCGTCTCGGAGTCGGGCATGATCCTGCGCACCGAGAAGTCCGTGTTGTTCGTCATCCCCTGGCGCAACCACTGGATCGTCGGCACCACCGACACCGACTGGAACCTGGACCTCGCGCACCCGTCGGCCACCAAGCACGACATCGACTACCTGCTCGAGCACGTCAACACCGTGCTCGCCACGCCGCTCACGCACGACGACATCGAGGGCGTCTACGCCGGGCTGCGGCCGCTGCTGGCGGGGGAGAGCGAAGAGACCTCGAAGCTCTCGCGCGAGCACGCGGTGGCCAGGGTGGCGCCGGGGCTGGTCGCCATCGCGGGCGGCAAGTACACCACCTACCGGGTGATGGCGGCCGACGCCGTCGAGGCCGCGGCCGTCGACCTGCCCGGCCGCCCGCAGCCGTCGATCACCGACAAGGTGCCGCTGCTCGGCGCCGACGGTTACCACGCGCTGGTCAACCAGGCCGACCACCTGGCCGCGCAGCACGGACTGCACCCGTACCGCGTGCGGCACCTGCTCGACCGCTACGGCTCGCTGGTGCACGAGGTGCTGGCGCTCGGCGAGGGCCGCCCCGAGCTGCTCAAACCGCTCGAAGCCGCGCCGGACTACCTCGGCGTGGAGGCGGTGTACGCGGTCAGCCACGAGGGCGCGCTGCACCTGGAGGACGTGCTCGCCCGGCGCACCCGCATCTCGATCGAGTACCCGCACCGCGGGGTGGACTGCGCCCGGCAGGTCGCCAAGCTGATGGGTGAGGTGCTCGGCTGGTCCGACGAGGAGACCGCGCGCGAGGTCGAGGTGTACATCGCGCGGGTCGAAGCCGAGCGGGACTCGCAGTCGCAGCCGAACGACGAAGCCGCCGACGAACGCCGCAACGCCGCCCCGGAAGCCCGGTCGAAACTCACCGAACCGGTCAGCTGAGCCGTTTCCGGTCGAGTTTGCCGATGTGGGTGAGCGGTAGCCCGGTGGCGAACTCGACGCTGGCCGGGACGAAGTGCGCCCCGGCCAGTTCGGCGGCCACATGGGCCTGGAGTTCCCCGGCGGTCACCTCGCCGTCGGGGACCACCACGGCGTGCAGCACCACACCGTCCGGAGTGGACCGTCCGATCACGGCCGACTGACGCACGCGCGGGTGCGCGCCGAGCACCTCCTCGACGCGCGCCGGGTGCACCTTCGTGCCGTGCTCGCCGGTGATGATCACGTCGTCCGCGCGGCCGTGCAGGTAGAGGTAACCGTCCTCGTCGAAGTGACCGAGGTCGCCGGTGCGCAGCCACTCGCTTTCGAACGGCCGGTCCAGGTAACCGTCCATCAAGGACAGCCCCTGCACCAGCACCTCGCCGTCGTCGATGCGGGCGCGCATGCCGGGCACGATCCGGCCGACCGAGGCGAGTCGCGAAGGGTGCCCCTCGTACTCGGCGGCGGTGATGGAGGCGATCATCGGCGCCTCGGTCAGCCCGTAGCCCTGGCCGACGACCGGGCCGAACACCGCGAGCGCCTGCTCCAGCCGGTGCACCGGCAGCGGGCTGGCGCCGAGCGAGACCGCGCGCAACGCGCTCAGGTCGGCGTCGGCGAGTCCGGGGTGGTCGAGCAGCGCGCCGAGCCGTGCCGGGGTGAGGCTGAACCGGGTGATCCGGTCCTCGGTCAGCGCGGTGACCACCGCGCCGGGGTCGAAACCGCGGTGCAGCACCACGGTGTCCCCGCAGAGCAGGGCGCCGAGCACCGCGGCGTTGCCGGTCAGGTGCGTGATCGGCGCGACCACCAGGGTGCGGTTCGGGCCCGCCGGGTCGGGGTGGAAGACGTGCACCATGCCCTCGTAGGTGCCGGAATGCCGGATCAGCTTCGGCGGACCGGTGGTGCCGCCGGAGGTGAACACGGTCTCGGCGCGTTCGGGCAGGTCGATCTCGACCGGGTCGGCGTCGAGCGAGGCGGGATCCAGCAGCACGGCTGCCGCCTCGTCGAGCGCGGCCCGCCGATCCGACGGCGGGGCGGAGGCGGCGATCAGCAACACGCGACCACCACGCAACTGCGCGGCCAGCTGGGTGAGGATCGCGTCCGGCTCGTTGCCCGCCGAGATCGCGACGGTCTTCCCGGCCAGCGGAGGCAGCGCGGCGTGCACGCGCCGGAGGCGCCGTCCCGCTTCCGCGTAGGTCATGTCCACTGTGGAATGACGGAACAGGACGCGGTCGGCGTACTCGTCGAAGACCTCGAGCACGCGGTTCAGGAAGAAGCTTTTGTCCACACCAGGTCCTTCTCGCCCGCGGTCGGCACCACGGCCTCGCCGATCTGCGTGAACCCGCAGCGCCGCGCGATCTTCGCCGACGCTTCGTTCGTCTCGGCGTGCCGGTATTCGACCAGTTTCAGGCCCAGTGCCCCGAACCCGAAGCGCAGTGCCGCGTCCACGGCCAGCGTGCCGACGCCCTTGCTCCGCGCGCGCGGGTGCACCCAGATCGCCGCCTCGGCGGTGCCCGCGACCAGGTCGACCTGCTTCAGCCCGACCTCCCCGAGCAGGTCGCCGGTGGTCGGTTCGGCGATGGCCCACGAGCAGCGGGTGCCGTCGGCCCATTCCCGCGCACGCAGCGCCACGTAGTCGCCGGCCGCTTCGAGCGTTTTGATCGGGTAGTTCGGCACGTACCGGCGATGCACCGGATCGGCGAATGCTTCGACCAGCGCCGGCCGGTCGTCCATCAGGTCGTCCGCGCGCAACTGCCGCAGGTAGTACGTTCCCGCGTTGATCTCCACCGGTTCCACGCGATGAAGATACCCACGAGATCAGCTCAGCAAGCCTCGCCGGTACGCCTCGCCGACCGCCGCCGCGCGGTCGCGCACCTCCAGCTTGGCGTAGATGTGCAGCAGGTGCGTTTTGATGCTGGCCTCGCTGATGAACAGCTTCGCCGCGGCCATCCGGTTGGTGGCCCCGTCGGCGACCAGTTCGAGCACCTCCATCTCGCGTTTGGTCAGCGTGTTCTTCTGTGCCGGTGCCCGCATCTGGCCGAGCAGTTTCACCGCCACCGCCGGGGAGAGCACCGACTCGCCCTTGGCCGCCGCCCGCACCGCGCGCAGCAGTTCGGCGGTGGGCGCGTCCTTGAGCAGGTACCCGGTGGCACCCGCTTCGATCGCGGGCAGCACGTCGGCCTCGGAGTCGAAGGTGGTCAGCACCAGCACCTTGGTGTCCGGCGCGACCTCGCGGAGTTCGCGGATCGCGGCCACCCCGTCCATCCGCGGCATGCGCAGGTCCATCAGCACCACGTCCGGGGCCAGCGCGCCCGCCAGCACCAGTGCTTCGGCGCCGTCGGCGGCCTCACCGGCGATCTCCAGATCGGTTTCGCCGACGAACGCGCCGCGCAGGCCGTCACGGACGATCGGGTGGTCGTCCACCAGCAGCAGCCTGATCATGTGGGTTCTCCGTTCGCGGTGACGATGGCCGGTAGCTGGGCGTTGATCGTGGTGCCTTCGCCGGGCGCGCTCTCGACGGCCAGCGTGCCCGCCACCCGCTGCACCCGCTGGCGCATCCCGGACAGGCCGAAGCCCTCGCTGCCCGCGGGCACCCCGTTCGCCGCCGGGGTGAAGCCGACGCCGTCGTCCCGCACGTCCAGCATCACCACGTCGTCCACATAGGACAGTGTGAGCGCGACGCGGGTGGCCTTCGCGTGCTTGCCCGCGTTGGTCAGCGCCTCCTGCGCGACGCGGTAGAGGGTGACCTCCAGGTCCGGCAGCAGCGGGCGCGGATCCCCGGTGACCTCCACCTTGACCGCGACGCCGGAGGTGTCGGTCCAGGTGCGGCCGAGTTCGGCCATCGCGTCCGGGAGCCGGGAGTCGGCCAGGCGTTCCGGGCGCAGCGCGCGCACCGAGCGCCGGGCCTCGGTCAGATTCTCCCTGGCCAGCGCGTGCACGTTGTCGAGGTGGCGCTGCCGCCGCCCGGCGTCGGAGCCGCTGCGCTCGGCGGCCTGAAGCTGGGTGATGATCCCCGCCAGGCCCTGCGCGATGGTGTCGTGGATTTCGCCCGCCATGCGCTGGCGTTCGTCGAGCACCCCGGCTTCCCTGGCCTGGCTGAGCAACTGGGCGTGCAGCCCGGCGTTCTCCTCCAGCGCCGCCTCCAGCTTCGCGTTGGCTTCTTCGAGCTGGGCGTTGGACCGGCGGCGCTTCTCGCTCTCCGAGCCGACCACCCAGCCCGCGTAGAGCAGGGGCGCGGCCACCGAGACCAGGGTGACCCAGGTCGGGCCGTCCGTGCCGCCGCGCGCGAGGATCGGCAGGATCGCGGTCGCGGCCACGCCGAAGAAGCTCATCCGGGGCGTGAGCAGGCCGAACGCCAGCGGGTAGCCGACCGAGGCGAACACGCTGAAGCCGTCGCCGCGGGGGCTCAGTGCGGTGGCCAGCGCGAGAAAGCCCAGGTAGTAGAGGACCACCAGCGCCGGGTCCGAGGACCGGCGGGGGAACACCCAGATCACCAGCGGCATCCACAGCGCGGCCGTGCCGATCAGCACGAGCGTGCTGGTGGCGTTGATCGCGTCGGGCGCGGTGAGCAGGTGCCAGGCCGCCGAGATGGCCAGCCCGGCGAGCCCGACGGCGGCGAACACGCAGCCCGCACGACGCTCACCGCGGCGGTCCAGCGTGGTCGGCAGTACTCCGACCAACATCCTCACCTCCCGTTTCCCGCGATTCATCATCGCAGCGGAAAACTGGGTGAAAGGTCGGCGATCTCGCCAGAACCCATCCACCGATCGGTGGATGGTCGAGGGCGTGTCCTACCCACGCCGGTCGCGCCGGCCGAAGCTGCCCGCCAGCAGGGCGGCGGCCGCGGGCAGCAGGAAGACCGGCCAGAAACCGCGGGCCACGGTGAAGAACAGCACCAGCGCGATCACCGCGGTGATCGGCACCGCCTTCGCGGCCAGCGCCTGGGCAGGCGTCAGCCGCGGGGCGGGGCCGGTGATGGACGGGGTGAACAGCTCGCGGCTGAGCACGCTCGGGTGCGGCGCGGGGAGGTCCGCGAACAGCGGTTCCAGCTCCCCGCGCCGGGTGGCCACGGTGACCTTGGCCGAGCGGTCGGCGTACTCGTCCACGTCGAGCCTGCCGGTGCGGACGTGCTCTTCGAGCGCGTCCAGCGCCTCCTGCCGCTCGGCGTTGCTCAGCCGCATCTCACCCGGGTTGTCACCCATGGGAGAAGTCTACGGCTGTACCGCCCTAGTCCTTCAGTTCGAGGAGTGCGGTGCCCTGGGAGACCGCGGCGCCCACTTCGGCGGTCAGGCCGGTGACCGTGCCCGACTTGTGTGCGGTGACCGGGTTCTCCATCTTCATCGCTTCCAGCACCACGATCAGCTCGCCCGCCTCGACCCGCTGGCCCTCTTCGACCGCGACCTTGACGATGGTGCCCTGCATCGGCGCGGTCACCGCGTCACCGCTGACCGCGGTCTTTCCGCCACCGCTGCGCTTGCGCGGCTTGGCCTTGGCCACCGCGGCGCCACCGCCACCACCGCCGCCGAGTGCCAGGTTGCCGGGCAGGCTGACCTCCAGCCGCCGCCCGCCGACCTCGACCACCACGTTCTGCCGCGGCTGCTCCTCGTCCTCGACCTCGGCGGGCGAGGTGAACGGCTCGATCTGGTTGTCGAACTCGGTCTCGATCCAGCGGGTGTGCACGCTGAACTGCTTGCCGTCCCCGATGAACGCCGGGTCGCGCACGATCGCGCGGTGGAACGGGATCACCGTGGCCAATCCCTCGGCGACCAGCTCGTCCAGCGCGCGGCGGCTGCGCTCCAGCGCGTTCTCGCGGTCGGAACCGGTGACGATCAGCTTCGCCAGCATCGAGTCGAACTGCCCGCCGATCACGCTGCCGGACTCCACACCCGAGTCGACCCGGACGCCCGGACCGCTCGGCGCGACGAAGTTGGACACCGTGCCGGGAGCCGGGAGGAAGTTCCGCCCGGCGTCCTCGCCGTTGATCCGGAACTCGATCGAGTGCCCGCGCGGCTCGGGGTCCTCGGTGAAGCGCAGCTTCTCCCCGCGCGCGATGGCGAACTGCTCGCGCACCAGGTCGAGGCCGGTGGTCTCCTCGGAGACCGGGTGCTCCACCTGGAGCCGGGTGTTCACCTCCAGGAAGGAGATGGTGCCGTCGGTGCCGACCAGGTACTCGACCGTGCCGGCACCGGAGTACCGCGCTTCGGCGCAGATGGCCTTGGCGGAGCTGTGGATGGTGGCGCGCTGCTCGTCGGAGAGGAACGGCGCGGGGGCCTCCTCCACCAGCTTCTGGTGCCGCCGCTGGAGCGAGCAGTCACGGGTGCCGACCACGATCACGTTGCCGTGCTGGTCGGCCAGCACCTGCGCCTCGACGTGGCGCGGCTTGTCCAGATAGCGCTCCACGAAGCACTCGCCACGGCCGAACGCCGCCACCGCCTCGCGGGTGGCCGACTCGAACAGCTCGGGGATCTCCTCGATGGTCCTGGCCACCTTCAGCCCGCGGCCACCACCGCCGAACGCGGCCTTGATGGCCACCGGCAGCCCGTGCTCCTCGGCGAAGGCGATGATCTCCTCGGCCCCGGCCACCGGCTCCTTGGTGCCCGGCACCAGCGGCGCGCCCGCCTTGAGCGCGATGTGCCGCGCGGTCACCTTGTCACCGAGGTCGCGGATGGCCTGCGGGCGCGGGCCGATCCAGGTCAGCCCGGCGTCCAGCACGGCCTGCGCGAAGTCGGCGTTCTCGGAGAGGAAGCCGTAACCGGGGTGCACCGAGTCGGCGCCGGAGCGGGCGGCGACGTCGAGCAGCTTGTCGAAGACCAGGTAGCTTTCCGCCGCGGTGTTCCCACCGAGTGCGAAAGCTTCGTCGGCGAGCCGGACGTGCGGGGCGTCGCGATCGGGATCGGCGTAGACCGCGACGCTGGCGATGCCCGCGTCCTTGGCTGCTCGGATGACCCGTACCGCGATCTCACCGCGGTTGGCGACCAGCACCTTCGTCACCGGTCCGCCCTGGCTCGCGCTGGCTGCTTCGGGCACGCCCTACCTCCATGTGTGGCTACTGGCTTCGCAGCAGTTTACGGACTTGGCGTCGAGTTCGTCTTGAGAGGCGAGTCACCCTCGCGGGTCAGCTCGTCCATCGGGGGGAAGCGATCCGCGATGGATTTCTCCAGGAAATCCCCGACCCAGCCATCTGTATCGTGGAAGAACCGAATGGACACGTAGTCCGGCCGCGTGCCCATGTCGAACCAGTGCGTGGTCTTCGCCGGCACGCTGAGCAGATCGCCCGCCTCGCACAGCACGGCGTGCACCTTTCCCGCCATGTGCAGGTAGAACACCCCCGAGCCGCGCGCGAAGAAGCGGTCCTCGTCGTCGTCGTGGGTGTGCTCGCTGAGGAACTTCGCCCGCGCCTCGGCCGCGCCGGGATCGTCCGGGCTCAGCTGCTTGACGTCGACGAAGGTGTAGCCCTCGGTGCGGATCACCTCGTCGACCTCGGCGCGGTAGGCGTCGAGCACCTGCTCCTCGGTCGGCGTGGCGGGCAGCTCCCGGACCGGCCACCGGTCGAACTTGACCCCCAGCTCGCCCAGCACGTCGCCGATCTCAGCGGCGTCGGTGGTGCGCCGGAGCACCGTGGCGGGATCTTGGTCCGCCCAGACGGTCAGCAGGGTCATGATGGCCACCTTTCACCTGTTCTCACTGGGGAGACCCCTCGAATGCACGGTACAAGCGGGTTCTGAAGCGAAGCAGCCATTCCAGGCACTCGAGACGCTGGCGCGCGTGCGCGAGGTCGTCGCCCCAGACGTAGATGCCGTGCCGCG
The DNA here is from genome assembly GCF_009429145.1 of Amycolatopsis sp. YIM 10. GTDB lineage: Bacteria > Actinomycetota > Actinomycetes > Mycobacteriales > Pseudonocardiaceae > Amycolatopsis. Next base: position 9,242,296 of record NZ_CP045480.1, on the reverse strand, counting down.
CGACGATCAGCGCGGGGGTGTCGGCGCGGAACCCGGCTTCGAAGGCGTCGCCGAGCACGCGCATGTCCTGGTCGTTGGGCACCACCGGCACGGTCACCACGTCGTCGTGCGCGCGGCGGCCGAAGCCCTTGAGCATCTCCAGGTCGCGCAGTTCGACGCCGTCCGGCCAGAACTCCGCGGCCAGCACCGGCGCCATCGCGTGGACGTGCACCACCGCGCCCGCACCGGCCGCACCCGCGATCCGCGCGTGCAGTCCCGCTTCGGCCGACGGTGCCTTGACCTGGCCGGGTACCGCCTGGCCGTCGGCGTCCACTTCGACCACGTCTCCCGCGGTCAGCGCGCCCTTGTCCAGCCCGCTCGCGGTGACCGCCAGCCGCAGCGGATCGCGCGAGAGCGTGACCGAGAGATTGCCCGAGGTGCCGCGCATCCAGCCCATTGCCTCGTACCGCGCGGATTCGGCGGCGAGCGCACGCCCGGCCAGGTCCAGCACGCCGTGACATTGCTCGGGGGACGACCCCCGGACCCCCGGAAAGCTCATGAGAGCTCGATTTCCAGATCGGCGAACGACGCGACCGTGCGGTGCAAGCCGAAATCGGCCTTCTCGTACGGCTCACCGGCGCGCGCCAGGCCGACGACCTGCCAGCCCGCGGTCTTCGCGGCGTCCAGTTCGGCCGGGACGTCGGAGAGGAACAGGATCTCCGACGGCAGCGGGTCGCCGAGGCCGTGTGCGATCGCGTGGTAGGACGCGGCTTCGCGCTTCGGGCCCGCGTTCACCGTGTCGAAGTGGTGGCGGAAGAACGGGCGCAGATCGCCTTCGGTGGTGTTCGAGAAGGACGCGATCTGCCCGGCGACCGACCCGGAGGAGAACACGGCCAGCGCCAGCCCGCGGTCCCGCCACGCCTCCAACGCCGGGACGACGTCGGGGAAGTACTCGGAGGTCAGTTCCCCGCGTGCGTAACCCCGTTCCCAGATCAGGCCCTGCAACGCCTTGAGCGGGGCGGCCTTCTTGTCCTCGTCCATCCAGGAATGCAGTACGCGCACCACTTCCCCGGTGCCGGCGTCGGCGGGCAGGCCCGCTTCCTCGCGGACGGCGGCGACCGCGCCGGTGACCCGCGGGTCCTCCGGGTGCTCGTCGATCCAGGGGCCGAGCCGGGGCCGGGCGTAGTCGTAGAGCACCACGTGGACCTGACTGGTGGCGGTCATCGTGCCTTCGATGTCGAGGACCACCCAGCGGGTGGTCAGGCGCTCGGTCACTGCTCTCCTTGCCGGTAGTAGTCGTGCAGTCGTGCCGGGGCCAGTGCACCACGGTCGGTGACCACGGTGGTGACGAACTCCGGCGGGGTCACGTCGAAGGCGGGGTAGAGGCCCTGGACGCGGGTGCTCGCGGTCCGCCGTCCGAGCGTGTGCAGCACCTCGTCGCCGTCGCGGTACTCGATCGGGACGTCGGCGGCGGTCGGTGCGCCCAGGTCCGGAGCCTGCACCTGGGCGTGGAACGGCACGCCGAACGCCCTGGCGGCCACCGCCAGGCCGAGCGTGCCGATCTTGTTGACCACGTGCCCGTCCATGCTGACCCGGTCCGCGGCGGTGACCAGCGCGTCCACCAGGCCCTCGCGGAACAGCGCGGCGCCCATGCCGTCGGTGACCAGCGTGACCGGCACGCCCATTTCGGCCAGCGTTTCCGCGGTCAGCCTGGCGCCCTGCAGGTACGGCCGCGTTTCGGTGCAGAAGAAGCTGAGTTCCTTGCCGCGTCGCTGGGCCGCGGCCACGGTTTCGGTCAGGTACAGGTCGGCCCAGCAGTGCGTGAGCACCCTGGCACCGTCGGGCAGCAGGTCCACTGTGTACTCGCCGAGCGCGCGGCTGCGGGAGCGGTACAGCTCGTCACCGGCCCGAGCGCCACGGAGTGCGGCTTCGACCAGATCGCCGCCGGAAGAGTCCACTTCGGACAGAACGGCGCGCACGGCCTTGCCGAGGTGGTTGTTCGTCGACCGGCTGGCGATCAGCCGGTCACCGGCGACTCCCAGCGCGGCCCGCGCCCCGTCGGCGGGCAGATCCGCGGCCGAGCGCGCGGCCAGCACCATGCCCCAGAGCGCGGCGAAGTACGGGCCGGAGGACTGGGTGACCATGTCCTCGATGGCCTTGGCCACCTCTTCGACGGTGCGGCAGTGCACCCACACCCGCTCGAACGGGAACACCCGCCGGTCGAGGATGTGCACGCCGTCGTCGGCTAGGCGCACGCTGTCGGCCAGGATCGGCGTGGCCATCAGCTGTACCCGGTGATCGGCGGGAACTCACCGTCGAGCAGGTGCCTGCCCACCTCGGTGGCCTTGTAGGCGACCGGATCGTGCAGGGTCAGCGTGCGGGCGTTGCGCCAGAACCGGTCCATGCCGTACTTCGCGCCGGTCGCCCGCGCGCCGGTCAGCTCGAAGATCCGGTTGCCGATCTCCAGTGCCACCTCGGTGCTGACCACCTTCGCCTTGGACAGCAGGATGCCGAGTTCTCCGCGCTTGCGCTCGTCGACCTCCCGCGCGGCTTCGTCGAACGCCGCGGCGGCCGCGTCCACCAGCAGTTCCGCCGCGGTCAGCCGCGATGCCAGCGTGCCGTAGGCGGCCAGCACGTGCGGGTCTTCGGCTGCTCTGTCCACACCGGACATCGGCCAGGCGCGGGAGCTTTCGGAGGTGTAGCGCGCACCCTCGGCCAGTGCGCCACCGGCGATGCCGACCTGCACCTGGGCGAGCAGTAGCTGGAAACCCAGTGGCGCCAGCGAATCCCGCCACCGCCGGGGTTCACCTTCGCCGGGCTGGTGGCCGAGCAGCTCGTTTTCGGACACGAAGACGTCGGTGAACTCGACCCCGCCGCTGGCCGACAGGCGCTGCCCGAGATTGTTCCAGTCACCGAGGAACCGGATGCCCTCGGTGCGCGCGGGCACGGTGAAGGTGGCCTTGCGCTCGGTGTCCGTCCAGGTGCCGCTGACGATCAGCCGGTCGGCCACCGAGGCGCCGGTGGCGAAGAACTTCCGGCCGTGCACGGTGAACCCGCCGTCGGCGGGCCGCAGTTCGAGCGCCGCGTCCCGCGGATTGCTGACCCCGGCCCAGAACCAGTTGCCCGCCGCGCTTTCGCGCTCCAGCCGGTCCGCGATCGGGGTGTCGAAGAGCCTGGTGCGCCACAGCTGGAAGTAGTGGTAACCGAGCAGGTGCCCGAGCGAGCCGTCCGCGGCGGCGATCCGCCGGATCACCCGGTGGGCCAGCGGCCAGTCGCCGCCCGCGCCGCCGTGCTCGGCCGGGATGAGCAGGCGCAGCAGGCCGGATTCCCGCAGCAGCTCGATCTCGGCGCGGGGCTCGGCGCCGCGTTCCTCCCGCTCGACCGCGTCCCCGCGCAGCTTCTCGGCGACCTCCGCCGCCACCGCCTGCCAGTCACTCATCCGTTTTTCCCATCCCGATCAACGCGTCCAGCACCACCGAGCCGGCCCGGTGCACCCCGTCGGCGACCACGTCGCGATGGGGGTCGTAGGTCGACGGCCCCACGTCGTCACCCGCCGCGTTGCCGTCGATCACCAGCGCACCACCCGCGGCCAATCCATTCAACCCGGCGAAGACGAACAGCGCCGAAAGCTCCATCTCGATGGCGATCACCCCGGCGGCGAGGTACTCGCGCATCGGCAGCCGCAGCACGCCGGGGGAGAACGCCGCGCGTGTCCAGACCACACCGCGGTGGAACGGGACCCCGTGCGCGCGGGCCGAGCCGACCAGCGCCGGAACGGTTTCCGCGGTGGCGAAGGCCGGGTACTCCGCGGGCACGAGCTGCTGGCTGACGCCGTCGTCGCGGACCGCCGCCTCGGCGATCACCAGGTCGCCGCTGTGGATGTCCTTGCGCAGCGAGCCCGCGGTGCCGAGCCGGAGGAAGGTGCGCACACCCGCTTCGGTGAGTTCGGCGAACGAGCACACCGCGCCCGGTCCGCCGACCCCGTGCGATGCCACGGTGACTTCGGTGCCGCGCCAGGAACCGGTGTACGTGCGGTATTCGCGGTTCTCCCCGGCGAGTTCGGCGTTGTCGAGCCGGGCCGCGATGTCGGTGGCGCGCTGTGGTGCGCCGACCACCACCGCCAGCGGGGGCAGCCCCGATCGGGGGATGCCGGTGACCGGCAGTGTCGAACCAGTCATGCGGTGCTCCTTTCGCGGCGGAAGAGCCGCTGGGAAAACAAGGCCAGCAAGGTGACCACGTACGGCGCCGCGTCGGTTGCCTGCTGCGGCAGGCCGAGGCCCTGCAACCGGAAGCCAAGGCCCTCGGCCAGCCCGAACAGCAGCGCGGCCAGCAGCACACCGACCGGCGCGGCCATGCCGAGCATCACCGCGACCACGGCGATCCAGCCGCGTCCGGCGGTCATGTTCTCGGAGAACAACGTCACGTTGCCCAGCGCGAGCTGGGCGCCGCCCAGTCCGCACAGCGCGCCGCCGGCGATGATCACCCGGTAGCGCTCGCGGGCCACGTTCACCCCGAGATTGGCCGCCGCCTCGGCGTTCTCGCCGATGCCGCGCACCTTCAGCCCCCACGTGGTGCGGTAGAGCAGGAAGGCGAGCACGGCCACCGCCACCCACGCGGCGTAGACCAGCGGCGAATGCCCGAACAGCACCGGGTCCAGCCCGCGCAGACCGGGATCGCTGAAGCTGCCGGTGGTGCCGAAGACGGTGCGCAGCAGGAAACTGGTCAGGCCGACGGCCAGCAGGTTCATCGCGATCGACAACACGATCGGGTCACCGCCGAGCGCGACCGAGCCGATCGCCAGAATCAGCGAGTACGCGGCCGACGCCAGCACCGCGGCCACCACGCCGAGCCACGGGTTGCCGGTGAACCAGCTGCCCGCCACCGCGGCGAAGCAGCCGACCAGCATGGTGCCCTCGAGTGAAATGTTGAACACGCCCGCGCGCTGGCAGAGCGCGCCGGCCAGCGCGGCGAACAGGATCGGGGTCACCGCGCGCAGCACGGACGAGAGCAGGGCGAGGTCGAAGTTCACCGCACGCCCGCCTTCCGTCGTTTGAGCACCCCGGTCGCCGAGGCCAGGAAGATGATGATCACGGCCTGCAACACCGCCGTCAGCTCGCGGGGAGCCTGCGTCACGCGTTCGGCCTCGAAACCGCCGTTGGTGATCGCCGCGAAGAAGAACGCGGCGATCACCGTCCCCAGCGGGTTCGCCCCGGCCAGCAACGCGGCCAGCAGGCCGATCCAGGTGTAGGTGGGGGTGATCAGCGCGCCGTCGATGAACCGGTGCGGGAAGCCGAGCACCATGATCGCGCCGACCAGTCCGGCGAGCCCGCCGGACGTGGCGAGCACGCGCAGTGTCAGGCGTGGCCTGCTGATCCCGGCGTACGCGGCGAACCGCGCGCCGAGGCCGGTCATCCTGATTTCGTAACCGATCGGGGCACGCGCGTCGACCACCACGTACGCGAGCGCGGCGACGGCGACCAGTGCGAGCCCGGTGCCGGTGACTTCCAGCGCGACGCCGTCCGGCAGCTGTTCCGACTGGGGCAGGCTCGAACCGGCGTCCGCCAGCGGGAAGCGCACCAGGTAGGAGGCGAACGACATCGCCGGGTAGCTGAGCAGCAGCGTGCTCACCAGGAGCGGGACGCCCAGCTTGTTCTCGAAGAACGCGGCGAGCGCGGCGTACGCGGCCCCGGCGAGCGCGCCGCCGAGTAGCGCGAGGACCACCGTCGGCACGGCGGGCAGTGGACTGGACAACCCGATCACGGTGCCGGTGATCGCGCCCAGCACGAGCTGTCCCTCGCCGCCGAGGTTGACCATGCCCGCCCGGAGCGGCACCGCCAGCGCGACGGCCATGCCGACCACGGGCACCGCGTACGCGAGTGTGCCGGGAAAGCCGTCGGCGCCGAACGCGCCGGTGATGATCGCGGAGTACGCGCTGATCGGGTCGGCGCCGGTACCGGCCAGGATGAGCGTGCCCAGCACAAACGCCCCGAGCAACGCGAACACGACAGCCCAGCGTCTGGACAGCCTCATGCCGCGCCTCGCGCGTTGGCCGCCGCCCGCCGTGACATCGGCTGGGTCCCCGGTCATGAAGGTTCTCCCGCCATCGCCAGGCCCAGGCGTTCCTCGGTGGCCTCCGCCTTGTCCAGTGAAGCCACGATCCGGCCGTCGAAGAAGACGACCACCCGGTCGGCCAGACCGCGGATTTCGCTCAGCTCGGCGGAAACCACCACGATCGCGTGCCCGGCATCCCGGTGCGCGACGAGTTCGGCATGGATGTCGCGCACCGAGCCGATGTCCACCCCCCGGGTCGGCTGCTCGGCGATCAACAGTGGCGCGTCCCGCGTGAGTTCCCGGCCCAGCAAGGCTTTCTGCTGATTCCCGCCGGAGAGATCGCCGATCGGCGCGGTCACCGAAGCGGCCTTCACGTTGAACCGCTCGACGATGCGCCGCGCGTGCGAACGCATTTTCGCGGGCTGGAGCAGGCCGCTCCGGTGATACCCGACGACCAGGTTCTCCGCGAGGCTCGCCGTCTGCGCGGAACCGACCTCACCGCGATCCTCCGGCAGGTACGCGACCGAGGACCGCGTGAGCGGCTTCCCTTGCAACGAGACGCTGCCGGTGAACGCGCGCAACCCGGCGAGCGCTTCGGCGAACTCGCTCTGGCCGTTGCCCGCGACTCCGGCGACCCCGAGGATCTCCCCGGCTCGCACGGTCACCGAAGCGTTGTCCACCAACGGTTTCGCCCCACCTGGCACGGTCAGCCCGCGCACGTCGAGCACCACCTCGCCTGGTGTACCCGGTGGCTGGATGACGTCGAGTTCGATGTCGCGTCCGGTCATCGCGCGAGCGAGTTCGGCGGCGGTGGTGTCCGCCGTTTGCAGCCCGGCGACACGACGACCGTCCCGCAGCACCGTCACGCGCGAGCTGATCGCCAGCACCTCGCGCAGCTTGTGCGTGACCAGGATGACGCTGCGGCCTTCGCCGGCCAGCTCGCGCAACACCTCGAACAACCGGTCAGCCTCGGCGGGCGTGAGCACCGCGGTCGGCTCGTCCAGGATGAGGATCTTCGAATCGCGGTACAGCAGCTTCAGGATCTCGACCCGCTGCCGCACCCCGATCGGCAGGTCCCGCACGCGCGCGTCCGGATCGAGGCCGAGACCGTACCGCTCGATCAGCCCGGCCACCTCGGCCCGCGCCCGCCGCGCCAGCACACCCCGGTTGTAGACCACGTTCTCGGTCACGGTCAGCCCGCCGAAGAGCATGAAGTGCTGGTGCACCATGCCGATCCCGGCGGCGATCCGGTCGGCGGGGCCGTGCCCGCGCGCCGGTTCGCCGAACAGTTCCACGGTGCCCGCGTCCGGCCGTTGCGTGCCGTACAAAATGGACATCAGCGTGGTCTTGCCCGCGCCGTTCTCCCCGACCAGCGCGTGGATCTCACCGCGTTCGACGCTCAGGTCCACCCCGTCGTTGGCGACGACCCCGGGAAACCGTTTGGTGATCCCGCGAAGTTCGACCGCGGTCATCCGGCGGCGGGGTCGGTCACCTTGATGGTGCCCGCCACGATCTGGTCACGCAGTTCGCGCACCTGGTCGATGACTTCCGGGTGCTGCGCGATGACGCACTGCGAGGTGGCCACGTCCGGAAGCAGGCCGTTGAGCCCGAGGCCGTCCTCGGCCAGGCCGTACGACCGCGCGGTTCCCGGCTTGCCGTCGAGGATCGCCTTGATGCCGTCCGCGATCACCACGTCGGTGCGCTTGACCACGTTGTCCACCACCTGACCGGGGCTGGCCGGGCACTGGTTGGCGTCCACTCCGTACGCGAAGAAACCACCGGCCTTGGCCGCTTCGAACACACCGAGGTTCCCGGCCGCCGAAGCCGCGCCCATCACCTGGTCGACGCCGTTCCCGGCGAGCGTGCCCGCCAGTTCCTTCGCGCGGGCCGGGTCGTTGAACGGGTTCTGCCCGCCGATGAACAACTGGCTGAAGGCCACGTCCGGCCTGGTCTTCTTCGCGCCTTCGCCGAACGGGTCGGAGAACCGGTGGAACTGCGGGGAATCCAGCACCACCACCGCGCCGACCTTGCCGGTCTTGGTCAGCAGCCCGGCCTGCGCCCCGGCCAGGTAGCTGGCCTCGTACTCGCGGAAAGTGGCGCAGGTGACGTTCGGGAACGGCTTTTCGGTGCAGGAGTCGACAAAGAGGAACTGCTGCTGCGGGTTGCGCTCGGCCTCCTGCGCCAGCACGTCGGCGAAGTTGAAACCGACCGCGACGATCACGTCCGGCTTGTCGCGCACGGCGGCCGCGACGTTCTGCTGGATGCTCGCCGGATCGCTGCTCTCGTAGGTCCTGGTGGTGGCGCCGTGTGCCTGCGCGGCGTCGCCGATGCCCTTCACGGACAGCTTGAGGAAGTCGTTGACGCCGACCGGGTTCGGGGTGACCAGGACGAACGACTTGCCGTCCGTCGCGGGCGCGGAAGCCTGGTTCGAGGACGCGTTGCAGGCCGCGGTGGCGAGCACCACGGCCGCGGCGATGGGGAACAGTGCGGGGCGGGGCATGGGAATCCTTCGCTAGCCGGGAGTCCACATGCTAAAGCCGGAACGGCGCGATGAAGAGGCACTTCCCGGGTGGTGGGAAGTGCCTCTTCGGTTCGGGTCGGTCAGCTGATCCGGTGCGAGGCCGGGATGTCCAGGTCGAGGTAGGCGACGTCGAACGGCTGCGCCGCGTGGATCTTGTCCAGCTTGTCGGTGCGCATCAGCACCCAGGACTGCTGGTCACCGCAGCAGTTGACCAGCCGGTCGAGGGCGGAGTACGCGAGCAGGGCCGTGCGGCCGTCCGCGGTTCGCCGCAGCTCGACGATGGCTTCGGTCTCGGAGGCGTACCTCGGCCCGGTCGGCAGGTACACGGCGGGCGGGAATCCCTGTGTCTGCTTGAGCATGGTCACCGTCACGATTAGAGCAGACTCGGATACGGGGAGCGACGCCGACTCCCGCCTGGGCGCGAAGACCGCGAGCCGACTCGCCGGACACCGCCTACTCTGCGGAAGGCGGGAGAGGAGGGGAAGTGGCTGCTCCGCGTTCGATCGTGGTGACGGCGGTGCTGGCGGTGCTGATCACGGCGGGCGCGCTGGTGACGGCGGTCCTGCTGCGTCCAGGCACGCCGGAAACCGCCGTGCCGGGTGCCGGTGGTGAGCCGACCTCGGCCGGTGCCGCGTCGGAATGCGGGCCGAGGGCGTGCCAGGTGCTGGCCAGCCAGCCGGTCAAGGGCACCACGGCCGAGCTGCTCGCCGATCCGGATGGCCGGTCGGCGCACGTGCGGTTCGGCGGGCTCGGCTCGGACTTCGTCCTGGAGAGCGCGCTGGCCTCGATGGACGTGGCCGTCCGGCAGGACTCGCTGCAGTGCGTGGACGGCCAGCTGGCCGCCTGCCTGGTGCACGGCGACTACCAGGGCGGGGTGATCGCGGAACTGCTGGTGGCGCCGTCGGACACCTGGCGCCAGTCGGACCGGCTGTACTTCTCCGACGCCGGCCGGGTACTGCTCGCGCAGGTGGCCGGGGACGCGGCGCCGGAGGTGGTGGTGGTCCGGCACGAATGCGCCTCGGCCGCACCGGCCGCGCCGGGGTGTCCGCGCGGGCCGGTGCTGGCCGAGGTCTTCGATCTGAGCGGGAAGCAGGCAGGCTGCACCAAGCGCTACTCGGTGCCGTCGCAGCTGCGGGGCTGGCCGGACGTCCGGCTCAGCGAAACCGACCTGCGTCCCTGCCCGACTTCCTGAGCACGCCGACCGATCAGGCGGGCGACGGCTCCGGGCGACGGCTCGGCGTGGCGCCGGTGTCGCTGAGCAGCGGCGGCGTGCTCGGGGCGTTGAGCACCTCGTCGTCGAGCAGGCCCTCACCGCGGGAGACGATGATCGGCACCACGATCTGCCCGGCCACGTTGGTCGCCGTGCGTGCCATGTCCATGATCGGGTTCACCGAGTAGATCAGCGCGATGCCCAGCGCCACCTGCTCCGGGGCCAGCCCGATCAGGCCGGTGGTCAGGGTCAGCGCGGTCAGCCAGCCGGTGGTGCCCGCGGTGGCCAGCGCGCCGAAGATCGCCACGAAGACGATGCCGAGGTACTGCCACACGTTCAGCGAGACGCCGGAGATGTTCGCGATGAAGATCGCGCCGATGGCCGGGAAGACCGCCGCGCAACCGTCCATTTTGGTCGCACTGGCCAGCGGGGTGGCGAAGCTGGCGTACCCGGGGTTCACGCCGAGGTTCACCGCGGACTGGCGGGTCAGCGGCAGCGTCGCGGCCGAGGACTGCGACACGAAGGCGAACTGGATGGCCGTCCACGCCTTGCCGAAGAACTTGGCCGGCGAGACCTTCGCCACGAACCGCAGCAGGATCGGGTAGACCACGAAGAGCACCAGGCCGACGCCGATCCACACCGCGCCGGTCAGCCAGGCGAGCGGGCCGAGCAGCGCGTCGCCGTAGTTGGCCACCGCCGCGCCGATCAGGCCCAGCACGCCGAGCGGGGCCAGCCGGACGATCCAGCCGAGGTAGCGCTGCACGATCTCGAACACGCTGGTGGTCAGGTCGACGAACGGCTTGGCGCGCTCACCGAGGCTGTACGCGGCGGCGCCGAACAGGATGGCCAGGAACAGCACCTGCAGCGTCTCGCCCTCGGCGAAGGCGGAGAAGAAGTTCTGCGGCAGCAGGCCCTCGATGAAGGCGGTCCAGGAGCCGCCGGTGGCCTTCGCGGCGCGCTCGGCGTTCTTCGCGGTGGCCTCGGCGGCGAACCCGCCGCTGCCGGGGTCGACGATCTTGCCGACCGCGATGCCGATCAGCACCGCGATGAACGAGGTGATGGCGAACCAGAGCACGGTTTTCCCGCCGAGCCGGGCCGCGGTCTTGCCGCCGCCGAGGTTCCGCAGGCTGCTGATGCCCACCACGATCGCGGTGAACACCAGGGGAATCACCGCGATCTGCAGCAGCGTGGTGAACGCGCTGCCGATCTGGTCCAGGGTGTCGGTCAGCCACTGGGTTCCGGTGGTCCTGGCCAGCACGCCCAGCAAGGCGCCGAGGACGAGTCCGCCGAGCACTGCTCCGGCGAACACCGACGGCTTGTTGTAGGTCCGTATGAAAGACACGGGCTCGCTCCGGTGCGTGAAAGTTTCGTGAACTGCCGAGCAGGATCAACGCTCGGCGAAGCACGACTCTTCCGCAACGCCCGTTCGTGTGGGCCGGCTCTCAGGATGTGAGAACTATTCGCGCCAGAGGTCGGTGACCCGCACGCCGACCTCGGCCAGCAGGTTCCTGGTCAGCGGCAGGCTGATGCCGATCACGCTGGACGGATCGCCGTCCACACCTTCGACGAACCAGCCGCCCAGACCGTCCAAAGTGAACGATCCGGCGACGGAAAGTGGTTCGCCCGTTGAGATGTAGCGCTCCAGTTCCTCTTCGGACGGAGTGGCGAAGCGCACCGTGGTCGACCGCGTCCCGGCGGCTTCGGCGACGCGCTCACCGTTGCGCAAGCGGATCACCGAATGCCCGGTGAGCAGATCACCGGAACCGCCGGACATCACCGCCCAGCGCTTCATGGCCACCTCGGGGCGGCCTGGTTTGCCGACCATTTCCCCGCCGATGGACAGCATCGAGTCGCAGCCGACGACCACCGCTTCGGCGTGCGTCGCGGCGACCTCGTCGGCGACAACGGCCGCCTTCGCCCGCGCGAGCGCGACCACGAGTTCGCTGGGTGAGGGGTCGGTCAGCGCCGCGGCGACGGCGTCCTCGTCGACACCGGAGACCACGACGCTGGCGTCGATACCGGCGGCGCGGAGCACCGCGAGGCGGGCGGGTGAGGCGGAAGCGAGAACGAAGCGCACGAGGCGAAAGGTTAACGGACCAGCGCCTGTTATCGAATTGTGACGCCTGTGCGCCAGGTCACGGTCTACTTTGTTGTCGCGCGCAACATATGCCCGAAACCTCTCCCGGAGGACACCGATGTCCCTTCGTCTCCGTGCCAGGAGATCGTCCCGAATGGCGGGTGTACTGGTCAGCGGCCTGCTGCTGACCGGCGCAGTGCTGACCCCGGCCACCGCGTCCGCCGCGCCCGAATCGTTCTGGCCGCTGTACAAGAACCCGTACCTGCCGGTGCAGCTGCGGGTGCACGACCTGATGAACCGGATGAGCCTGGACGACAAGATCGGCCAGATGACCCAGGCCGAGCGAGGGGCGGTCACCCCGCAGCAGGCCGCCGACCTGCGGCTCGGCTCGATCCTGTCCGGTGGTGGCTCGGTGCCGACGCCGAACACCCCGGCCGCGTGGGCCGACATGTACGACGCGTACCAGAAGGCCGCGGTGTCCACCCCGCTCGGCATTCCGAGCCTCTACGGCGTCGACGCGGTGCACGGGCACAACAACGTCTACGGCGCGACGATCTTCCCGCACAACGTCGGCCTCGGGGCCGCGCACGACCCCAAGTTGGTCGAGAAGATCGGCAAGGTGACCGCGTCCGAGGTCCGTTCCACCGGCCCGACCTGGGACTTCGCGCCCTGCCTCTGCGTGTCCCGCGACGACCGCTGGGGCCGCGCGTACGAGTCGTTCGGTGAGACCCCGAAGGACGCCATCGACAACGCGACCATCGTCAACGGCCTCCAGGGTCGCTCGCTGAAGTCGAAGGGCTCGGTGCTGGCCACCGCCAAGCACTACGTCGGCGACGGCGGCACGACCGGCGGTGACGACCAGGGCAACACCGAGGTCAGCGAAGCCGAGCTGCGCAAGATCCACCTCCCGCCGTTCCAGGAGGCGATCAAGCGAGGCGCCGGTTCGGTGATGATCAGCTTCTCCTCGTGGAACGGCAAGAAGGCGCACGGGCACAAGTACCTGATCACCGACGTGCTCAAGAAGGAGCTGAAGTTCTCCGGCCTGGTCGTCTCCGACTGGAACGGCGTCCACCAGCTCGACGGCAACAACGACGACCTCACCGCGGAAGAGGTGCGGGAGTCGGTCAACGCGGGCATCGACCTGTTCATGGAGCCCTACGACGCGCCGAAGTTCATCTCGCTGCTGCGCGCCGAGGTCGACGCCGGGCGCGTGTCCAAGGCGCGGATCGACGACGCGAACCGGCGCATCCTGACCAAGAAGTTCGAGTCGGGGCTGTTCGAGAACCCGTACGCGGACCGCTCGCTGCAGAAGGACTTCGGCAGCGCCGAGCACCGCGCGGTGGCGCGTGAGGCGGTCAAGAAGTCGCAGGTGCTGCTGAAGAACGAGGGCGCGCTGCCGCTCAAGAAGGGCAGCAAGGTCTTCGTCGCGGGCAAGAACGCCGACGACATCGGCAACCAGTCCGGTGGCTGGACCATCACCTGGCAGGGCAGCAGCGGCCCGATCACCACGGGCACCACGATCCTGCAGGGCATCCAGCAGGTCGGCGGGCCGAAGACGAAGGTCACCTACGACCGCGAGGGCGACGGGGCCGACCAGAGCTACGACGTCGCGGTCGCGGTGGTCGGCGAGACCCCGTACGCCGAGGGCGAGGGCGACCGGCCCAACGGCTTGAAGCTGGACGCCGAGGACCTGTCGACCATCGCGAAGCTCAAGGCGACCGGGGTGCCGGTTGTCGTGGTGACCGTGTCCGGTCGCCCGCTGGACATCACCTCGGAACTGGGTGGCTGGAACGCGCTGCTCGCGTCGTGGCTGCCGGGCACCGAAGGCGCCGGCGTCGCCGACGTGCTCTTCGGTGACCACAAGCCGAGCGGCAAGCTGACCTTCTCCTGGGCGGAGAACTTCAGCCAGCTGCCGATCAACGTCGGTGACGGCAAGAAGGCGCTGTTCCCGTACGGCTACGGCCTGACCTACAAGAAGTAAGCGCCGATGGGCGGGTGTGCGGGGTCAGCTCCGCGCACCCGCCCTTTCGCGTGCCCGCATGGTGAACGCGGCCAGCACGCCGAACAGCAGCACCACGGCGGGCAGCAGCAGCGCGCTCTTCGCGGCGCTGATCAGTCCGTTGTGGACGATCTCGGCGGCGAGCCCGGCGTACTTCCCGCCGGTGGACGGCGGCCCGAACTCGCTCCCGCTGCCCGCGGCCTCGGAGAGCCCGCTGACAAACGCCGCGCGGTCTTCTTCCGGTAGGGACTGGGCTGCCGCGGTCGCCGATTCGGTGATCACCGAGGTGATCCGGATCTGCAGCAGCACCCCGACGCCCGCGCTGCCGAGCACCCCACCGACCTGCCGCGCGGTGTTGTAGACCCCCGAGGCCGAGCCGGTCAGCTCGCGTTCGACCGAGCCCATGGTCAGCGTGCTCATCGGCGGGAACAGCGAGCCGATGCCGACACCGCACAGCAACAACGCCGGTACCAGCGCCCACGGGCTGGTGCCCGCCGTCGCCTGCCCGGACAGCAGCATCAGCCCGCCCGCCAGCGCGACCAGCCCCGTGACCAGCACGTACCTGGCGTCGAACCGGTCGGACAGCTTGCCCGCCAGCGGGGCGACGAAGCCCTGCGTGAGGCACATCGGAATGGTCACCAGCGCGGCTTCGGTCGGGCTGAGGCCCAGTCCGCCCTGCAGGTAGATGACCAGCGGGATGAAGACCGCGGTCATCGCGAAGCCGACGGTGATCGAGACGAAGGTGCCCGCGGAGAAGTCCCGGTTCCGGAACAACCGCAGCGGCATCAGCGGTTCCCTGCGGTTGCGCCGCTGCCAGAGGACGAAGGCGAGCAGGCAGAGCACCCCGGCGCCGATGATCTCGGGCACGGTGATCGGCCCGGCCACGGTGCCCCAGTCGTAGTGCTGCCCGTTCTGCAGGCCGAAGACAACAAGCGTCAGCCCGGCCGCGGAGAGCAGGATGCCGGGCAGGTCGAAGGAGTGCGAGTGCTTCGGCTGCCAGTCCGGCACCAGCACCAGCGCGGCGACCAGCGCGATCACCCCGACCGGCAGGTTCACGAAGAAGATCCACTCCCAGCCGAGGTGGTCCACCAGGACCCCGCCGAGCAGGGGACCGGAGATGGTGGCGATCCCGGCGACCGCGCCCCAGAAGCCCATCGCCGCGCCCCGGCGGGCGGGTGGGAACAGGTGCGTGATGAAGGCCAGCGTCTGCGGGGTCATCAGCGCCGCGCCGACGCCCTGGAACGCCCGCGCCACGATCAGCGTGGTGATCGAATCGCTCAGGCCGCACCAGAGTGAGGCCACGGTGAACAGCACGAGCCCGGTCAGGTAGACGCGCTTCGGGCCGAACCGGTCGCCGAGGCGGCCCGAGAGCAGCATCGGCACCGCGTAGGCGAGCAGGTAGACGCTGGTCACCCAGACCACCGAGTTCAGGTCGGTGCGCAGGCCGGTGATCATCGGCGGGATCGCGATCGACACGATCGTGGTGTCCAGCAGGATCATGAAAAAACCGAGGCACAGCGCGACCAGCGCGGCCCAGGGATTAGCCGTTCTCGGCATCGGAACCGTCCTCGGTGAGCAGGGTCAGCTGGGGTTTGGTGTCGGGCCAGGTGACCCGGTCGTGCTTGAGATCGTCGATCAGCTTGCGCGTCCACTCCAGCTCGAACGCCCGGCGCGCGGCCGAATAACGCCAGTGCAGCCAGTACACGGTGGGCAGTTGCCGGTCGCGGAGCTTGGCGAGAATGACCTCGTCGGCCGCGACGCCGGTGGACAGCTGTAGCTCGCGGCGCTCCAACTCGGCGACGGCCTCGTCACGGCCCAGCTCGTCGATGAGCGCGAGGCCGTTGACGAACTCGGGGTACTCCTCGGCCGGGGTGCTGAGCATGACGCGGGCGCGCTCGAGCACCGCGTCGCGGCCCGCCTGGGTGATCGCGTAGACGGTGCGTTCCGGCCGCCTGCCGTCGCGTTGGGTGCCGACGACCTCGATGAACTCGTCCCGCGCGAGGCGGTCGACGGTGTGGTAGAGCGAGCCCGCTTTCAGCTTCACGTGGTGGTCGGTGAACCGCTCGCGCATGAGCTGGGCCATCTCGTAGGGGTGCATCGTCTTCTCGTGGAGCAGCGACAGCACCGCCACGGCCAGCGGGGTGAGCTTGGCGCCCATCCTTCCCCCAGTCGTAGTCCTTACCGGTTATTCCGTGTGGACTATATGGCCGGGAGCATTCACCTGTCGACCAGGACAAAACGCGCGAAAGGCCGCACCGGAGCGGTGCGGCCTTTCGCGGGTAAAAGCAGG
The DNA here is from genome assembly GCF_009429145.1 of Amycolatopsis sp. YIM 10. GTDB lineage: Bacteria > Actinomycetota > Actinomycetes > Mycobacteriales > Pseudonocardiaceae > Amycolatopsis. Next base: position 9,226,169 of record NZ_CP045480.1, on the reverse strand, counting down.
TTCTGACTCAGCGGGGCAGGGCGGAGGCACGCCAGGCACCCGGGCCCGGCTGCAACGGCTGTCGCAGGTTCGCGGACCGATCGGCCCACCGTGACCCGCGCCTTTGCGGCTCGGACCGGCTTTCGCCCGCAGAAGCCGCGGCGGCGATCACGGCGGCCAGCGCGGCGAGTTCGTCGTCGGCCGGGGTGCCGCGCACCACGCGCAGCAGCGGTCGGTTCTCGGACATGCGGTACTCCCTTACAGCGGGATGTTGCCGTGCTTCTTGGGCGGCAGGGTCTCGCGCTTGTCGTTGAGCAGCCGCAGCGCGCGGGCCACGTGGCTGCGGGTGTGCGCGGGCACGATCACCGAGTCGACGTACCCGCGCTCGGCGGCCACGTACGGGTTGCACAGGGTGTCCTCGTACTCCTGGATCAGCTTCGCGCGCAGGCCGTCGACGTCGCCGTTCTCCTTGGCGGCCTCTTCGGCCAGCGTCTTCCGGTGCACGATGTTCGCCGCGCCCTGCGCGCCCATCACCGCGATCTGCGCGGTCGGCCACGCCAGGTTCAGGTCCGCGCCGAGGTGCTTCGAGCCCATCACGTCGTACGCGCCGCCGTAGGCCTTGCGCGTGATCACCGTGATCAGCGGCACGGTCGCCTCGGCGTAGGCGTAGATCAGCTTCGCGCCGCGGCGGATGATGCCGTTCCACTCCTGGTCGGTGCCCGGCAGGAAGCCGGGCACGTCGACGAAGGTGAGCACCGGGACGTTGAACGCGTCGCAGGTCCGCACGAACCGCGCGGCCTTCTCGGAGGCGTCGATGTCGAGGCAGCCGGCGAACTGCGTCGGCTGGTTGGCCACGATGCCGACGCTCTGCCCGGACACCCGGCCGAAGCCGACGATGATGTTCGGTGCGAACAGCTCCTGCACCTCGAGGAACTCACCGTCGTCGAGCACGCGGGTGATGACCTCGTGCATGTCGTACGGCTGGTTCACCGAGTCGGGGATCAGCTCGTTCAGCTCGCGGTCGGAGTCGGTGACCTCGTCGTGGATCGACTCGCCGGTCGGCTGCGGGGCCTCGAACACCGGCGGCTCGGAGAGGTTGTTCGCCGGGAGGTAGGACAGCAGTTCCTTGACGTAGGCGATGGCGTCCTCGTCGTCGGAGCCCATGTAGTGCGCGTTGCCGGACTTGGTGTTGTGCGTGCGGGCGCCGCCGAGTTCCTCCAGCGTCACCTCCTCGCCGGTCACCGTCTTGACCACGTCCGGGCCGGTGATGAACATCTGCGAGGTCTGGTCGACCATCACCACGAAGTCGGTCAGCGCCGGGGAGTAGACGTGCCCGCCCGCGTTCGCGCCCATGATCAGCGAGATCTGCGGGACCACGCCGGAGGCCTTGACGTTGCGGGTGAAGATCTCGCCGTAGAGGCCGAGCGAGACCACGCCCTCCTGGATGCGCGCGCCGCCGCCCTCGTTGATGCCGATGATCGGGCGGCCGGTCTTGATCGCCAGGTCCATCACCTTGACGATCTTCTCGCCGTAGACCTCGCCGAGCGAGCCGCCGAACACGGTGACGTCCTGGCTGAACACGCAGACCGGGCGGCCGTCGACGGTGCCGTAGCCGGTCACCACGCCGTCGCCGTACGGCCGGTTGCGGTCCTGGCCGAAGTTGGTCGAGCGGTGCCGGGCCAGCTCGTCCAGCTCGATGAACGAGCCGGGATCGAGCAGCAGGTCGATGCGCTCGCGGGCGGTCTTTTTGCCCTTGGCGTGCTGGCGCTCGACCGCGCGCGCCGAGCCGGCGTGCACCGCTTCGTCGTAGCGCCGGTACAGGTCGCCGAGCTTGCCGGCGGTGGTGTGGATGTCCGGTTCTTCGCTCGGGGGCGTCCCGACAGGCTCCGTCGCACTGCTCATGGCTGGCGAGCTTAACGAGACGAGGCCGTTTTCGGGGGTCTGGCGTCGCCTATGTCACCGGGGTCTGGGGGTTCACCTACCGCGATAGGTTTTGTGGCATGGGTGTGGAACTGAGCGAGGCGGTCCGGGCGCTGATCGATGGGCGCAACTACGCGGCACTGGCCACGATCAACGCGGACGGCGGCCCGCAGACCTCGGCGATGTGGGTCGGCCGGGACGGCGACGACCTGTTGTTCTCCACCGTCGCGGGGCGGTCGAAGGAGCGGAACATGCGCCGCGACCCGCGCGTCAGCGTGACGATCATGGATCGCGAGGACCCCGAGCGCTACACCGAGATCCGGGGCCGAGCGAGCATCACGCCCGATCCTGAGCGGTCACTCGACAACGAGCTTTCGCACAAGTACGACGGCCGCGACGCCGGTCCGGACGCGCCCGGCGCCGAACGGGTGATCGTCCGGGTGGTCGCCGAGCGCGTCACCGGCCACGTGCGCTGAGCCCGGCGAACACGATTTCGGTGGTGCGCTCGCGGAGATCCGCGTCGAGCGCCGCCTGGCTGAGCGCGGCCATCAACGCCAGCACCTCGTCGACCTCGATCTCCAGCCGGACCGCGTCGACAGCTTGTGCCCGGTGAAGCAGGAGTTCCACCTGGTCGCGGAAGTCGGTGAAGACCTCACCCAGATCGATGCGGACGTCGAGGGCCTCGACCACGGTCCGCTTGGCCGCCGCCTGCTCGAGGACGCTGCGGAAGAAGGTGAACAAGCCGGTCGCGTGGTTCTCGTCGCGGCAGGCCAGGTACCCCGCCTCGGCCTCCAGTTCCTCCAGCAGGTTCTTCAGTATCGCGGTGAGCAGATCGGCTTTCGCGGGGAAATGCCGGAACACCGTGCCGATGGCGACGCCCGCCCGCCGGGCGACTTCCTCGGTGGAGGCGTTCGCGCCCTGTTCGGCGAACACCTCCTCGGCCGCGGCCAGGATGCGCTCCCGGTTCCGCGCCGCGTCCGCCCGTGGCATTCCGGCTCCCCTCGGCAAGGCGTGGACAAAGTGAGTGGCGACTCATTATGCTCGCGCAGGTGTACATGAGTCACCACTCAGGTTAGGGGAACGCTGATGTCGAACGCACTGGAGGCCTTCGAAGCGATGCGCGACGGCTGGCTCGGCGGCACGGCCGCGTTCGACGATCTGCTCGCCGAGGACGCGGTGATCGAGACGCCGTTCTCCCCGCGTTCGCGCCCGAACCGGTTCGACAACAAGGCCGACTTCCTCGCCTTCGCCGAACGCACCCGCGGTGAGCTGCCCTTCCGGTTCGAGGAGTGCCGCAACGTGACGGTCCACGAGACGACCGATCCGGAGAAGATCGTGGTCGAGTACGAACTGGCTGGCACCGTGCTCCCGACCGACCGACCGACCGACCGACCGACCGGCCCGCCTCGGCCGCCTTCATCGGCGTGCTCCAGGTCCGCGACGGCCGGGTGGTGCTCTGGCGCGAGTACCAGAACACCCTGGCCATCACCGAAATCCTGGGCAGTTTGCCTAGCTGAGCGCGCCGAAGAACTCCCGCAGGTCGGCGACGATCGACTCCGGCGCCGCCATGGCGATCATGTGGCTGCCCCCGCTGTCCCGGTTCGCCCAGTGCACGATGTTGTTCTTCGCCGCGGCGACCTGGCGGAATTCGTCGGGGCCGCCGTGGGAGACACCCGTCGGCACCAGCGCCTGGTCGACCGGCAGGCCTGCCGAAGCCGTGTAGTACGGCCACGCCGAGGACGCGCCGGTCTCGGTCAGCCAGTAGACGCTCGCGTTGGTCAGGATCCGGTCCCGCTCGATCGGCTCGGTGCTGCCCGCCTGGTGCCAGCCGTCGAACTCCTTGAACCGCTCGACCAGGTAGGCCAGCTGCGCGACCGGCGAATCGTGCCAGCCGTAGGCAAGCGTTTGCGGCCGCGCGGCGAGGTATTCGCCGTACCCGCTGCCGCCCACGCCCCATTCGGCCAGCATTTCCTCGGTGATGCCGAGGCCGCCGGTGATGTGCACGCCGGCCACGTGCTCGGTGTCGACCAGCGCGAGCTGCGGCGACACCAGTGCGCCGGCGTCGTTGCCGTGCGCGCCGTAGCGCTGGTAACCGAGGCGGCTCATCAGCTTCGCCCACGTCTTCGCGATCTTCTCGAGTCCCCACTCAGGTTCGACCAGCGGAGAGAAACCGAAGCCGGGCAGCGAAGGCACGACCACGTGGAAGTCCGCCGACAACGGCCCGAGCACCTCGGCGAACTCCGCGAACGAGTTCGGCCAGCTGTGCGTGAGCAGCAGCGGGAGCGCGTCCGGCCTGGCCGACCGGAGATGGAAGAAGTGGATCGGCTGGCCGTCGATTTCGGTCAGGAACTGCGGGAACTCGTTGAATCTCGCCTCCTGGGCCCGCCAGTCGAAGCCATCGCGCCAGTATTCGGCCAGTTCGCGGAGGTAGTCGACCGGCACGCCCCGGCTCCACTCGGCGCCGGGCAACTGCCGGGGCCAGCGCGTGCGGGCCAGTCGGTCACGCAGGTCGTCGAGGTCGGCCTGGGGGATTTCGATGCGGAAGGGCTTGATCTCGGTGCTCATGGAGCAACCGTAGGAAGCATGTAGGTCAGTTAGTGGCCTAGTTTCCGGCGAACCAGGCGGCGAACCAGCGTGGGTGCGAACCAGGAGTAGAGCGCGTAGGCGAACCAAGTGACGCCGAGCAGCACCGCGAGCGGCGTCAGCCCGAGCATGCGCAGGCAGAAAATGAGCACGATGACCCCGATCCACGTTTTGATCGGGCCGAACCGGTTGAGCGGCGCGAGCGGCCGCAACAACGGATGCCGCTCCACCCGCCGCTCCTCCTCGTCGGCTGCTTTCGCCCGCAGAAGCAGGTCGCGGGTGCGGCGGGTGACGTCGGCGGCGGGGGCGGCGCGATCCAGCAGGTCGGCGGCTTTTCGCAGCTGACCTGCGTCGATGCAGACGCGGGCGTAGGCGCAGAGCAGATGGGTGTCGTCGGGGCTCAGCGCGAGCGCGTCCAGCAGGGCGCGCTCGGCCTTCGGCAGCTTGCCGAGCGAGTGGTACGCCTGCCCGAGCACGCTGAGCAGCGGCGCGTGCGGGCCGAACCGTCTTATGCCCGCGGAAGCCGCTTTGACGGCGTCGGCGTCCTGGTCGTTCAGCCAGAGCGCCAGCGCCCGCAGATAGGTGGAGTCGACCTCGTCGCGCCAGCGGAAGCGGTCCAGCTCGGCCAGCGCGCGGTCGTACCGGCCCTGTTCGAGCCACGTTTTCGCGGGGGCGAGCCGATCCTGCTCGGGTTCGGTCACGCCGTCAGCCTAGTGCTCGCGCCACTCCCTGGTGAGTGCGTCGAGACCGGCGGAAAGCGCCTCGCTGGACGGAGTGGCCTCGCGCGGGATGCGGGAGGCGAGCACGCTGCCGAACCCGGCCATGCGGATGGTGCCGTCGATCAACGCGTCCCGGTCGGCGGGCCAGGCGAACTCCGGGTGCGCGATCAGCAGGGTCACGCACCCGTGCAGCGCCGACCACAGGCCGACCGTCAGCGTCTCCGGATCGCCGCGCATGATCCCGGCGTCCACGCAGGCCGCGGCGGCCTTCGCGATGTGCCGGAAGCACGCGTCGGCGCCGGGTGAGAGGCCGTTGGTCGGGCGCATCATCAGCACGCGGTACTGCACCGGGTGGTCGAGCGCGAAGTTCGCGTACACCCGCCCGCACCGGCCGAGCGCGCGCAGCGGGTCGTCGACGCCGCCGGCGTAGTCGCGCATCCGCGCCGCCAGTTCGCGCCAAACCCGCAGGCAGACGGCTTCGAGCAACGCGCTTTTGCCCGCGAAATGCAGGTAGACCGAGGGAGTGGTGACGCCGACCCGGCGGGCCACGGCACGCAGGGTCAGCGCCTCTTCGGTACCGGCTTCGATCAGCAGCGCCTCGGCGGCTTCGAGGATTTCCTCCCGCAGCTTCTCGCCGTCGCCCGCGTTCGCCCGTTGCCGTTTCCCGTCCACCGGATCAGGTTGACAGCGTCAAGTTAACAGTGTCAATGTGAACCCATGGGTAACTTCCAGGAGGCCACCGCGCTCGACCGGCGCTCCGAGACCGAGTTCGACGCCGAGCTGGACCCGCAGTGGTCGGTCGGCGGCAAGCTGCACGGCGGCTACCTGCTCGCCGTGCTCGGCCGGGCCGCTGCCGAGCTGTCCCCGGCGCACCCGCACCTCACCGCGGTCAGCGGCTCGTTCTCCGCGCCGCCCGACGCCGGGCCCGCGCGGGTGACGGTGGAGGTGCTGCGGGCCGGTCGCGGGCTGACGCAGCTGCGCGCCCGGCTGGCCCAGAAAGACAAGCCGTGCGTGGAAGCTCTGCTCACGCAGGGTCTGCTCGACGAGTCCGACCCGTGGTGGTCCGGGATCGAGCCGATCGATCTTCCGCCGGAAGAAGACTGCGTGCCCATGCCCGCCGAGGCGCCGGGCGCGGGGTTCAAGGTGGACCTGATGAACGTGATCGACCAGCGGCTCGACCCGCGTGTGGCCGGGTTCGCGGTCGGCAAGCCCGTGCGCGGCGGGGTGATCTCCACGTGGCAGCGGCTCGCCGACGGCGCCGACTGGGACCCGCTGAGCCTGCTGGTCGGCCTGGACCCGGTGCCGCCGGTGTCCTACGACCTCGGCCTGTCCGGCTGGGCGCCGACCGTGCAGTTCTCCGCCTACGTGCGGCGCCTGCCCGCGCCCGGCCCGATCCGCGTCCGCATGACCGCCGGCGATGTCGGCGGCAACCGGATGGACGAGGTCGCGCACGCCTTCGACAGCAAGGACCGCCTCGTCGCCCAGGCCACCCAAATCGCGGGCGTGCGCCACTAGCTTCAGCGGGGAAAATCGCGGCGTTCGATCGAAGCGGCCATGCCGTCGAGTGTCCAGCGCAGGCCCAGTTCGAACAGCATGTCCAGGTCCAGGTCGAAATCGTCCTGTGCGGCGAGTTCGGCGAAGGCCGGGATGGCGCCGGAAGCGACGATGCGGTTGAACTCGGCCTCCTGCGTCTCGACCCATTCGTCCGCGCTCAGCCCGGTCTCGCGCTCGGCCTCCGCCTCGGGCTCCAGGTTCGCCGCAGCTCCGCGGACGTAACCGAACACGGCGACGTGGAAGTACAGCGCCGTCGAAGGGGGCAGGTCGAGTTCGCGCAGCGCGCTGATCGACCATTCCGCGTGCAGAAGCAGGTTCTCCAGCGGCTGCGGGCGCGTCATCGAGATGACCTGGGCCAGCCACGGGTGCCGCCGGTAGATCTGCCATTGCGTGCGCGCGGCCACCTCCAACCGCGCCCGCCAGCCCGGAGGCGCTGCCGCGGGCAAAAGCAGGTCGCCGAAGCAGGCGTCGGCCATGAGCAGGACCAGCTCGTCCTTGCCGGGGACGTAGCGGTAGAGCGACATGGTGGCGGCGCCGAGGTCGGTGGCCACCCGGCGCATGGACAGCGCGCGCAGGCCCTCGGTGTCGGCGATTTCGATGGCCCGCCGCACCACGGCCTCGCGGCTCAACTCGGCTTCGGCCATCCGGCGACGGGTCGCGCGCACCGGCGGCGCGGGTACCTCGGTGGTCCGCACCACGGTGCCGACCCCGGGCACCGCCCGCACCAGGCCCTCCCGCCGCAGCGTGGTGAGCACCTTGGTGGCGGTGGCCATCGCCACGCCCCAGTCCTGGGTGATCTGCCGGGTCGAGGGCACCCGGTCGCCCGGCTTCAACTCGCCCGCGTCGATGCGCGCCTTGATCTCGTCGACGATCCGGGCGTACGGCGCGGTGTTCATCGCGGGACTCCTTCCGGTGGGGCGCCCACCATCCTAGTGCACCACCCCTGTGCACTAGTGCGATAACGCAGCAATATGGCTAAGTACTGGACGTATGTAGGGCGTACAGGTAACTATGTACAGTGTACGTAGCGCACTAGGTGAACACCGGGGAGAAACCATGAAGAACGTCCTGATCTCGGGCGCCAGCGTCGCCGGCCCGGCGCTGGCCCACTGGCTGCGCCGCCACGGGTTCGCGCCGACCGTGGTCGAGCGCGCCCCGGCGCCCCGGCCCGGCGGGCAGGCGATCGACCTGCGCGGTGCCGCGCGGACCGTCGTCGAGCGCATGGGCCTGCTCGACGCCGTGCGGGCCGCGCACACCGGCGTCCGGGGCATGGCCAACGTGAACGAGGCGGGCCGCCGGGTGGTGGAGTTCCCCGCCGAGGCGCTCGGCGACTCCGGCGGCATCATCGCCGAACTGGAGATCCTGCGCGGTGACCTGGTCGGCCTGCTGGTCGGGGCCGCGCAGGACGGGGTCGAGTACCTCTTCGACGACACCATCACCAGCCTCACCGAGCACGCCGACGGGGTGGAGGTCACCTTCGCCAGGTCGGGCACGCGGACCTTCGACCTGGTGGTGGGCGCGGACGGGCTGCACTCGAACGTGCGCGCGCTGGCCTTCGGGCCGGAAGAGCGGTTTGTCACCGATCTCGGCTACCAGCTGGCGATCTTCGGCCTGGACGCGCCGGACTCGCTGGACGACTGGCAGCTGATGCTCAACCTGCCCGCCGCGAACGGCGTCGGCGGGCGCATGGCGAGCCTCTACCCGACACCGCACGGGGCCCGCGGTTACCTGTACTTCGTCACGCCGCCGCTGCCGCGGACCGGCTTCAGCGGGCAAAAGCAGGCGGTGGCCGACGCGTTCGCCGGGGCCGGGTGGGAGGTGCCGCACCTGCTGCGGGGGATGTGGGCGGCCGACGACTTCTTCACCGATCGGGCGGCCAAGGTGCGGGTCGACGGCTGGTCGCGCGGGCGCGTGGTGCTGCTCGGCGACGCCGCGTTCGGCGGGTCGGTCGGGATGGGCACCAGCATGGCGCTGGTCGGCGCGTACGTGCTGGCGGGCGAACTGGCCGCGGCGGGAGGGGATCACCGGGTCGCCTTCGCCGCGTACGAGGCGAAGCTGGGGGACTACGTGCGGGAGAACCAGCGGCCGATGCCCGGCGGTACGCGGGCGTTCCTGCCGTCCTCGTCGCTCGGCATCCGGCTGCGCAACGGGGTCACCCGCGCGATGCTGGCCGGGCCGTGGCGGAAGCTGCTGACCGGCGGCATGCAGGAGAAGTCCGAATCGGTCGAGCTGGCGGACTACGGCGTGGTGGTCTAGGCGGCGTCCGGCAGGGCCCGCGCCGCGCGTGCACGGGCGTGTTCGGCGAACTTGTGCCTGGTCGACGCCACTTTTCGCCACCGGCGTCCGCGTTCGGGGTCGAGCAGTTCGGTGCGGCGGGCGAGCACCTCGGCGGCGCGGGCGGCCGAGGAGATCTCCGCCGCGGCGGCCAGGTACTGCCCGGCCTCGATCAGCGCGTAGGCGTGCCGCATTTCGGTCTGGGCGGTGGCGTAGACGGCGTAGGCGGTGAAGTTGTCGGCCAGCGGTCCGAGTGGGTGGGACATCGCTTTCTCCGTTCCGGTCGGCGGGTGCCTTCACCTATACGTCGAAGCGGCCCGCCGGATATCGACATCGCCTACGGGAAAATTCTGCACCGGTTCTCCCTAGGGGATACGTCAGTGCTTCGGTGTGTCGCGCCTTCAGGATTGCCCGATGCTCGAACCGGACTGGCGTAATGACGGAAACGGACGGCTCGATCCCGCGCGGTTACCCGCGTTTCGCGCATTGCGTCCCCTCAAGCGCTGGCGGTACGTCGGCGCCTACGGACCGCGCCTGCAGCTGTGCGTCGGCCCGGTGCGGATCGCCGGCGCGTCGCAGTCGTTCTGGGCCCGTGCACGACCGCGAGCGCGGTGTGTTCCGGGAGCGCACCGTGCTGCGGAAGGCCGTCGAACTGGCCGGTGACCGGGTGGAGGTGGTGTCGAGGCACGGCGAGCACCCGATCTGGACGCGCAAGACCCCGCTGCGCGTGCACGGCTGGGTCCAGGTGAATGGCGGGCGGGTCGGGTCGACGCGCCGCGCCTGCTGGACGAGTCGGCCGGGCCCCACGCGCGGGTGACCGAGTGGCGCTGGAGTGCCGGGTGCGGCACCACCGTGGACGGGCGGGCGGTGTTCTGGAATCTGGTCGACGGAATTCACGACGGCGGTTCTTCGGAACGAACCGTGTGGGTGGGCGGAACAGCCGAGGAGTGCCGCCGGTGTATTTCGCCGAAGATCTTTCCGGCGGCTTCGGCGTCAGGGAAGAGCACTCCGCGCGCTGGTGAGCCGGAAACCGATTCCTTCCGGACTGGTCACGCGGCCGGAACCGGGGTCGTCGACCGGTAGCGCGAGTTCCCACGCGACCGAATCACCGTGGACGAACTCGGCCGACGGCGGCACCTCGCCCAGCACGCGTTCGTAGAAGTCCCGCGCCGCGGCGGGATCCGGGCAGGCGAGCAGCAACCGCCCCGGCGGTTCCGGCCAGCCGTGGAACTCACCGGCTTCCCAGAACGAGACGGCCGCACCGGCCGGATCGAGCAAAGTGGACAGACGGCCCTGGTCGCCGGCGTCGAACGGCCCGGCCACCAGCTGGGCGCCCTGTTCGAGCGCGACGGCCGTGCGGTGGTCCACGTCGTCGACGGCGAGGTAGAAGGCCACGTGCGGTGGCGTGCCCGCCGGATAGATCGGGTTCGCCAGATCGCTCACCCCGCCGAGGGCGAAGTCGCCGAGGTAGATCTTGGTGGCCTTGCGCCAGTCCTGCTCGTCCACGGCGAACCGCCAGCCCAGCGCGGCCGAGAAGAACTCGGCGGTACCGGCCACGTCGTGGGTTTTCAGGTCGAGCCAGCAGAAGTCGGTCACGGTCGGGCAGCTCCGGCGTAGTCGTCACCGCGGGTGCGGTAGCTGTGCAGTTGAATGGCCTGGCCTTCGGTGGGCGCGTTCACCATCAGCCCGTTGCCCACGTACATACCGACGTGGTGGATGCGGGTGCCCGGATTCCCGTAGAACACCAGATCGCCGAGCGCGGGCTCCGCCGCCGACGCGCCGAGCGCGCGGAACTGGCTGTCGGCCGTGCGCGGCAGGTTCACGCCCGCGCTGTCGTAGGCGGCCTTGGTCAGCCCCGAGCAGTCGAACCCGGCGGCTCCGGCCTCCGGCCCGTTGCCGCCCCAGACGTAGGGCAGGCCGATCTGGTCGAGCGCGAACCGGGTGGCGCGGGTGGTCGGGGTCGAGGCGAGTTCCGGGTTCAGCGAGAGCGTCGCGTAGAGCTGCGCGTTGCCGAGCGCTTTCTGCCGGAAGAGTTCGCCGTCGTTCTTGTACGCCCCGACGGCCTTCCACCAGCCGGTGTTCAGGTCGACGCCCTTGCCGCACAGCTTGCGGCCCGCGGCGATCGCCTTCTCGGCGGAACCATCGCGGTGGTTGTCCTCGGCCTTGCCCATCCCGGCCAGCGTGACCCAGGTGAGGTGGCAGTCGGGCCGTTCCTCGCGCAGCTTCAGTTCTCCGGCCGCATAGGAGGCAAGCGCTTGCGGCGGAATGTCCAATGGCCCGGCCAGCCGGGAAACCCAGACGTCCAGCTCGTTCGGCGCCACCGCGGGCGTCACGGCCTCCACCGGCGCGGTCTCGCGCAGGGTCGACGGCCCGGCGGGCACCGCGCCACCACCGACCGGATTCGGCGCGGCTGCCTGCGGCACCGGTTCGGCGGACTCGGGCTCGGCCAGCATGTACCCGCCGATCGCCAGCGCGCCCACCAGCGGAACTGCCACCAGTGCCCGCCCGCCCGCGCCCGCGAGAAAGCGGTGGAGTCGATTCGCCACGCGGTCAGGCTAGAGGGGCGGCCGGGAGCGTACCGCCGAATATCCCGAAGCGCGGGACTCTTCTAACCTGAAGGGGTGAATCACCGGAGCGCCCCCGTGGACGCGGCCCCGCTGCGTGCCGCCCTTCTGCCGCCGGAAGGCCCGTACGCCGCGATCGACGTGGTGGCCAGCACCGGCTCCACCAACGCCGACCTCCGCGCCGCCGCCACCACCGACGACGGCTTCCAGGCCGAGGACCGGACCGTGCTGATCGCCGACGAGCAGACCGCCGGCGTCGGCAGGCGCGCCCGCGACTGGCGGTCGCCGAAGGGCGCGGGGATCTACCTCAGCGTGCTGCTGCGCCCGCGCGAGGTGAGCTTCGCCGGACTCGGCTCGCTCGCCGTGGTCGCCGGGCTCGCGCTCGTCGACGTGGCCGCCGACCTCGGGGTGGACGCGGTGCTGAAGTGGCCGAACGACGTGCTCGCCGGACCCGATCGGGCGAAATGCGCCGGTGTGCTGTCCGAGGCGCTGTCCTCCGAGGAGATCGGCGTGGTGCTCGGCATCGGGCTGAACGTGTTGCCGCTGAAGGAGAAGGTGCCGCCGGGCCCCGGCGGGCTGCCCGCCACCTCGCTGGCCGAGCAGGGCGCGCGCACCACCGACCGCACGGAGATCGCCCGGCTGCTGCTCACCGCGTTCGCCGAACGGGAAAACCGCTGGCGGGCGGCGGGCGGGGACCTGGCGCGGGCCGGTCTGCTGGCCGACTACCGGCGGCACTGCGCCACCCTCGGCCAGGGCGTCAACATCATCACGCCGGACGGCGGCGCGGTGCCGGGCGAGGCGGTGGACGTGGACGCGTCCGGGCAGTTGGTGCTGCAGACCCCGGGTGGTCAGCGACGCACCATCTTTGCCGGTGATGTGGTGCACCTGCGCCCCAGCTGACGAGTACGGTAAGTCGCACCTGCAGGCATCGAGCACGGGAGCGTCACGTGGCTTACCCAGACGATCTGCTCAGCGAAGGCGAGCGCGTCGTGGTGCACAAGCACCCGCACTTCAAGATGCTGGTGGTGCCGTTCCTGGTCCTGCTGATCACCATCGGCGGCGGGATCTGGCTGGCCACGGTGGCCATGGACGCGACGCCGCCGTGGGACATGGTGTGGCTGATCGCCATCGGTGCGGTCGGGCTGCTGCTGATCGTGTGGTTGTTCCTGACCCCGTTCGTGCGGTGGCGGACCACCCACTTCATCGTCACCACGGACCGGTTGATCGCCCGTGAGGGCGTGCTCAAGCGGACCGGGATAGACATCCCGATGTCGCGGATCAACAGCGTGCGCTTCGAGCACGGCCTGATCGACCGCGTTTTCGGCTGCGGCACGCTGATCATCGAGTCGGCCTCCGACGAACCGCTCACCTTCGAGGACATCCCGAAGGTCGAGCAGGTCCACACGCACATCTACCGCGAGGTCAACGACAACCCGTACGACGACTTCGTGCAGCAGCAGGCGCCACCGCAGGAGCCGCCGCAGCGCGGACGGGGCCGCTGAGTTGGGCGCACGCGAGGTCGGCCTGCCCGATCGGGTGACCGCGGCGGGGCTGCCGGACCGGGTGACCATCTGGGAGGTCGGCGCGCGCGACGGGCTGCAGAACGAGCAGTCCGTGGTGCCGGTCGAGGTGAAGCTGGAGTTCCTGGACCGGCTGGCCGACGCCGGGTTGTCCGTGCTGGAGGCGACCAGTTTCGTGCACCCGAAGTGGGTGCCGCAGCTGGCCGACGCCGAGCAGTTGCTGGCCGGGCTGAAGCGCCGCGACGGGGTGTCGTACCCGGTGCTGGTGCCGAACGCGCGCGGGCTGGACAGGGCGCTGGCCGCCGGGGTGCCGAGCATCGCGATCTTCGCCAGCGCCACCGAGACCTTCGCCAAGCGCAACCTGAACTCCAGCCTGGACGAGCAGTTCGGCATGTTCGAGCCGGTGGTCTCGCGCGCGCTGGCCGAAGGGCTCGAGGTCCGCGGTTACCTGTCGATGTGCTTCGGTGACCCGTGGGAGGGCGCGGTGCCCGCCGAGCAGGTGGTCGCGGCCGGGCAGCGGTTGCTGGACATGGGCTGCTTCCAGCTCTCCCTCGGCGACACCATCGGCGTGGCCACGCCCGGCCAGGTGGAGCGGGTGGTCGGCGGCTTCGCGTCGCCGGAGCGGCTGGCCGTGCACTTCCACGACACCTACGGCCAGGCGCTGTCGAACACGCTGGCCGCGCTGCGCCTCGGGGTGTCCACTGTGGACTCGTCGGCCGGCGGGCTCGGCGGCTGCCCGTACGCCGAGTCGGCCACCGGCAATCTCGCCACCGAGGACCTGGTCTGGATGCTGGACGGCCTCGGCATCGAGCACGGTGCCGACCTGGACGCGCTGGTGCGCACCAGTACGTGGATGGCGGAGCGGCTCGGCCGCCCCAGCCCCTCCCGGGTGGTCAAAGCCCTCGCCGGTTGACCCGGCGGGGCGGTCGCCGACTCGATGTGGCCACATTTTCCCGGCGGGCGGAACCGGCGGCCGGTGTGCCGCGTCAGAACCGTTGCCGACCGCTGTGGCTGGAGGAGACCGTCGTGACCGAGCATCGAGCGCGCGTGGACGAACTGCTCGCCGACTACCGGCGCAGCCGCGACCACCTGGCCGGCGTGCAGCGGGAACTGGCCGCCGTGCGGGCCACCGCGAGCAGCGGCGACGGGCTGCTCAAGGCCACCGTCGGCCCCCAGGGCGCGCTGACCGGGCTGGAGATCGGCGAGGCCGCCTACCGCGAGTACGGGCCGGCCGAACTCGCCAGGGAGATCGTGCGGCTGGTCGACACCGCCGGGCTGAAGGCGTTCACCTGCGCCGAGGAGGTGCTGGCCCCGGCCTTGCCGAAGGGCACCGATCCGCACGCCCTGCTGCGCGGCACGGCGGATCTCGACGCCGCCGAGCTGGTGCCGGATCCCGCGCCGGCCAAGGAAAGGGAAGCCGTCGAGGACGAGAGCTTCGAGGACCAGGTCTGGCTGGACGACGAGGGCTGGCCGACCGCGGGATCGGACGGGCGGTGACCGGATTCGAGGCCGACGCCCGGCTTCTGCGGGCGAAAGCCGCGGAGTTCGAGGGCTTCGCCGAGCGGGCGCGGCACATCGCGGCCGATCTCGAGTGGGCGCTCGAAGCCACCGGTGAGGCCTGGGGCACCGACACCCCCGGCCAGAGTTTCGCCGCGTCGCACGCCGCGCCCGCGGCGGAGACACGCGCGCTGGTGCGGGGGTTGAGCGCGCGGCTGGGGGCATGGGGTACGAAGTTCTCCACAGCCGCGGGGAAGTACACCGGCGCGGATGCCGCGGCGGCAGAGGAACTGAACGGCTAGGGGGAGCGGAATGGGCATCGAGCTTCCCGGCGAGCTGGCCGAGGTGGCCGCGGCGGTCGGACTCGAGTGGCCGCAGGCGGACGAGGACGCCCTGCTGGAGCAAGCCGGGGCGTGGCGCGAGGCGGAGCGGCAGTTGTCCGCGCTGGCGTCCGAAGCGGACGTGGTCGCCAGCGAAGCGCTGACCGCGCTGTCCGGGGAGGCGGGTGAACTCGCGCGCCGGGCGTGGGCCGGGTTCGCCGACGCGGACACCGGGCAGCTGGTCGCGGCGGCCCGCGGGGCCGGGCAGGCCGCGCTGCGGCTGGAGCACGCCGCCGCCGAGGTCGGCGCGGCGAAGGTGGAAATGGTGCGCCAGCTGGTCGACGCCGCCAAGAACCGGGACGCCGCACTGGCCGCGGCCGACGCCGGGCACCCGGCGGCGGCGCTCGGCGTGGACACCGTGCTGACCGGGCTGGCGGCCAATCTCGGCGCCGTGTCGGACCGGCTGACCACGGTGATCGGCCCCGGGGGCGAAGGTTCGGCGCCCGCCACCGAGCTGGTCGACCCGAATCCGGGCGCGCACCTGCGCACCCCGCTTTCCCTGCCGGTTCTGTCCGAAGTGGACGGTCTGGCCGACGTGGACGAGGTGGGTGCGATGGGTACCGGGCCGATCGCGCTGCCGCCCGGCGAATACCAGGGACTGCTGCCGCAGGGCGGGTTCGACGACGTGCCGACGCCCCCGTCCGGGCTGGCGGCGGCGATGAAGACCGGGCCGATCGGGCCGCTGCCGGTGTCGGGCACCACCGCGGCCGGGTTCTCCGACGCGGCCCCGCCGCAACAGGTACTGCCGCAGCAAGCTGCCCCGCCGCAACAGGTACTGCCCCAGCAGGCCGCCCCGCCACAGCAGGTACTGCCCCAGCAGGCCGCGCCCCTCCAGCAGGTCGTGCCGCCACCCCAGCAGCCGGCGCCACCCGCGCAGCCGTACTACCCGCCCGCATACGCGCCCCAGCAGTACGCGCCGCCGCCACCGGGCGGCTACCAGTGGGGTGGCCCCCGGCCACCGCACCAGCCACCGCAGCAGCAGTTCCAGCCGCCACCGCAGCTCGGCACGCCGCGCCAGGAACGCGAGAGCATCGTCGCGTTGTTCCTGGTGCACATGTTCCCGATCGGGCACCTGCCGGTCGCCTCCGACCGCCCGGCCCGCCAGCTTCCCCTGCCCGCACGGGGTTTCCCGCCGCACGACCACCCCGAGTCGCACCTGATCGACACCGCCGAGGCCCTCGCCGGGGTGCGCGCGGGCCGGTGGCGGATGGCCGGGCCGTCCGGTGAACCACCCGCGCTCGACCCGGTGGTCGGCGAAATCGAGGACTGGCAGCCCGGCGATCCGGTGGTGCTGGCCGAAGGCACGCTCGTCGACCGCTTCGGGCCGGTCGAAGGGCGCATCTTCGCCGCCGACGGCACGCCGTACGGCAAGCGTTCGCTGCCGATGGCGTACTTCGACACCGGCTACCGGCGCTACCGCGTGCGCCGAGCGCTGCCGATGTGGGCGAGCGGCGAGCGCTACCGGGCGATCTACTCGGCCGACGAACTGGTCACCCTCGGCTATCTCGCCGACATCACGTTCGAAAGGGATGAGGCGTGAACACCGACTCGATCACCCGCTGGCTGGACTCGCTCGGCGTGCCGTCCGAGGTCGTCTCGATCGGCGCCGAGGCGGACAACGCCTGGTGCCTGCTGCGGGTCGAGGAGCCGGAACCGGCGTGGGAGGTGTTCTGGCGCGAGCAGGGCAACCGGTACGACTGGGCGCGGTTCACCAACGAGCAGGTGGCCTGCCACTACCTGTTCGGCAGGCTGGCCTGGGCGCAGGTGGCGCGGGGCGCGGTGGGCGTGCTCCCGGGAGCACGCACCTAGCGGGCCCGGACTTAAATCGCTCGCTTGTTCGAGCTTGCCGGTGTCACGCTTCTGCCCATGACAACGTGGGAAATCAGGCGCGAAGGTGAGCTGGGGCGGGCGGAGCACGCCGAGCTCGCGACCATGCTCCGGGCGGCGTATCCCGATTTCCCGTCGGCGTTCTCCGGCGAGCTGACCTGGTACGGGTCACGGCCGGAGGCACGGGTGATCGGCCGCGAGGGTGATCGGGTGATCGCGCACGCGGGAGTGCTGCGGCGGTTCGTCCGGGTGACCGAGGGCGGTGAACCGCTGGAGGTGCTGGTCGGCAACGTCGGGCTGGTCGCGGTGCACCCCGAGTTCCGGGGCCGCGGCATCGGCCGTGAGCTGGGCACCCGGGTCACGTCGCTGCTCGGTGAGCTGGCCGTGCCGTTCGGGCTGCTGATGTGCGGCGAGGACTCGGTGGGTTACTACGAAGCGCTCGGCTGGTCGCGGCTGCCCGAGGTGCACGTGCGGTACCTCGACTTCGAGCAGCGCGATCCGTACCGGGTGATCGACGAGCAGTGCGCGACCACGATGGTGCTGCCGGTCCGGGTCCCACTACGGGCCTGGCCGACGGTGGACCGCCTGGACTGGGCGGGAAGCCAGGTCTAGCGCTCCAGGATCCCCAAAGCCGCGTCGTGGAGGAGGCCGTTCGAGGACAGGGCCGAGCCCTGGTCGTAACGCGGCCGTCCGGACAGATCGCTGAACCGGCCGCCCGCCTCGGTGACCAGCACCTGCGCGGCGGCCACGTCCCACGGGTTCACCACGGCCTCGGCGGCCAGGTCGATGGCGCCCTCGGCGACCAGGCAGTGCTGCCAGAAGTCGCCGAAGGCGCGGTTCTCCCAGCACGCGTCGGTGAGCGCGAGGTACGCCTCGCGGGAGTGGTACTCGACCCAGGAACCGAGGTGCGTGGTGGACAGGTAGGCGTCTTCGAGGGAGGACACCTTCGACACGGAGATCCGGCGCTGCCCGGCGGCGTCTCGGACCCAGGCGCCCGAGCCGGTCGCGGCCTGCCAGCGTCGGCCCAGCAGCGGGGCGCTGACCAGGCCGACCACCGGTTCACCGTCCTCCACCAGCGCGATCAGCGTGGCCCACACGGGCAGGCCGCGCAGGAAGTTCTTGGTGCCGTCGATCGGGTCGAGCACCCAGGTGCGGCCGGTCGGGCCCGTCTCGCCGCCGCGTTCCTCACCGGCCACGGCGTCGTCCGGGCGGGCGACGGCCAGCAGCGCGCGGATGGCGTCCTCGACCGCGGTGTCCGCGTCGGTCACCGGGGTGCGGTCGGGCTTGCGGTCCACGCGCAGATCGAGCGCGCCGAAGCGCGCGGTGGTGATGGCGTCGGCGGCGTCCGCCAGCCGGGCGGCGAGCGCCAGGTCCTCGGTGAAGCGCGGCATGATCACGATCCTTCCACGGGGCGTACCCGTAGAGTTGCTCAGGTGAGCACGGTTCTGCTGGCTGAGGACGATCCCGCGATCGCGGATCCGCTGTCGCGCGCGTTGCAGCGCGAGGGGTACACGGTGAAGGTGGTCGGTGACGGTCCATCCGTGCTCGACTGCACCGCCGCCGACCGGGTCGACCTGCTGGTGCTCGACCTCGGTCTGCCCGGCATGGACGGGCTGGAGGTGTGCCGCCGCCTGCGGGCCAGCGGCACCGAGCTGCCGGTGCTGATGCTCACCGCGCGCACCGACGAGGTCGACTTCGTGGTCGGCCTCGACGCCGGTGCCGACGACTACGTGGCCAAGCCGTTCCGGCTGGCCGAGCTGCTCGCCCGCATCCGCGCGCTGCTGCGCCGCCGGGCGCCGGACGCGCTGGAAGCCGGTGGCGTGCGCATGGACCTCGGCGCGCGAATGGTCACTGTGGACGGTCGCGAGGTGCAGCTGGCGAACAAGGAGTTCGAGCTGCTGCGGGTGCTGATGAGCCGGGCCGGGCAGGTGGTCAGCCGCGAGGAGATCCTCGCCGAGGTGTGGAACGACCTGGAGTCCAAGACCTCCAAGACGCTGGACATGCACATGTCCTGGCTGCGCCGGAAGCTGACCATCGCCGGGGAGGACGGGTTGTCGCGGCCGGGCAAGCCGAACGACGCCGAGCGCCGGATCGCCACCGTGCGCGGGGTCGGCTTCCGCTTCAACGCCGAATAGGCCGGGGCCGCCCGTGCGCCGTCGCATCCTGCTCGCCATCCTGCTGGCCGTCGCGGTCACCGGGGCGGCGCTCGGCATCCCGCTCGGGGTGACCGCGTGGCTGCTGGTGGACAACCTGAACGGCGAGGACCTGGCGGCGCGGGCGCAGGTCATCGCGGCCACCATCGACGACGACATCGCCGCCAGCCGCACGCTCGAACTGGACAAGCTGCGGGCCGGTGTGCCGCCGGACGGCCGCCTCATCGTGCGGCAGCGCAACGAGGCGGACAGGTTCTACGGCGTCGACCCCGGCAGTGATCCGGTGACCGTGACCGTGCCGATCGCCCGCGAGGGCACGGTCACCCTGGAGAGCCCGTCCGGCCCGCTGCGGACCACGCAGACGCAGGTCACGCTGGCCGTGGTGCTGCTGGTGGTGCTGTCGGTGGGCATCGGCACGGTGGTCGCCACGGTCACCGCGCGGCGGCTCGCGAAGCCGTTGCGGCACGTCGCCGATCGCGCGGCACGCCTGGGCGGCGGCGACTTCCGGCCCGATTCGAAGCGGTACGGCGTCGGCGAGCTGGACATGGTCGCCGAGGCGCTGGACTCCTCGGCCACCGCGCTCGCCCAGCTGGTGCAGCGGGAACGGCAGCTGGTCGGGGACGTGTCGCACCAGCTGCGCAGCCGCCTGACCGCGTTGCAACTGCGGCTGGAGTCGCTCACCCTGTCCGACGATCCCGAGGTCGTCGACGACGCCCGCGCCGCCCAGGAGCAGGCCGACCGGCTGGCCGAAGCGCTCGACGAGCTGCTCGAAGCGGCCCGCGCGGCGAGCGAGGTCGGCGCCGAGCCGATGGACCTGCCCGCCGAGCTGCCCGGCATCGCCGAGGAATGGCAGCAGACGCTGAAGGCCGAGGGGCGCAACCTGCGGCTGCGCGTGGCCGAGGGCCTGATGGCCAGGGCGACGCCGAGCCGGTTGCGCGAGGTGATCGGGGTGCTGCTGGACAACGCGCTGCGGCACGGATCCGGCACGGTCACCCTGGCCGCGCGACGCGGCGACGCCGACGGCACGGTGGTCGTCGAGGTGCACGACACCGGGGCCGGCGTGCCGGACGAACTGGCGCCGCACATCTTCGAACGCGGGTTCTCCGGCGGCGGCTCCACCGGTGTCGGGCTGGCGCTGGCCAGGGCGCTCGCCGAAGCCGACGGCGGCAGGCTGGAACTCTCGGTCAAGCGACCGGCGACGTTCAGCCTGTTCCTGCGTGTCCCGCGCCCGGCCGACGCGGTCGCGGCGATGAACTGGCCGGTGGAGCGGACCCCGCGCTGATCAGCGGGCGGGGAACTCGTGGACCTCGGCGCCTTCGTTGTTGCCATCACTGTCGTCGGTGTCGTCGCCATCCCGGCGGCGGTGGCCCAGCTCGTCCGGGAACACCCACTTCTTGAAGCCCCAGAACCGGAAGACCATCGCCAGCAGCATGCCGATGATCGAGCCGCTGGTGAAGTCGGCGATCTCCTGCGCCCAGAACGGCACGTGCGGCACTTCGAGGTCGAGCACGTATCTGGAGGCGTACAGCGGGATCAGGTTCACCACGATCGCCACGCCGCTGATCAGGAAGAACAGCGCGGCTTCGTGATGGCGTTCGCGGCCACCCCTGGTGCGGAACGACCACTCGCTGTTGAGCACGTACGACACGATCGTCGCGACGATGATCGCGACGGCCTTGGCCGTGGTCGGCTTGGACTCCAGCACGGTCAGCTTGAGCAGGTACCAGACTCCGTTGTCGACCAGGAAGGTGGTGCCGCCGACGATCGCGAACTTCAGCAGCTCCCGGTGCTTGATCAGGATCGGGCGCAGCGGTTTCGGGACGCGACTGAGCACCGTCTCGACAATGGTCACGGTTCGAAGTGTACGTAGCGTGCTTCCTCAGGCGGCCCGGTCCTGGGGAATCGCCGGGTCCGGCCGGGTCCGCCGCCGCGTGCGCTCGCGGGCCCCGGCCAGCGGGAAGACCCACTTCTTCATCGCCCACCAGCGGAAGACGGTGCCGAGCAGGGTGCCGATGATCATTCCGCTGAGGAAGTCGGCCACCTCCTGGGTGAACAGCGTGACGGTCGGCACGCGCAGGTCGAACACGTACCGTGAGATCCCGAGCGGCAGCGCGTTGAGGCCGAGGCTGATCCCGCTGATCAGGAAGAAGAGCGCGGCTTCGTGGTGGCGTCGCCGCCCGCCTCTGGTGCGGAAGGACCATTCGCTGCTGAGCACGTAGGACACGATCGTCGCGACCAGCACCGCGATGCCCTGCGCGGTCACCGGGTGCGCGGTGAGCACGGTGAACTTCAGCGCGTAGTTGACCGCCAGGGTCAACACGAAGCACACCCCGCCGACCAGCGCGAATCGCACCAGTTCCCGGTGCCGGGCCAGCAGCAGCCTCAATTTCCCCATAGTGCCGGGCACGCTATCGAACCGGGGGAACCCGGCCCCACCGGCCTCAGAGGAACGGCAGATCCCAGCGCGGTCCCGGGGTGAGTGCCGGCGGGGCAGGCGGCTGCGGCGGTGCCGGTGGCTGGGGCTTGGGCTCCGGTTCCGGCTCGGGTGACGGTTCGGCAGGCTCGCTGGACGGCGGCGTGCTCGGCGGTGTCGACGGCTCGCTGCTCGGCGGGGTGGTCGTCGGCTTCGACGGCGGGGTGGACGACGGCGGGGTCGGCGTCACCGACGAGGACGGCGGGTGGCACTTGCGGCCCCAGCAGTCGAAGTGCACCGTCTGGGACTCGACGTCCTTGCCCAGTTTCGCGGTCACCGTGACCGTGACGTCCTTGCTCGGCTGCTTGTCCAGCAGCACCCAGATGTGCAGCCGGTCACCGGGGTTCATCGCCTTCTTGCTGGCGCAGTTCGTGGTGCCGCCCTCGGTGGTGCACGTCGCGCGGTAGGTCCCGAGGATCAGCTTCGCCGGGCTGTTGACGGTCACCGTCGCCGGCTTGATGGTCGGGCCGGCGTTGTGCAGGCTGATGTGCAGCACCGGGTGCCGCGCCCACGGGAAGGTCGAGGTCCACGCCTGGCTGACGGTCAGCTTCACGTCGTCCTTCGCGGCCGCGACCGGCACCTTCACCGTCACCGGCACCGTCGTGCCCGACGACACCGAGCCGGTGACCTGGCTCTCGTCCGCCGTGCCGTCGGCGACCAGCCGGAAGGTCAGCACCGCCTGCTGGCCCGGCTGCAACCCGGTGCCCGTTGTGCAGGTCACCGTGCCCGAGCCGCTCGGGCAGTTCACCTGGAGCGGCGGCGGCGGTTCGGCCGAAGGCTGCTGGGCACGCGCGGCGCCACCACCCCCACCGGGGATCTGCGCCGCGCTCACGCCCGGCGGCAGGTTCAGCGTGACGGTCACCGGCTCCGACACCGAGCCACCGGTGTTGTTCACGGTGAACGGAACGTCCACCGGATCCCCTCCCGGGGTGAGTTCGAGGCTCGCCGGCGGCGGGGTGGTGACGATGTTCGACGGCTCCGGCGCGGGTGGTTCCGGCTCGGGCGCCGAAGGCGGGGGCTCGGGGGCGGGTTCCGGCTCGGGCGCCGGTTCCGGTGCGGGCTCGGGCGCGGGTTCGGGTTCCGGTGCGGGAGCGGGCGGCACCACCGGCGGCACCACCGGCGCGGGCGGTTGCGGCTGCGGTTGCGGTTGCGGTTGCGGCGGTGCCACGGCCGCGGGCGGCGCCGGCGGCTGCTCCAGCGCGGCCGGGATCTGCTGCCCACCACCCGAGGCCAGCGCGGCGGCGACCGCGGCCGCCACCGCCACCCCGGACACGGCGACCCCGATGAACTGCCGGGGCCCCGACGCGGCCAGGTTCGCCATCGCGCCACCGCCGCCACCCGAGGAGGCACCGGCACCAGCCCCGGCACCGGCGGCCGCGGCACCGGCCGCCGCCGCTCCCGCGGTCGCCGCGGAGGCCTTGGTCGCGCCGGCCGCCGCCAGGTAGGCGAACACCGCGCCACCCAGCACCAGCGGGGCGACCACGGCACGCAACGCACCGTTGACGTCGGCGAGTTCGGCGGCCAGCGCCGAGCAGCGCTCACATTCGTCGAGATGGGTTTCGACCTGCGCGCGTTCGCGCTTGGACAACCCGTCACGGGTCCAGGCGCCGAGCCGGTCGGCGGTCGCGCGGCAGCGTTCCGCCGAGGTCTCGGCCAGGTGGACCTGCAGGTAGGCCTGCCGCAGGCCCTCGCGGGCGCGGTAGGCCAGCGCGGAGACGCCGTTCGCGGTGAGCCCGAGCAGCGGCGCGACCTCGGCCGGTGTCTGCTGCTCGATCTCGGTGTGCCAGAGCACCGCCTGCCAGCGCTCGGGCAGCCGCGCGAAGGCCTTCGCGGCCATCGTGCGCTCCAGCCCGGCCACCGCGGTGTCGGAGAACTGCACGGTCAGCGCGTCGGCGCCGACGGTGCTCATGTCCTCGTTGAGGTCGACCTTCTTGTCCTTGCGCGTCTTGTCGTACGCGGTGTGGCGCAGCGCGGTCAGCAGGTAGGCGCGGAAGGCGGTGTCCGGGCCCTTGCCCGCCCGCAGCGTGTCCAGCACCTTGGCGAAGGCCTCGGAGACCAGGTCGTCGGCTTCGGCGGGCGACCGCGAGAGCTGCCTCGCCAGGTTGTACGCGGCGTTGACGTGCCGTTCGTACAGCTGCCCGTACGCGGAAATCGTGCCCGTGCGCACCGAAGCGATCAGTTCGGCATCGCTCTGGCCGCTGACGTCAGCGGGTACGGTGGCCACGGCCCTCCCCTTCACAACCGGTGGCGCTGCCCTCGCGCCGCGACCAGTGTGACTGAGGCACTCGTGAACGTCACGCCATGGGTCGGCCGGACAACCGGATTGGTCGAACCGCGTCACGCGGGGCACCCCGTCGCGTCCCATTCCCGTCGAACCCCCATGACGAAGGGAACCCTGCGGTGACGGATGTGCTCGGCTGGCCGCCCAAGGCCACCAGCTCAGGCGCGCTCGGTGCCGACAGCCGCTCGCTGCGTGATCGCTGGCGCACCGCCAGCCTGGCCGCCGGCTGGCGGTTCCCGAGCGACTGGGCGCTGCCGGAGGTCGACGTCCTCTGCGCGGCGGTGGTCGGCGGCACGCCGCCCGAGGTGGCGCTCGCCGGACTGGGCCGCGCCCGCGCGGCCGCCGGTGCCGGGCTAGCCGAGACGCTGGCCGATCTCGCCGCCCTGCACGCGGTGCTCGCCCAGCCGGACTGCGCCGAAGGGCTGGTCGTGCCGAACGTGGACGCCACCCCGTCGAACCTGCTGCGGGTGACCGCGGTGGCCTGGGCCGACGTCGCGCTCGACCAGCTCGCCAAGGCCGAGGTGACCGACCCGCTGACCAGCCTGCCGACCGCCGCCTACCTGCGGACCCGGCTGGCCGAGGTGTACCGCGAAGCCGCGCGCCGCGGTGAGCCCGCCTCGATGGACCACATGCTGCTCGTGGTCACCATGGACTTCTCGGCGCTGGCCGGCTGGCCGAGGCTGACCGGCATGATCCTGGTCGCCGACGCGGTCCGGCAGGTGTTCGACGGCGGCGAGAGCGTGGCCGCGCTCGGCCCGTCGACGGTGGCGGTGCTGCTGCGCCGCGACGGCGGCATCGCCCAGCGCGGGGTGCTGCTGCGCCGGGAACTGCACGAACGGCTGAGCGTGGACGCCCAGTTGCACCAGGCCGGTGATCCGCGGATCCGGGTGCTGCGGCTGCCCGGCACCCACGACGGGGCCTGCGAGCTGCTCGGCTCGCTGGGTCGCGCGTGATCGCCAGACCTGGCTGACCTGCGGGGGCGGCCCCGTGATTTGCTGGTCGGGTGACCCAGCACGCGCCGCCCGCCACCGACGGCGAGTCCACTCCACCGGCCCGCCACCCCCGGCTGGCCCTGCGCACCTCGCTCGCCAGGCTGTCCGTCCGGCCCCGCTCGATCCTGCTGCTGGCCGCCGTGCCGCTGATCGCGATCGCCGCCGGGGTGCTCGGCTGGCTGCTGGACTGGCGGCTCGGCGTGGACAGCGCGGTCTACCGGGCCGGGGCGCTGACCCTGCTCAACGGTGACCCGCTCTACGACTCGAACACGCTGAGCACCGAGCCGTGGTGGGCGCTGCTGCCGTTCACCTATCCGCCGACCGCCGCGTTGTTCTTCGTGCCGCTGGCGATCATGCCGATCCAGGTCGCCTGGGGCGTGCTGACCGCGATCTCGATCCTGGCGATGGCGCTGTGCGTGCGCATCGCGATCGGCTCGCTGCCGCGGCCCGAGCCGGACGCCCCGCGCTGGTGGGCCTCCCCGGCCCGCGCCACGCTGGTCTTCTCGGTGGTGCTGCTGGCGCTGGAGCCGGTCTGGCGGACCGTCTTCCTCGGGCAGATCAACCTGATCCTGATGGCGTTGATCATGCTGGACGTGCTGGTGATCTCGGCGCGTGGTTCGCGCTGGGGCGGGGTGCTGGTCGGGGTGGCGGCGGCGGTGAAGCTGACGCCGTTGATCTTCATCCCGCACCTGCTGTTCACCGGTCGCTGGAAGGATGCCCTGCGCGCGCTCGGTACCTTCGTCCTGCTCCAGGGCCTGATGTTCGTGCTGGTCCCGCACGACGCCTGGCGGTACTGGTCGCACACGCTGCCGGACACCGGCCGCATCGGCCCGCTGCACTGGGCGGGGAACCAGTCGATCAACGGCCTGGTCAACCGCCTCACCGATCTCGCGCCGTGGGCGTCGATGGCGAGCTACGGGCTGGCGGCGGCGCTGGCCGCGCCCGCGGTGTGGCTGATGCTGCGGTTCCACCGTCGCGGGCAGCACCTGGCCGCGCTGCTGGTCACCGCGTTCTGGGTCCTGCTCGCCTCGCCGGTTTCCTGGTCGCACCACTGGGTCTGGGCGGTGCCGCTGATCGTGCTGCTGGTCTCGCGGCTGCCGCGGACCACCCCGGCCGCGGCCTGGCGCCGCTGGGCCGTCGCACTCGGTGTCACCGGCATCTTCCTCAGCTGCGTCCTGCTGATCCTGCCGAACGGGCGCAACATCGAGCTGCACTGGGAGTTCTGGCAGTTCGTGCTGGGCAGCGCCTACATCCTGGTGCCGTTCCTGCTGGCGCTGCTGCTGCTCGTGCGCTGGCTGGTCTTCCGGCGCCGGGGCGCGGACGAACCGTCGGACCCCGTCTCGGCATCGGAAGAACATGTCGACGTTACGTCTGCGCGCTGACCTCAAGTGGTGGCCCGCCGGTGCGCTGGCGGGCGTGGCGCTGGCCGTCGGCGTCGCGGCCTGGTTGCTGAACTGGCACCTCGGTGCGGACAGCGCGGTCTACCGGGCCGGCGCGCTGACCATGCTCAAGGGCGAGCCGCTCTACATCCGTGAGCACCTGACCACGCTGCCGCCGTGGGTGCGGTTGCCCTTCACCTATCCACCGGCGGCCGCGCTGCTGTTCTCGCCGCTGGTGCTGGTCCCGCCGGGTCTGGTCTGGGGGGTGATCGGCGCGCTGTCCGTGCTCGGGCTGGCCGCCGTGGTGAAGATCAGCCTGCGGTCCTCGGGCTGGGTGGTTGGCCGGCCCGCGGTGGCCGGGCTGACCGTGGCCGCGTTCGCGCTGGAGCCGGTCTGGAAGACGGTGTTCCTCGGGCAGATCAACCTGATCCTGATGGCGTTGATCATGCTGGACGTGCTGGTGATCTCGGCGCGTGGTTCGCGCTGGGGCGGGGTGCTGGTCGGGGTGGCGGCGGCGGTGAAGCTGACGCCGTTGATCTTCATCCCGCACCTGCTGTTCACCGGTCGCTGGAAGGACGCGCTGCGCGCGCTCGGTACCTTCGCCCTGCTCCAGGCGCTGATGTTCGCGGTGATGCCGACGGACGCGGTGCGTTACTGGACCGAGGCGGCTTCGGACGCCGAACGCATCGGCGCCACGCACTGGATCTTCAACCAGTCGCTGAACGGCATGCTCGGGCGGGCCACCGAGGTGGCGCCGTGGGGCATGCCGGTGGCGCTGGCGATCGGCGCGCTGCTGGCGGTGCCCGCGGTGTTCCTGGTGGTGCGGTACCACCGGCGCGGCGAGGCACTGGCCGCGGTGCTGGTGACCGCGTTCTTCGCGCTGCTGGTCTCGCCGGTTTCCTGGACGCACCACTGGGTCTGGGCGGTGCCGCTGGTCGTGCTGCTGCTGGCGCAGCGCCGGTACTGGCTCGCCGCCGGGGTGGTGGCGCCGCTGGCGGGCTGCCTGATCATGCTGGTGCCGAACGGCGGCACCACCGAATTCGGCTGGGGCCCGGTGGAGGTCGTGCTGGGCAACGCGTACGTGCTCGTCACCGCGGTCGTGTTGGTCGTGCTGGCCGCGCGCGAACTGCGGCGGCCGTCGAATTAGGGTAGGCGCATCATGGACAAACGAACCGGACTGCCGATCGTCGGCATGGTGGGCGGCGGCCAGCTGGCGCGGATGACGCACCAGGCGGCGATCGCGCTCGGCCAGTCGTTGCGGGTACTGGCCGCCGACGAGAACGACTCGGCCGGCCTGGTCGCCGGGCAGGTGGTGCTCGGGCAGCACACCGACCTGGACAAGCTGCGCGAGTTCGCGTCCACAGTGGACGTGCTCACCTTCGACCACGAGCACGTGCCCGGTGAGCACCTGCAGACGCTGACCTACGAGGGCGTGGTGGTCCGGCCGGGCCCGGACGCGCTGCTGCACGCGCAGGACAAGCTGGTCATGCGCGAGCGCCTGAAGTCCACCGGCATTCCCGGGCCCGCCTTCGCCCGGGTGTCCGATGTGGACGACGTGGTGGCGTTCGGTGCCGCGTACTCCTGGCCGGTGGTGCTCAAGGCGGCGCGCGGTGGCTACGACGGCCGCGGCGTGTGGATGCTCGACTCCGCCGAGGAGGCCGCGAAGCTGGTGCCGGAACTGCTCGAAGCGGGCACCCCGCTGTTGGTGGAGCAGAAGGTCGCGATGCGCCGGGAGCTGGCCGCGCTGGTGGCGCGCTCGCCGTTCGGGCAGGGCGCGGCCTGGCCGGTGGTGGAAACCGTGCAGCGCGACGGGATCAACACCGAGGTGCTCGCGCCGGCGCCGGGGCTGAGCCAGGAGAAGTGGCAGCAGGCACAGGACCTGGCGCTGCGGGTGGCCGCCGATCTCGAAGTGGTCGGCGTGCTGGCGGTCGAGCTGTTCGAGACCGACGAGGGCCTGCTGGTCAACGAACTCGCCATGCGCCCGCACAACTCCGGCCACTGGACCATGGACGGCGCGCGGACCTCGCAGTTCGAGCAGCACCTGCGCGCGGTGCTCGACTACCCGCTCGGCACCACCGAGTTGCTGGCACCGCACTGCGTGATGGCGAACGTGCTCGGTGCGCCGGAGGCCCCGCGGATGGGGCCGGACGAGCGCGTGCACCACCTGTTCGCGCGCTACCCCGACGCCAAGGTGCACCTCTACGGCAAGGGCGAGCGGCCGGGACGCAAGCTCGGGCACGTCAACCTGCTCGGCGACGACCTGGACGACCTGCGCCATCGCGCGAAACTGGCCGCGCACTGGCTTTCCCACGCCGAGTGGCTCGACGGCCACGAGATTCACTAGAGAGAGTTTGAGCGTGGTTTGCGTGGCGGTGCGGGTGGCGGGTTCTCAGGCGTCTTCTCGCTCCGGGATCTTCACCTCATGAATAACCGATTCACCACGGTGAAGCTGTCCTCGCGAGAAGACCCCTGAGAACCCGCCGCGGTGCGAGCCGGCGGCCCACAGCAAGCGGCTCCGCCGCTTGGGAAACGATGAGGAGATCCGCGAAATGTCTGCCGTTGTCGGCCTGATCATGGGCAGTGACTCGGACTGGCCGGTGCTCGAAGCCGCCGCGAAGGCGCTCGACGAGTTCGAGGTGCCCTACGAGGTGGGCGTGTACTCCGCCCACCGCACCCCGCGGCGGATGATGGACTACGCCGAATCGGCCGCCGACCGCGGGCTGAAGGTGATCATCGCCGGTGCCGGTGGCGCGGCGCACCTGCCCGGCATGGTGGCCTCGGCCACGGTGCTGCCGGTGATCGGCGTGCCGGTCCCGCTGAAGTACCTCGACGGCCTGGACTCGCTGCTGTCGATCGTGCAGATGCCGGCGGGCATCCCGGTGGCCACGGTTTCGGTGGGCGGGGCGCGCAACGCGGGCCTGCTCGCGGTGCGCATGCTGGCCGCGAACGACGAGGGGCTGCGGGCGCGGATGGTCCGCTTCCAGGCCGACCTGGAGCAGCTCGTGCTGGACAAGGACGCGGCACTGCGGGACCGGCTTGGCTCCTAGCCCGGTCTTTGTTACTGTCCAGTAACATGGAGCTGCTGAACCCGCGTACGTACGACCCCGCGCACTTCGATGCCGAGACCCGGCGCATCCTGCGGGCCACCATCGACTGGTTCGAGTCGCGTGGCAAAACGGCGTTGATGACCGACTACCACGCGCAGACCTGGTACGCGGAGTTCCTGGAGTTCGTCGCCAAGGAGCGCGTGTTCGCCACCCTGCTCACCCCGTCGGGTGATGCGGACGGTGACGAGAACAAGCGCTGGGACACCAGCCGCGTCGCCGCGATGTCCGAGCTGCTCGGCTTCTACGGGCTGAACTACTGGTACACCTGGCAGGTCACCATTCTCGGCCTCGGCCCGGTGTGGCAGAGCGAGAACCGGGCGGCCCGCGCGCACGCGGCCGCGCTGCTGGAGTCCGGTGGCGTGCTCGCGTTCGGACTGTCCGAAAAGGAGCACGGCGCGGACATCTACGCCACCGACATGGTGCTCACCCCGGACGGTGACGGGTTCCGCGCCACCGGCGGCAAGTACTACATCGGCAACGGCAACGTGGCGGGCGTGGTCTCGGTGTTCGGCCGCCGCGCCGACGTCGATGGGCCGGAGGGGTACGTCTTCTTCACCGCGAACAGCGCGCACCCGAACTACCACCTGATCAAGAACGTGGTGCCCTCGCAGATGTACGTCAGCGAGTTCCGGCTGGAGGACTACCCGGTGCGGGCCGAGGACGTGCTGCACACCGGCCCCGCCGCCTTCGACGCCGCGCTGAACACGGTCAACGTCGGCAAGTTCAACCTGGGCTTCGGCGCGATCGGCATCTGCACGCACGCGCTGTACGAGGCGGTCACGCACGCGCACGGGCGGCTGCTCTACGGCAACCGCGTCACCGAATTCCCGCACGTGCGCCGCGAACTGGTCGACGCCTACGCGCGGCTGACCGCGATGAAGCTCTTCGCCGACCGCGCGATCGACTACTTCCGCACGGCCGGGCCCGAGGACCGGCGGTACCTGCTGTTCAACCCGATCACCAAGATGAAGGTGACCACCGAGGGCGAGCGGGTGATCGACCTGCTCTGGGACGTCATCGCGGCGAAGGGCTTCGAGAAGGACACGTACTTCTCGGCCGCTTCGCGTGACATCCGCGGCCTGCCGAAGCTCGAAGGCACGGTCGCGGTGAACCTGGCGCTGGTGCTGAAGTTCATGCCGGCGTACCTGTTCAACCCCGCTTCGTACGAGTCCGTGCCCACGCGCCAGGACGCCGCGGACGACGAGTTCCTGTTCCGCCAGGGGCCGGCCCGTGGCCTCGGGAAGATCCGCTTCCACGACTGGCGTGAGCCTTACTCGCACTATGCGGAAGTGCCGAATGTCGCCCTTTTCCGTTCGCAGGCCGAGGCTTTCTGCACGCTGCTGACCACGGCCGCGCCGGACGAGGCGCAGCAGAAGGACCTGGACTTCCTGCTCACCCTCGGCGAGCTGTTCACGCTGATCGTCTACGGGCAGCTGGTGCTGGAGCAGGCGCGGATCGTCGACCTGGAAGCGGACACCATCGACCAGATCTTCGACGTGCTGGTGCGGGACTTCTCGCGCTTCGCCACGGAACTGCACGGCCGCGCCTCCTCGACGGAGGCGCAGCAGGAATGGGCGCTGTCCCAGGTGCGCAAGCCGGCCGGGGACGGTTCACGATCGGCGCGCATCTGGTCCACCGTCGAATCACTGGCGGGCACCTACACCATGCGCCCGTAGCGCGACATCACGGCAATTGGTCCCGCAGCTTCCGCTTCAGGATCTTCCCGGCGCCCGAGATCGGCAGCTTGTCCACGAAGTGCAGCTCCCGCAGTCGTTTGTACGGCAGCACGAGGTCGTTCACCGTCGCCATCAGGTCGGCGGCGGTGGCGTCGGCGTGCCCCGGCGCGCGCACCACGAAGGCGACCGGAAGTTCCCCGGCGGCCTCGTCCGGCCGCCCCACCACGGCCGCCGCGGCGACCGCGGGCTGCGACGCCAGCAGTTCCTCCAGCTCCCGCGGGTAGACGTTGTACCCCTTGTACAGCAGCAGATCCTTCTTGCGGTCCACAATGGACAGATAACCGTCCTCGTCGACCACGCCGATGTCGCCGGTGTGCAGCCAGCCGTCGACCAGCGCGGCGGCGGTCTCCTCCGGCCGGTTGTGGTACCCGGGCATCACCTGCGGCCCGCGCAGGCACACCTCACCGCGCGAACCCGTCGGCAGCGGTTCCTCCCCGCCCGCCGCGTCCACGATCTTCACCTCGGTGTCGGCCAGCGGCACCCCGACCGTGCCGGGCTTCCGCACCCCCGATCGGAACGCCGGCGCTGCGACCGCGCCCATGGTCACCTCGGTCAGCCCGTAGCCCTCGGCGATCACCGCGTTCGGCAGCCGCTCGCGCAGCACCTTGATCGTCGAAACCGGCAGCGGCGCGGCCCCGGAGGTGACCAGCCGCACCGACGTCAGATCGCGCGTCTGGAAGTCCGGCGCGGCCATCAGCGCGGCGAACAACGCGGGTGCGCCGCCCACCATGGTGACCCGCAGGCGCTCGGCGTCGGCGAGGTACGCGGCCGGGTCGAGCCGGTCGTGCAGGACCACGCTGTAGCCGGTGAGCACCGGCGCGTTCAGCGCGGCGATGATTCCCATGGCGTGGAACCAGGGGGTCAAATTGATGGCCACGCCGGTGCCCAGCGGCACCGGCCACTCCTCCGCCGAGCCGATCTGGTCGAGCACCAGATCGCCGTCGGTGTTGAGCGCGGGCACGGCCCCGTGGGACCACGAGCTGTACTGCAGCGTGTTCACCACGACGTGCCGGTGCGAGAGCCGGACGCCCTTGGACCGGCCGGTGGTGCCGCCCGTGTAGGCCAGGTGCGCGAGGGACTCGCGGACGTCGATGTCGAGCGACGGGCGCTGGTCGCCCGCCTCGCGGTAGAAGGCGCCGAACTCGACCGCGCCGGGTGGCAGCTCGCCGATCGGGTTGGCCACCAGCACGATGCGCACCGCGGTGCGTTCGAGCACCCTGGTGAGCGTGCCGGAGGCCGCGCCGCAGGTCACGGCCACCACGGCGCCGCTGTCGGCCAGCTGCGCGGCCAGGTCTTCCGCGGGCAGAAGCGGGTTCGCCGGGGTGAACGCGGCGCCGGCGAGCAGCGTGCCGTAGTAGGCGATCGGGTACGACAGGCAGTTCGGCAGGTGGACGGCGACCACGTCGCCGGGGCCGATGCCGTGCGCGCCGAGCGCGTTGGCGAACCGGCACGCGGAGCGCCAGAGCTGCTCGTGGCTGAGCTGGGCGCCGCCCTGGCGGAAGGCGGTGCGCCCGCCGTAGCGGGCGGCCGAGCCGGCCAGGATCGAGCCGACGGGAACCTCGGGATAGTCCAGGGAGCGCGGGAGACCCGGGGGCGAGGTGATCGACATCACTGAACCGTACGAAGAGTGCGAGCGAGGACACAAGCTCCACGTTGTGAACGAGCGCTAACATTGACAGTTGATCCCGCCAACGGAGATGAGGTGGCACGAGTGACTGAGGGCGTCGGGCTGTACCGGCTCGCGGAAGAACACGAGGAGCTGCGTGCCGCCGTGCGGGCGCTCGCGGAGAAGGAGATCGCGCCGCACGCGGCCGATGTCGACGAGAACGAGCGGTACCCGGTCGAGGCCGCCGCCGCGCTCGTCCGGTCCGGGTTCAACGCGGTGCACATCCCCGAGGAGTACGAGGGCCAGGGCGCCGACGCGATCGCCGCCTGCATCGTGATCGAGGAGATCGCCAGGGTCGACGCGTCGGCCTCGCTGATCCCCGCGGTGAACAAGCTGGGCACCCAGCCGATCCTGCTGTCGGCCTCGGAGCAGTTGAAGAAGAACGTGCTGCCGTCGATCGCCTCCGGTGACGCCTCGGCGTCGTACGCGCTGTCCGAGCGCGAGGCGGGTTCGGACACGGCCTCGATGCGCACGCGGGCCCGGCTGGAGGGTGACACCTGGGTGCTCAACGGCACCAAGGCGTGGATCACCAACGCCGGTGAGTCCACCTGGTACACCGTGATGGCGGTGACCGATCCAGAGGCGGAGAAGAAGGCCAGCGGCATTTCGGCGTTCGTCGTGCACAAGGACGACCCGGGCTTCTCGGTCGGGCCGAAGGAGCGGAAGCTCGGCATCAAGGGCTCGCCGACGCGCGAGATCTACTTCGAGAACTGCGTCATTCCCGAGGACCGCATCATCGGTGAGCCGGGGACCGGGCTGAAGACCGCACTGCGCACCCTCGACCACACCCGCCCGACGATCGGCGCGCAGGCGCTGGGCATCGCGCAGGGCGCGCTGGACGCGACGCTGGACTACGTGAAGGACCGGAAGCAGTTCGGCAAGTCGATCGCGGACTTCCAGGGCGTGCAGTTCATGCTGGCGGACATGGGCACCAAGATCGAGGCCGCCCGGCACCTGGTCTACGCCTCGGCCGCGGCTTCGGAGCGGGGTGACGCGCGGGCGGGGTTCATGGCGAGCGCGGCGAAGTCGTATGCGTCGGATATCGCCATGTCGGTGACCACGGATGCGGTGCAGTTGTTCGGTGGGGCTGGGTATACGCGCGATTTCCCGGTTGAGCGGATGATGCGGGACGCGAAGATCACGCAGATTTATGAGGGTACGAACCAGATTCAGCGCATGGTGATGGCTCGGGCGTTGTTGAAGGGCTGAGTGTGGGGGCCTGAATTTGGGGGCTGCCACCCCGGTTTTTTAGTGTGACTACGGCGAAGACCCCGATGTCAAGGCGGGAAAGATGCCTTGACATCGGGGTCTTCGCCGTGTTTTGGGCTTAGGACCGGGGATGGGGAGGGTTGGATGGTCTTGGGCTTGGGTTTGTCGCCAGGTGCGGGTTTGGTACCGGGGGTGGTGGTCTTGGGTTGGGTCTCGTCGCTGGGCGCCGGTTGGTGCCGGGGGTCTTGGGGTTGAGTTTCGTTGCTGGGCGCCGGCTTGGGGCCGGGCGGTGGTGACGTCATTGCGGCTGTGCGGCCGGGTTTTTGTGTAGCAGGCGGTGCGCTTCCAGCGAGAGCTGCATTTCGAAGCGGGCTTCCGGGTTGTTCAGGCGGTCTCCGAACAGTTCCGCCAGCTGGTTCAGCCGGTACCGGACGGTCTGCGGGTGGATGTCCAGCGCCTCCGCCACTTCCGGCGTGCTGCCCCGGAACTCCAGCCAAGCCAGCAGCGTGCTGCCCAGGCGAACCTGCTGCTTCGGGGTCAGTCCCGCCAGTGGGGCCAGCGCGCGTTTACCCAGCTGCCGCAACAGGAACTCGTCCGAGAGCAGCAGTAGCTTCGACAGGTGGTCAACGCTGCGCGTGATCGGCACGTCGGGCAGTACCTCGCGGTGGACCAGGTCCAGGGTTCGCCGGGCCCAGTGCAGGGAGGTCGCCGCTTCGGTCAGCGGGACGTGCGGGCCGGCGGCCGCGCGCCAGCCGTCCAGTTCGGACTGGAGGGTGGCCAGGTCCCGCGTCGGGTCCGGGGTCAGCAGATACGGTTGCGTGCCTTCGAGGTCCAGCAGCACATCCGCGTGCACGGCCGGGGTGTGCGGCCGGTCGATCCGCGCCTCCAGAGCCACCAGGGTGACCGCTTCCGGCACCGGCCATTCCGCGGCGGCCGCCATCGCGGTGATTGTCTGCGCCGAAGACGGTGGGGTGGCGAGGATCCGTTCGAGCAGCCGCTGCCGACGGCGCTCCAAAGTGCCCGCCGCGCGCGCCTGGGCCATTGTGTAACCCTCGACCGAATACGCCGAAATCTCGTCCACGAAAGCAAAAATCGCCTCGGCGCCGACGCAGAGCATGGACGCGGGCAGGCGCAGCTTCTGGCCGAACGCGGACACGTACCGCCACGCCGCCCGGCCGCCGACCCGGTAGGCCGACTGCAGCGAGTCGAGGCTGCGCCCGTCGTTGTACACCCGTCG
The DNA here is from genome assembly GCF_009429145.1 of Amycolatopsis sp. YIM 10. Lineage (GTDB taxonomy): Bacteria > Actinomycetota > Actinomycetes > Mycobacteriales > Pseudonocardiaceae > Amycolatopsis. The sequence continues at coordinate 9,191,119 of NZ_CP045480.1, read as the reverse complement.
GCCGATGCCGCGGAACAGATCGTCCCACTTCTGCTGCGCGGTGCCCCGGCCCTCGATGCTGTCGATGCAGTTCAGCACCGCGCGCTCGATACCGAGCGTGATCACCTTGCCGAACTGGCCCTCCAGCGGCTGGGCGTACTCGGGCACCGCCCGCTGGATCTCCTCGAGAATCGTCCTGGCCAGCTGGTCCGAGTGCGGCCGGAACCGCCTCGCCACCTCACCGGGCAGCGAGTACCAGAGGCTCTGCGAATGGCTGATCTGCCCGTCCGCCACCGGAACCGCCGGGACCTGCTGCCGCACCGCGTTGTCGCTTGCCGGGTGCATCCTTGCCCCCTTTGTGCTCGCAGTAGTTTTCCACGCTGATCACGTACCGCGCCTGGATTATGCACTCACGGTCAGAAGTGGTCTGGCAACCCTTGTGTCCGATGCCTCACGAGAACTTGTCAGCGGCCGAGTGCGGCGGCAACGATCTTTGTCCGTTTTTGCCAAACGCCACCCTTTCGGGGGTGCGGTAGTTGCGCTGTGTGGTCGTCTGCGCCGGGGTGAGCAAGCCCCGCCGAGAACTTGTACCGCGCGTGACAAGTGGGAAACGCACACCTTCTCGACGCTGATTGCCGACTGCTACCTTCCGATCTCCGAACGAGGTCCGGGGCCGGGAAGACATTCCGCCGGACGATTCCGTGAATCATATTCACCTTTTGCCGGGGAGGTTTTCGCGCGCATGGTCCGCGGGGTGAAATGGGGTGTCCACCGGCTGCTCGCCGTGGTGCTGCTGAGCGCGGTGGTGGCGGCTCCGGCGGCCGCCGCCGAGGGCTTCACCACCAGATTCGTCACCGTGCCCGCCGCCGACGGCGTCGGTCTCGGGGCGATGGTGCTGGAGCCGAGAGCGCCGGGCCCGCACCCGGTGGCCGTGCTGATCAGCGCGTGGGGCGGCGGCGCGACGCAGAACGTCATCCCGGCCAAGAACCTCGCCGACCGCGGCTACGCGGTGGTGGCCTATGGCGCGCGGGGATTCGGCGAATCCGGTGGTCAGGTCGAGGTCGCCGGCGCCGCCGACATCGCCGACGTGTCCACGGTGATCGACTGGGCGCTGGCGAACACCGCCGCCGACCCGGCGCGGATCGGTGTCGGCGGGGTGTCCTACGGCGCCGGGATCGGGCTGATCGCGGCCGGCGCCGACACCAGGATCAAGGCGGTCGCCTCGCTCAGCGGCTGGGCGGATCTGGCCGAGTCGCTGTCGCAGAACGAGACGCGGCACGGCCTGGCCGGGCTGGTGCTCTACCTGTCCGGAAAGGCCAACGGCGAACTCAGCGCCGAAACCGACGCCATGCTGACGAAGTTCCTCACCCCGCACCTCTCGGACGCCGATTCCGCGGCCATCATCGAATGGTCGAAACCGAGATCGCCGAGCACGCACCTGGACCGGATCAATGCCAACCATCCGGCCGTGCTCACGATTCAGACGTGGAGCGAAACGGTATTCCCACCGGACCAAATGGTCGAGCTGTACCAGAATCTGACCGGTCCGAAAAGGGCGGAATTCCTGCCCGGCGACCACGCTTCCGCGGAATCCGGCGGACTGCTCGGCCTGCCGAGCGAAACCTGGAATTCGGTGTACCGCTGGTTCGACGCCCACGTGGCAGGCAGCGACGACTCGATCACCCGCGAGAACCCGATCGTCACCAGGGCCCGTCCCGGAACGCAGGCGCCGGAAACCTTCCCTGACTGGACCTCGGCGGTCGGCAGCCCGTCGCGGTGGGAGTTGGCGCCCGCCGAGCTGACCACCGGGCGTGACACCCCGGCCAACGGTGGCGTGCCGCTGGCCACCTACAGCCTCGAAGCGCTGACCGGCGACCCGCCGACCGCCTTCCTGCCACTGGTGAGCAAGCGGGACGCGGCGATCTGGCAGCAGGCGCCGCTGGCCGCGCCGATGCGCATCCGCGGCGCGCTGACCGCGCAGCTCACCGCCACCCCGTCCACGCGCAACGGCACCGTGATCGCCTACGTGTACGACGTGGACCAGTTCGGCGTCGGCAGGCTGATCAACTACCTGCCCTACAGCTGGAAGAACGTCGAGCCCGGCAGTCCACTGAGGATGGATCTGGCGTTCTCGCCGACCGCATACACCGTGCCCGCCGGGCACCACCTCGCGCTGGTCGCCGACACCAAGGACCCGCTCTTCCTGGACTGGACCACCGAAGAGGGCAGGCTTGCCTTCTCCGCCCCGTCCTGGCTGGACATTCCGACGAAGGGATCGCAGGGATGACCGCGTTCACCACACTGCGCGCCGACGGCCTCACCTGGGACGCGCTGCCGTTGCGGTTGTTCGACAAGGGCAACGCCAAGTTCTGGAACCCGCGTGACCTCGACTTCGACACCGACGCCAAGGACTGGGCGGCGTTGTCCGACGAACAGCGCTTCGTCGCGACGATGCTGTGCGCGCAGTTCGCCGGCGGCGAGGAGTCCGTCACGCACGAGATCCAGCCGTTCATCGCCGCGATGCGTGCCGAGGGCCGGTTCGCCGACGAGCTGTACCTGACCCAGTTCTGCCTGGAAGAAGCCAAGCACACGCAGGTGTTCCGGCTCTGGCTGGACGCCGTCGGCGTGACCGAGGACCTGCACAGCCACGTCGAGAACAATCCGGGATACCGGGCGATCTTCTACGACGAGCTGCCCACCGCGCTCGGACGGCTGATCGACGACCCGAGCCCGGAGAACCAGGTCCGCGCCTCGGTGGTCTACAACCACGTCGTTGAAGGCGTGCTGGCGCTGACCGGTTACTACGTCTGGAACCGCGCGTGCCGGGCACACGGCATCCTGCCCGGGATGCAGCAGCTCATCCGGCACATCGGCGACGACGAACGCCGCCACATGGCCTGGGGCACCTTCACCTGCAGACGCCACGTCGCCGCCGACGACCGGAACTGGAATGTGGTTCAGGAACAGATGCAAGCACTGCTGCCACACGCGATCGCGCAGATCGAGTGGACCACGCGGCAGTTCGACGGCGACCCCTTCGACCTTCGGCTCGACGGGGTCATGGAATACGCGGCCGGGCACGCGATGCGGCGGCTGCGGGCGATCGAGGCAGCACGTGGCATGCCGGTGGACCGAATTGATCTCGACTACAGCCCGGAGCGACTGGAAGAGGAGTTCCGGTCCGAGGACGAACAGGCGCTCGGCGACTGAGCGGAGGCGGGTGCGGTGGTCAGCCGGGAGGTCGGCGAGGACGTCGCCGAGAGCACTGCGGTACCGGGTCGCGCGGTGGTCCCCACGCTGGTGGTGATCGCCCTCGGCGGCTTCGTCACCAGCCTGGACAACAACATCGTCGCGGCCGGGGTGCCGTCGATGGCCCGAGAACTGGGCCTCGGCCTCGGCGAACTGCAGTGGGTCAGCATCGGCTACATGCTGCCGTTCGCCGCGTTGCTGCTGGTCGCCGGTCTGCTGGTGGACCGGCTGGGCCAGGCCCGCACGCTGGTCGGCGGGCTGATCGGCTTCGGCATCGGCGCGGTGGCGGGCGGGTTCGCCACCACCGGCTGGGTGCTCATCGGCGCGCGCGTGCTCCAGGGCACGGCGGCGGCGTTCATGGTGCCCGGTCTGCTGAGCCTGTTGCGCACCAACCTGAACAGCCGCCAGCGCGCGGTCGGTGCCACGTTGTGGACGGCGAGCCTGGCCGTCGCGCTGGCGGTCGGCCCGACCGTTGGCGGCCTGCTCAGCGAATACCTGCACTGGGGCTGGATCTTCTTCAGCAACCTGCCGTTCGTGGCCGCGATCGCGCTGCTCGTGCCCGCCACCGCGGGTGGGCAGCGCCACCGCGGTGAGCGGATCCACTTCCGCCCGATGTTCGAAGCCTTCTGGCAGCGGGTGTTCGTCAGCGGGCTGCTGGTGCAGATCCTGTGGGGCCTCGGTGTTTCCGGGGTGTTCTTCTTCACCCCCTTGCTGCACCAGGAATCGCTCGGGCTGACTCCGCTGCTGGCCGGGTTGCCGCTGGTACTGGTGGCGCTGGCGATCATGGCGGCCACCCCGGCCGTGCCGTGGTCGGTGACCCGCTTCGGTCCACACCGGACCGTGGCGGTCGGGCTGACCGGGGTGGCGCTCGGCCTGATCGCGGTGGCACTGGTGAACCACATACCGGAAATACCGCCCAGAATTCCCGGTTTGCTGCTGATCGGCGCGGGCTCGGCGTTGACCACGCCGTTGACTTCGTTCGCGCTCGAAGTGGTTCCCGGTGAACACGCCGGAATGGCCTCCGGGTTGCTCACCGCGTCCAGGGAACTGTCCGGCGCGGCCGGGGTCGCATTGATCGGCGTGGTGTTGACCTCGGTACGGGCCGGGCACCTCGGTCTCGGCGAAGGTCGAGCGCTGGCAACGGGTTACACCGCCGGGCTGTACACCGCGGCCGGGCTCGAACTGGCCGGTGCGGCACTGGCGCTCGCAGTGTTCCGCCGCCGCGAATGAGCTTTTGTGCGGCTGATGACAAGCCGCTCTCGAATTGTCCGAGCGGGGATGAGCAGGCGAATTCTAGTTCGTTGACAGCCCACCAGCCCCTTCCTATCTTCAGAAAACGGTTTTTGTTCCCGGCACCTTTTTCGAGGGACGATGACGACTGAAACGCTGGCCACCCTGCTTCGCCACTGGGCGGGCAGGCGCGGCGACGAGACCGCGGTGACCTTTTTGGACTACCGCACCAGTGAGGACGGCCGCGCCGCCTTCCTGACCTGGCGCGAGCTGGACGACCGGGTCAGCGCGGTGGCCGCGAGAGCACTGGAGCTGGCCGAGCCGGGTGAGCGCGCGGCGGTCCTGGTCGAGCAGTCGGCCGACTACGTGGTCGCCTTCCTCGGTGCGCTCCGGGCGGGACTGGTTGCCGTGCCGTTGTTCGCGCCGAACCTGCCCGGTCACGCCGGGCGGCTGACCGCGGTGCTCGCCGACTGCGACCCACGGCTCGCGCTCACCACCGCGCCGCGGCTGGACCAGGTCGCCGAGTTCGTCGATCCGAAAAGGACGGAACTGGTCGCGGTCGACCTGGTGCCCAGGGCGCGCGAACGGGAGTGGCCGGTGCCGGACCCGGACGACCTCGCGTACCTCCAGTACACCTCGGGCTCGACGCGCAGCCCGGCCGGGGTGATGCTCAGCCACCGCAACGTGCTCGCGAACGCGCGCCAGGCCTGCGAGGCGTACGGCGCGGTCACCGGGCACACCACCACGGTCAGCTGGCTGCCGTTGTTCCACGACATGGGCCTGGTGCTCGGCATCGCCGCGCCGATGGTCGCGGGCATGGCCGCCACCCTGCTGGACCCGGTGGCGTTCCTGGAAAGCCCCGGCCGCTGGTTGCGTGCGCTCTCCGCGAGTCCCGGTGCGATCAGTGCGGCGCCCAACTTCGCCTACGGCTACAGCGCTTCCCGGGTCTCGGAGCGCGAGAAGAGCTACCTCGAACTCAGCCGCGTGGTGTCGTTGATCAACGGCAGCGAGCCGGTGCTCCCGTCGACGATCGCGCAGTTCCAGACCGCGTTCGGCGAATGCGGTCTCGACCCGGCGGTGCACCGGGCCTCCTACGGGCTCGCGGAGGCGACCGTGCTCGTTTCGGTCACCGAAGCCGGGAAGCCGTCGCGGCAGGTCTCCTTCGACCGCGACCGGCTCGCCGCCGGGGCGGCTGTGCCGTCCGGTGGCGGCGATTCGTCCACTTTGGTCTCGTGCGGGTACGCCGCCGGGCAGCAGCTGCGCGTGGTCGATCCGGAGCAGCGCAAGGCGTTGCCCGATGGCACGGTCGGCGAGATCTGGGTACGCGGCGAGAACGTCGGCCGGGGTTACTGGCGCAATCCGAAGGCCTCCGCGGAGGTTTTCGGCCTGCGACTGGACGGGACCGGCGGGTGGCTGGCCACCGGTGATCTCGGCGTGTTGTTCGACGGCGAACTCTATGTCACGGGCCGCCGCAAGGACCTGGTGATCGTCGACGGCCGCAACCACTACCCGCAGGACATCGAGCAGACCGTGGAAGAGCATCCGGCGGTGCGGCGGCATTCGGCCGCGGCGTTCGCCATACCGCTCGACGAGGGGGAGGCAGCCGTGGTGGTGCTGGAACGCGCGAAGAACCTGGAGGAGGCGAACCTGGCGGCCGCGACGGAAGCGCTGCGTGCCGAGGTGGCCAGCCGGCACGGGTTGAAGCTGACCGATCTGGTCTTCCTGGCGCCCGGCGAGGTGCCGCGGACCTCCAGCGGCAAGATCAGCCGGTCCTCCTGCCGGGCCCGTTACCTCGACGGTGCCTTCGCCGACCGGAGGCTGTCGTGAACGCCGCCGAGCTGACCGCGTGGCTGGTCGGGCGGGTGGCCGCGTTGCTCGGCCGTCCGGCGAGCGAGATCGACACCCACCGCCCGCTGCGGGAGGCCGGACTGTCCTCACGCGACACGGTCACGCTGACCGGCGACCTGCGGAAGCTGCTCGGCCGGGCACTGCCGCCCACTCTGCTGTGGGAGCACTCCACCATCGCCGGTCTGGCAGACGCACTGTCCACAGAGGAACAGAAAGTGCACCGGCCGATGGCGCGCGCCGAAGAGGGCGAGCCGATCGCGGTGGTCGGCATCGGCGTCCGGCTGCCCGGCGGGGTCGAATCACCCGCCGGCTTCTGGGACCTGCTCGACGGTGGGCGCGAGGCGATCGGAACCGTCCCGGATGGACGGTGGGAGGCCTTCGCCGATCCCGCCGCACTGGCGGCCGTGCCCCAGCGCGGGGGCTTCCTCGCGGACGCCACCGGCTTCGACGCCGGGTTCTTCGGCATCACCCCACGGGAAGCCGAGGCCATGGACCCGCAGCAGCGCGTGCTGCTGGAGGTCGCGTGGTCCGCGCTGGAGCACGCGGGCATTCCGCCGAGCACGCTCGCCGGCACCCGGACCGGGGTCTTCACCGGGGTTTCCGCCGGCGAGTACGGCATGCTCACGATGAGCGATCTCGACACCATCGACGCCTGGTCCGGGACCGGGGCGGCGATGAGCATCGCGTCGAACCGGTTGTCCTACCTGCTCGACCTGCGCGGTCCGAGTCTGACCGTGGACACCGCCTGCTCGTCTTCGCTGGTCGCCGTGCACATGGCGGTGCAGAGCCTGCAGCGCGGCGAGAGCGAGACGGCGCTGGCGGCCGGGGTCAGCCTGATGCTGTCGCCGGGCATCACGGCGAACTTCCACCGGGCCGGCGTGCTCGCCGAGGACGGCCGCTGCAAACCGTTCGCCGGTGACGCCGACGGCATCGTGCGCGGTGAGGGCTGCGGGGTGGTGGTACTGCGCCGGTTGAGCGAGGCGCGCCGGGCGGGAGACCGGGTTCTCGCGGTGATCCGCGGCAGCGCGGTGAACTCCGACGGCCGGTCGAACGGCCTGATGGCGCCCAATCCGCGGGCGCAGGAGATGGTGCTCGCCGACGCCTACGCGGCGGCGGGGGTCGACCCGGAGGGGGTCGACTACGTGGAGGCGCACGGCACCGGCACGCCGCTCGGCGATCCGATCGAGGCGGCGGCGCTGGGCGCCGTGCTGGGCAGCGGCCGGGAGTGGGGGCGGCCGCTGCTGATCGGTTCGGTGAAGAGCAATCTCGGCCACCTGGAGGGCGCGGCGGGCATCGTCGGCCTGATCAAGGTGGTGCTCTCGCTGGGGAACCGGCGCCTGCCGGCCAGCCTGCACTTCGACACACCCAACGCGCAGATCGACTTCAACGGCCTCGGCCTGCGGGTGGTCGGCGAGCCGGTGCGCTGGCCGCGATACTCCGGCATGGCCAGGGCGGGAGTGTCGGCCTTCGGCTTCGGCGGCACCAACGCGCACGTGGTGCTGGAGGAATGGCCCGCCGGGGCGTTCCCGGCGAAGCGGATCGGTGACGGGGCGGGCGTGTTCGCCGTTTCCGACCGCACCAAAGAAGGCGTGCGCGCCCGCGCGGCGGATCTCGCGCGGTGGCTGGATTCGGCCGACGACGTCTCGCTCGGTGCGCTGGCGTCCACTTTGGCCGGTCGGCGCGAGAACCTCCCGATCCGGTCTGTGGTGATCGCCGAGGATCGCGCGCAGCTGGCGGACGGGCTCCGGTCGCTGGCCGACAACCGGCCCCACGCCTCGGTGATCAGCGGCGAAGCGTCGTCGACGCCGCCCGAGCCGGTTTTTGTGTTCTCCGGTTACGGATCGCAGTGGCGGGGGATGGGTCGTGAACTGCTCGCGACCGAGCCGGTGTTCCGCGACAAGATCGACGAGCTGGAGCCGGTTTTCCTGAACGAGGCCGGATTTTCCCTGCGTGGAGCGCTGGAAGGCGAACCGGAAGGGCTGGCGGGCATCCAGCTCGCCCTGCTCGGCACGCAGCTCGCGCTGGCCGCGCTCTGGCGCTCGCACGGGGTGGAGCCGGCCGCGGTGCTCGGGCATTCGATGGGTGAGGTCGCCGCGTCGGTGGTCGCCGGGGCGCTGGAGGTCGCCGAGGGCGTGCGCGTGATGGCGATCCGGTCGCGGCTGCTGGAGACGATGGACAGCACCGGCGCGATGGCGGTGGTTGAGCTGTCTCCGGCCGAACTGTCCGATTTGGAGACCAACTTCCCCGGTATTACGGTGGCCGTCTACGCCTCGCCGACGCAGTGCACGGTCAGCGGCGACGCCGATCAGGTGGCGGCGCTGGTGGCACACGTGGAAAGCCTCGGCCGGCTGGCGAAACCGCTGAAGGTCGCTGGTGCCGGGCACTCGTCCGCAGTGGACGGTCTGCTCGGGCGGTTCCGTGCCGAACTCGGGCCACTGCACCCGCGCGTGCCCGAGATCGCCTGCTACACCAGCGTGCTCGACGACGCCCGCGAGGAACCCGAATTCGACGTCGAGTACTGGGCGGCGAACCTGCGGCGGCCGGTGCGGTTCACCCAGGCCCTCGACGCGGCGATGGCCGATGGGCACACGTTGTTCCTGGAGATTTCCCCGCATCCGGTGGCACTGGCCGCGATCGAGCAGACCGCCGCCGGTCGCGCGACCGGTCTCGGCAGCTCAAGCCGGACTGCCGGGGAGCGCGCCACATTCCTCACCTCGCTGGCTCGACTGCACGTGCTCGGTGTGCCGGGAGTGCTGGAAGCGCGCTGCACCAAGACGACGCCCGTCGAACTGCCCGGCCCGCGCTGGCGGCACCAGCGGTTCTGGCCGGCCCGCCGTCGGGGCCAGTCGGGGGCACACCCGCTGCTCGGCACGCACGTCGAACTGCCGGACGACGGCAGGCACGTGTGGCGCGGCGAAGTCGGGACCGACGCGCACCCGTGGCTCGTGGACCACGCGGCGCTCGGCGTGCCCGTGTTCCCCGGCACCGGTTTCCTGGAGCTGGCGCTGGCCGCCGCGCGCACCGCGCTCAAGTCGGACGCGGTGGTGGTCACCGAGCTGGAGTTGTTGAAGCTGCTGCCGTTGTCCGCGCGGACCGAGGTGACCACCACGTTCTCGGCCGAGCAGAACCGGGTCGAGGTGCACGCGAAGTCGGCGACCGGCGAGTGGACCCGGCACGCCACCGCGAAGATCCGCATCGGCGAGGAATCGGCCGAACCGCTTTCCGGTGCCGAGGACGGTGAGCCGTTCGACCTGTACCGGGCGCTCGACGCGATCGGGCAGAGCTACGGGCCCGCGTTCCGCGGCTTGCGCGAGGTGACCGCCGCGCCCGGCCGGGCCACGGCCTCGATCTCGCCACCGGCCGAACCCCAGTACGTTCTGCATCCCGCGCTGGCCGACGCCTGTCTGCACGCGCTCGCCGCGGCCGCCGATCTCGACCAGGCGGAAGGCCTCTACCTGCCGCTTTCGATCGGTTCGGTCAGCCTGACCGGCGATCCGCGGCACGGCGTCCGGGTGCAAGCGGTGATCGAGTCGGTCGAGGACGACGGCCTGGTCGGCTCGGTGCGCCTGCTCGATGGTTCCGGTGCGGTCGTGGTGGCCATCAGCGAGGTCTACGTCCGGCGGTTCCAGCGCTCCTCGTTGCCGGTTCCATTGTCCGGCAAGGTGTTCGAGGCCCGGTGGGAACAGGCCGAGCTGCCGGTCGAGCAGCCAGGCGGCCGGACCTGGCTGGTGCTCGGCGAACTGGCCGAGCCGGAGCTGGCCGCCTTCCGCGACGCGGTGTCCGGCCGGGGCGACGAACTGCTGGTGCGCCGCGAAACCGAGGGACTGGCCGCTTTCCTGCGGGACAGGTCCGAAGTGGACGCTGTGCTGCACATGGTCGGCCGCGGCACGATGGAGCCGGAGGCGGGCGAACGGCTCGTGCTCGCTGCCGGGGCGGTGGTCGCGGAACTGGCCGAACTGACCGACCCGCCGCGCCTGTGGCTGATCGGCTCCGGCAGCGCGGTGATCGAACCGGGTGAGGCGGGCTGTCCCGGCATCGCGGCCCTGCGCGGGCTGGTCCGGGTGCTCGCCTTCGAACACCCCGAGATCCGCGCGAGCCTGCTTGACTTCGACGCCGAACCCGATCCCGCGCGGTTGTGGGTCACCGAACTGCACGACGAGATCCGCGCCGATTCCCCGGCCGACGAAGTCGCCTGGCGCGAAGGCGTCCGGTACGTGCGGCGTCTGGCTCGGCCGACGCTGACGCCCGGTGAACCCGCTGTCCGCGATGGCGCGTACGTGATCACCGGCGGCCTCGGCGGCCTGGGTCTGCACGCCGCGCGCTGGCTGCTCGACCGGGGCGCGGACCGGGTGGTGCTCTCCAGCCGCAGGGGTGGCGAGGCACCGATGGCCGGGGTGGAGGTGGTCGCCGGGGACATCGCCGAACCCGGCGTGGCCACGCGGTTGGTCGAGGCCGCGACCAGGGACGGCATGCCGTTGCGCGGGGTGCTGCACGCGGCCGGTGTGCTGGCCGACGGCGCCGCGATGAAGCTGACCGCCGAGCAGGTGCGGCAGGCGTGGTGGCCCAAGGCGCACGGCGCGTGGCGGCTCCACGAGGCGACGATGGACCACGACCTGGACTGGTGGCTCGTCTACTCCTCGGCGGCCTCCCTGCTCGGCTCGCCCGGCCAGGCCGCCTACGCGACGGCGAACGCCTGGATGGATTCGCTGGTGGAGTGGCGCCGCGCGAACGGGCTGCCCGCGACCACGATCAACTGGGGTGCCTGGGGCGACATCGGGGCGGCGGCCGGGACGAAGAACCCGGTGCTCGAACCGCTCAGCCCGGACGAAGGCCTCGAAGCGCTGGAGGCCGTACTCGCCGACGGCCGGGCCGCCACCGGGGTGGCCCGCCTCGACACCACGACCGTGCTGACGCTCTTTCCGCAGCTCACAGCCCGGACTTTCTTCGGCCTGCTGGCACCGGACGAGGCCGCGGCGGAGTCGGCGTGGGACGGCATGGCCACGTTGCGGTCGGCCGAACCGGCGGCGGCGCGGGCGGCACTGGCCGACCACCTGGTGGCGATCGTCGCGGGGTTGATGGGCTTCGAACCGGAGCAGATCGACCGCAACTGCCCGCTGACCCAGCTCGGCCTGGACTCGCTGCTGGCCATGCGGGCGCGGGGTGCGGTGGAGCGTGACTTCGGGTTGTCGTTGCCGATGCCGTTGCTGTTGCGCGGTGCCTCACTGGCGGAAGTGGCCACTCACCTGGCCGAAGCCGCCGGGTTCGGTGGCGCACCGGTGGAAGCCACGCCGGTGTCCACTGTGGTCGGTCCGCGCGATCCGGCCGAGCGCTGGGTCGCCAGGGTGTGGCGTGAAGTGCTGGCCGGTCGTGAACCCGGGGTCTACGAGGACTTCTTCCTGGTGGGCGGGGATGCCGAACGGGCGGAGCGGCTGCGCGCGGCGATCTCGGAGGAACTGAGCCAGGTCCCGGACGAGCGGACGCTGTTCGCCGCACCGACCATCGCCGCGATGGCCGACCTGCTGCGAGCCGAGATCGAAGGGCACGGCGGCGGCCCGATCCGGCTGCTGCGCGACGGCGTCGCGAGCGACCCGGTGTTCCTGTTCCACCCCGCCGGTGGTCCGACCAGTGTCTACCGCGCGCTGGTGGACCGGCTCACCGACGGCCAGCCCGCGTACGGCTTCGAACGCCTCGACGATCTCGAAGACCTGGAGGACAAGGCCGCCTGCTACGCCGAGCTGGTCAGGGAGGTCCAGCCGAACGGGCCGTACCGGCTGGGTGGCTGGTCGTTCGGCGGCTGCCTCGCCTACGAGACGGCGCAGCAGCTGGCGAGTGCGGGTGAAGAGGTCGATCTGGTGTTCCTGATCGACTCGATCCTGCCGCTGCCCGCGCCCGGCCGGTCGTCGGCGGACCTGCTGCTCGAACGGTTCGGCCGGTTCGCCGAGCACATCGAGCGGACCTACGGCGCCGAGCTGGACCTGAACGGACTGGAGCTGGGCGGGCTGGACGAGCGCGCGCAGATCCGGGCGGTGATGGACCGGCTGGCCAGCAAGGTGCCCGGCCTCGGGCAGGGTGTGCTGCACCACCAGTACACGTCCTATCTGGACGCTCGCGTGGCCGAGCGCTACCGGCCGCGGCCCTATTCCGGCCGGGTGGTGCTGTTCCGCGCGCGGGAACCGCATCCGCTGACCACCTCGCTCGACCCGCGGTACCTGCGCACCGACGACGCACTGGGCTGGGACGAGCTGTGCCCGGCGCTGGAGGTGGTCCGGGCGCCCGGCGACCACCTGTCGCTGATCGACCCGCCGAACGTCGAGGTGATCTCCGACCGGCTGAACCGGTTGCTGAACGGAGGGAGTGCGGCATGTACACCGACCACACCGACGGCGGCCACCACTCGACCGCCTACCGCATAGCCGATCTCGCCGACCGGCGGGACGAGGTCGAGCGCATCGCCGAGAAGCGCGCGGTCGATCGCCAGCACGCCAAGGGAAAGCTCACCGCCCGCGAACGGGTGGAGCTGCTCGTCGATCCGGACTCCTTTGTGGAGTTGGACCAGTTCGCCCGCCACCGCTGCACGGACTTCGGCATGGAGTCGAACCGCCCGTACGGCGACGGCGTGGTCACCGGGCACGCGACGATCGACGGCCGCCAGGTCTGCCTGTTCTCGCAGGACTTCACCGTGTTCGGCGGCAGCATGGGCGAGGTCTTCGGCGAGAAGGTGCTGAAGGTGATGGACCTCGCGATGACCATCGGCTGCCCGGTGATCGGCATCAACGATTCGGGTGGTGCGCGGATCCAGGAGGGTGTCGTCTCGCTGGCGCACTACGCGGAACTGGGGCGCCGCAACGCCTTGGCCTCCGGGGTGATCCCGCAGATCTCGATGATCATGGGGCCGTGCGCCGGTGGTGCGGTGTATTCGCCCGCGATCACCGACTTCACCGTGATGGTCGACCGCACCTCGCACATGTTCGTCACCGGGCCGGACGTGGTGCACGCGGTCACCGGGGCACGGGTGAGCACCGAGGAACTCGGCGGTTCGGTGACCAACAGCGAGGTCTCCGGCAACGCGCACCACCGGGCGGTCGACGAGGAGGACGCCGTCGACTTCGTGCGGACCCTGCTCGGCTACCTGCCATCGAACAATGTGGACGGTCCGCCGGAGTTCGCCGACGAGACGGCGGCCGGGCTGACCCCGTCCGACCTCGAACTCGACCGCGTGGTCCCGGACTCGATCAACCAGTCCTACGACATGACCGAGGTCATCACGCGTATCGCCGACGACGGTGACTTCCTGGAGATCCACGCCGGTTTCGCGCCGAACATGATCTGCGCCTTCACCAGGATCGAAGGGCGCACCATCGGCGTGGTCGCCAACCAGCCGGCGCGCCAGGCCGGGGTGATCGACATCGACGCGTCGGAGAAGGCGGCCAGGTTCGTCCGGTTCTGCGACGCGTTCGGCATCCCGATCCTCACCCTGGCCGACGTTCCCGGTTACCTGCCGGGTGTCGACCAGGAACGCCACGGGATCATCCGCCGCGGCGCCAAGCTCATCTACGCCTACTCGGAAGCCACCGTGCCGAAGGTGACCGTGGTGACCCGCAAGGCCTACGGCGGCGGTTACGCGGTGATGGGCTCGAAGCACGTCGGCGCCGACGTGAACATCGCCTGGCCCACCGCGGAAATCGCGGTCATGGGTGCCGAGGGCGCGGTACGCGTGCTGCGCCGGCGGGAGCTGGCCGGTCTCGACGGTCCGGAAAGGACAGCGGCGGAACGGCGGTTCGTCGACGAGTACCGGGAACGCCACGGCGGCCCGTACACCGCGGCCGACCGCGGTTACGTGGACCTGGTCATCCCGCCTTCGCAGACCCGCCTCCAGGTTGCCAGGGCATTCCGCCTGCTGCGCGGCAAGCGGCAGGTCCTGCCCGCCAAGAAGCACGGCAACATCCCGCTTTAGCGAATGGAGGACGGATGAGAAGACGCTGGCTGCTGGCAGTCCCCCTGCTCGTGGCAGTTGCCCTGCCGGTGCCGTCGGCCACCGCGATCCCGCCGGTGACCGCGGACAACGGCGCGAAGATCGTCAAGGAGACCCGGCTCGACGCGCGCACGGTGGACATCGAGATCAGCTCGCCCTCGCTGGCCGGCACCGGGATGGTCCGCCTGCTGCTGCCGTCGAAGTGGGCGGCCGAGCCGAACCGCACCTGGCCGACGCTGTACCTGCTGCACGGCTGCTGCGAACCGGTGGACTACCGCTCCTGGTACGAGTTCACCGACGTCGAGCAGTTCACCGCGGACAAGGACACCATCGTGGTGATGCCCACCGACGGCAAGGCGGGCATGTACACCAAGTGGTGGAACCTCGGGCTCAAGTCCACTCCGGACTGGGAGACCTTCCACACGCTGGAGGTGCGCCAGCTGGTCGAGCGCGGATATCGCGGCGGTACCCAGCGCGCGGTCGCCGGGGTGTCGATCGGCGGCTACGGCGCGATGGCGTACGCGTTCCGGCACAAGGGGATGTTCGGCGCGGCCGCCTCCTACAGCGGAATGCCGAACACGCTGTTCCCCGGCACGCCCGCGGTGATCAAGGGAATCCTGGTCCGCGAGGGCTTCTACAACTGGTTCGACCTCTGGGGCCACGAGATCACCAACATCTTCACCTGGTCGGACCGGAACCCCTTCGACCACGTCGACGACCTGCGCGGAACCGCGCTGTACATCTCGTGCGGCAACGGCCGCACCGGACCGCTCGATCCGCCGGGGCAGAGCGACGTGCTGGAACCGGCGGCCGAGCTGACGTCGCGCAGCTTCACCGATCGGCTCAGATCGCGGGGGATCCCCGCCACGGTCGACTACTACGGCGACGGCACGCACAGCTGGCCGTACTGGGAACGCGCGCTGCACAACTCCTGGCCGGTGCTGGCACCCGCACTCGGGCTGCCCGCCTGACCGTCCGTCTATTTTGGAGGATTCATTGAGCAAGCACAGATTCGGCCGAGTGCTGCGGGCAGGCGCCTGCGCGATCACCGCCCTGCTGGCGCTTTCGGTGACCAGCACGGTTTCCTCGGCAGTGGAACCAGTGGACGCGGCACCCGCCGCGGCCGGGCTGCCCGGGCCGTTCGACGACTCCTTCTACACCCCGCCTTCACCGTTGCCCGCGGGCAAGCCGGGTGACGTGATCCGCTGGCGACCGTCGATACCCGGGCTGAACACGCTCAACGCGAACGCCTGGGAGGTCATGTACCTCTCGGTCAACGCGCTGGGCAAGCCGAACGCGGTGACCGGCACGGTGCTGGTGCCCAAGGGCGTCGACCCGGCCACCGCACCGATCGTCGGCTTCGGCGTCGGCACCCAGGGCCCGGCGTTCAAGTGCACGCCGTCGAAGGCGATCTCGCGCGGCACGCTGTACGACCAGCCCGCCATCAACGACTCGCTGAGCGCCGGTTACGCGGTGGCGGTCACCGACTACGAGGGTTACTCGAAGGACACCGTCCCGACCTACATCGTCGGGCAGTCGATGGGCCCGGCGCTGATCGACTCGGTGCGGGCGGCGCAGAACCTGGACGCGGCGAAGCTGTCGAAGTCGTCGAAGGTGGTCTTCCAGGGTTACTCGCAGGGCGGCGGTGCCGCGATGTGGGCGGCGGAGAAGCAGCCGTCGTACGCGCCGGAACTGAACCTGGTCGGGGTGGCGGCCGGTGGGGTGCCCGCCGATCTGAACGAGGTCGCGAAGGGGCTCGACGGCTATCTGGGCTTCGGCTTCCTCGCTTTCGCCGCGGTCGGCCTCGACACCGCGTATTCGGATCTGAAGCTGGATTCGTACCTGAACGACACCGGCCGCGCGGAACTGGAGGAGGCCAAGGAAAACGCGTGCGTGGTGGAACTGCTGGCGAACTACCCGTTCAAGAAGATCAGCGACTACACCACGAGCAATCCGCTGAACACCCCGCAGTGGCAGGCGCGGCTGGCGCAGAACAAGCTCGGTGCCAACCCGCCGAAGGTGCCGGTGTTCCAGTACCACGCGATCGCGGACGAGATCGTGAACACGCCGCAGGCCGACGCGCTGCACAAGTCCTACTGCGGCAAGGGCGTGAAGGTGCAGTGGAACACCTACCTGGCCGAGCACCTGACCGGCATCTTCGCCGGCAACGCCGACGCGCACAAGTGGATCAGCGACCGGTTCACCGGTGCTAGCGCACCTTCGAACTGCTGATTGTTCGTTCTTGCGCGGCTTTCCCGGTGATTTTCCCGGGAAAGCCGCGCTGCTCGAGCGCTGTTGGTAAACGGCTCGAGCGCGATTGAAAGCGGTGTGAAAAACGAACTACCCTGGGGTGGAAAATGTCTGCGCGAGCCCCAGGGGATTCGATGAAACGGCACATCACGATCATCCACCGGTGGCGCGAGCGTTACGCCGAATACGCGGAGTACCTCGACCATTCCGAAAACAACGTGACCTACATCACCACCGATGTCGGGGTGCAGGGCGTTCCGGAGGGTGCCGCGGCCACCGCGCTCGTGGTGAACACCGACGACCTCGACGAGGTGCGCGCCAAGGTGGTCGAGCTGGCCGCCCGGTTCGGCAAGCCCGCTGGGATCGTCGCGCTCAAAGAGGACGATCTCGAAGTGGGCGCGGCGCTGCGCGAAGAGTTCGGCTGCCCTGGTCCGCGGGTGTCGGCCTTCTTGCCGTTCCGCGACAAACTGGTGATGTGCGGCGTGATCCGGGACGCCGGGCTGGCACTGCCCGCGTTCGGCCCGGCCGCCACCGCCGACCAGGTGCTGGAGTTCGCCGACGAGCACGGGTGGCCGGTGATCGTCAAGCCGCGCAGCGAGAGCAGCAGCGCGGGCGTGGTCATCGTGACCGACGCCGAGCACCTGGCGACCCTGGAACTCGACGACTCGCGCATGGTGCAGAAGTTCGTCGACCACACGGTGTTCCACGTGGACGGTTACTTCGACGGCGTGGCGGTCCGCCGCTGGAGTTCGGCGGAGTACCTGAACACCTGCCTGAGCTTCCGCGGTGGTGGCGTTCTCGGCTCGGTGGAGGACGACGATCCGGAACGGCTCAAGGCGGTCGGCAACGCGACGGCGCAGTTCATCTCCGCGCTGACCGACGAACCGACGACCTTCCACCTGGAGGTATTTGTCGCCCCGGCCGCCGATGGCGGGTTCGAGGTCCAGTTCCTGGAAGTCGGCGCGCGCGTCGGTGGCGCGGAAATCCCGTTCCTGTGGCGGGACGTGCACGGTTACGACCTGATGCGGGCGGCCTTCGAATTGCAGCTGGGCCTGGTGCCGCAGGTGACCGACGCGCTGGAGGACAAGGACCTGGCGGGCTGGATGCTGGTCGCCGCGCCGGCGAAGCGCCCCTGCCTGATCACCGAGTCCACACCGGTGCTGGGCCTGACCCCCGGCCCCTACGCCGAACGCGTTCTGGAGGTCGGCGAGATCCTGCCGAACGCCGCCGCCTTCTACGAGCACGTCGGCGGCCGGTTCCGCTTCCGCGGCTCGACCAGCGCGGAGATCGTCGAGGCCATCGAGAACACGGTGCGTCACTTCCGGGTCGCCGCCACCCCGATCGAACCGGACTGACCGTCACCACCCAGCTCCTACCAAGGTTGTGGGTAATCATCCCGCCCCCGGATCGGCGCCAAGATCGTTAGAGTGACGCCGATGTCGAACGGGTACGAGGTCCAGCTGGAGGCGCTGCGCCGGGCGGCGCTGGCTGCCGATTCGGCCGCTGAGCAGGTGTCAGCGGCCGACCTCGCGAGCGCGCTCGGCGAGGCGGTGGCCGGGTTGCCCGGTGCCCGCTGCGCCCAGGCGGTCGAGGCGGTCGGTGAGGCCTGGCGGGGTGATCTCGCGGACTGGGCGTCGCAGGCGCGGGGTTACGGGCAGTCGCTGACCGGCGCGGCCGACGGGTACGCCCGCAACGACGCCGCCGTGGCGCAGGACTTCCACGGCGTCCGCATCGGGGGAGGCGCACCGTAGATGGTCAGCTACGGAGAAGTGCGGCAGTGGCGGCCCGGTCCGCTAGACAGCGCCGAACGGAGCCTCAAGGCCCTGTCCGACCAGCTGCTCGACCAGTCGGACGAGTTCGTCGGGCAGGGCACCCCGGCGGGGTGGTCCGGCGACGCCGCTTCGGCCGCGGCGCGGAAGCGCACCACGATCAGTGACCGGATGGACGGCATTCTCGCCGGGGTGCGGGCCGCCCGCGGCGGGCTGGCGCACGCGGCCGACGCGGTCACCAGCCTCAGCCACGCCGTCCAGGAAACCGACAACCTGGCTCAGGCCAACGGTTTCGGCATCGGGGACAACGGTGCCGTCCGGGATGTCTCGCCGCCGCGGCAGGTGCCGATCGAACAGGTCGAGGAGATTCGTCGGCAGCGGCAGCGCATGGCCGACGAACTGGTGGACCGCGTGGAGCGGATCCTGCTGCGTGCCAACGACATCGACGCGGAACTCGGCGCACTGCTGAGCAAGATCGCCACCGGGGAGGCCGGAACAGAGCCGGAGCGCCCCACGGCGGCCGGACCGCCCGACGGAAAGGGCACTCCGGCGGAGAACGCCGCCTGGTGGAACGGGCTGTCCGAGGACGAGCAGCAGCGGATCATCGAGAACCACCCCGACTGGATCGGCAATCGCGACGGCATTCCCGCGACCGATCGCGACCAGGCCAACCGGTCGATCCTGGCGGACGAGAAGACCCGGCTGGAGGCGGAAGAAGCCGCGCTGCGGGCCGATCTCGACGACAACTTCTTCGGCGGGGTCTTCACCGACGACGACGCCGAACTCGAAGCGGTCCAGGGCAAGTTGAAGGGCATCGAGGCGATCGAGTCCAAGTTGGACAGTACCGCCGGGCTCGGCGAGAACGAGCGGCACTACCTGCTGGGCTTCAGTACCAGCGACGACGGGCAAGCCATCGTCGCCAAGGGAAATCCCGACACCGCGGACAACGTGGCCACGTTCGTGCCCGGCACCGGCGCCGACCTCGAAGGTGTCGGCGGCCTGCTCAACCGCGGCGACAAGATGTGGCTCGCGGCCGACGACTCGAGCGCCGACGAGTCGACCTCGGTGATCACCTGGCTCGGCTACGACGCTCCGGACAACATTCCACTGGCGGCCTCGCAGGACTACGCGAGCGACGCCCGGCAGGACCTGGACAGCTTCCACGACGGGCTGCGTGTGACGCACGAGGCGGGCGGGCCCTCGCACAACACGGTCATCGGCCACAGCTACGGCAGCACGGTGATCGGGCACGCCGGCCGCGACCTGGACCTCGACGTGGACAAGATGGTCTTTGTCGGCAGTCCCGGGGTCGGCGTGGACACCGCGGCCGAACTCAACATCGATCCCGGCGACGTCTACGCCACCACCGCGCGTGAGGACATCATTCGCCTGACGCCGGAATTCATTCACGGAAACCACCCGGTCGACGACGATTTCGGCGCGCACGAGTTCCAGTCCGATCCCGGGGAGGACGGGATTTCCGGGAACGTGCACACCCACAGCGCCTATTGGGACGACGGCAACAAGTCGCTGACGAACCTCGGGCATATCATCGTCGGCAACACCGACAAGCTCAGCGCGGCAGCGCACTGACGGGGGATCAGGCATGGATTCGACGATCACCCTCGACGAGGCGAACCGTAGGCTCGACGCCTACATCGAGCAGGCGCTGGCGCAACTGCCGGCCGGTGCCGGACTCCGGGAACGGTTGCGGATCGAAGAAGAACCCTGCGACGACGTCGAAGGTGACCGCGGGAAGCAGCAGGCCAGCCGCAATTACCAGGTGACCGGAATCGATCCGGTGCGGATCCCGTCCTGTTTCGACACTCTGCGTGCCTGGTGGTTGAACAACGGTTTCCGCGTCCTGGACAACAATCCCGCCGACGAATTCCTGTGGGTGGAGAACGACGCGGACGGTTTCCGGATGACGCTGAAGGCGGCCGACGGGGGCAGGCTGATGCTGATCTCGTCCTCACCCTGCGTATGGCGGGAAGGCACCCCCTAGCCTCGCTGGGCCGGATGGAGCAATCGCACTGCGTGCGCGTTTTCGGACTCACCGCTCGGGGAACAGAATCCCGAGGAGGCGAGCCGATGACCAGCAGCACGAAAGCGAATGAGGCGAGACGCAGCAAGCCCGTCCAGATCCTCGGGCGGGTGGGGATGGTGTGCTACGGCGTCGTCCACTTGATCATCGCGTACCTGGCGGTCCGCATCGTGGCTTCCGGCGGCGGGCAGGAGGCCGACGGGCGCGGGGCGATCAGTGAGATCGGTGCCACCGGGGTCGGCGGGTTCCTGCTCTGGGTGGTCGCGGTCGGGCTGATCGCCTACGGGCTGTGGCAGGCGCTCATGGCGGCCACCGGGTACTCGTGGGTGAGCAAGCAGCGCCGTCGCGTGATGAAGCGGGTGGCTTCGGTGGCGCGCTGCGTGGTGGGGATTTCCCTGGGTGTGTACGCGATCCAGATCGTCGTCGGCTCGGGCAGCCAGGGCTCCGGTGACCAGCGGCAACAGGAGTTCACCGGCAAGCTGCTCGCGTTGCCCGCCGGTCCGTTCCTGGTCGGCGCGCTGGCCGCGGTGGTGCTCGGCGTCGCCGTCGCCGCGGCGGTCAAGGGCATCCGCAAGACCTTTCTCGACGACCTCGACTTCACTTCGCTGCCGAGTGGCACGCGCACCTGGGTCGAGCGCCTCGGCCGGATCGGCTACCTCGCCAAGGCCGTGGTGGTCGGCGTGGTCGGCGTGCTGATCGGCTTCGCCGCGTTCAGCCACGACCCTGGCCAGGCAGGCGGCCTCGACGCGGCCCTGCGCACGCTGGCCGTCCAGCCGTTCGGCTCCGCCCTGCTCATCGCCGTGGCAGCCGGGCTCGCGGCGTTCGGCGCCTACTGTTTCGGCGCGGCCTGGGCCCACCGGAACTGAGTCTTTCGGGTCAGCGCTACATGAAGATCTTCACCAGCTGGTCTTGCCCTTCGCTGTCGCGGACCGCTTCGGCGATCAGCGCCACGTTGACCCGGGGGAAAGCCGCTCGTGCGCCGGCGACGGTGTCCCCACCTGGGGTTCGCTGATCCGGATCGAGACGTCGGAGCTGAAGGGCGAAGTGGTGGTTCCGCCCAGCCAGACGCGTCGGCTGCTCGACACGGCAGTGACCGCGTTGGTCGCGTTCGGGGCGCCGGCGGGTCCAGCGCTCACGTTCAAGGTGGTTCCCGACACGTGGGCAACGGCGGGTACGGCCATCGGGCAACTCGTGGTGTTGGCCCCTCTGGCGCACTACCTGTCGACAACCTGTCGACTCGCTGTCCGGTCTCTGTGGTGGGGCGACTACCGGTGGTTCGCTCACTAGGGTCCCGGTTGGTTGAAACTTCACACACCGGGAGTTGGTAGCGAATGTTCGCTCGAGTCAAGGATGTCGCCGCGCTGGTCGGCCGGATCGGGATCGCCGTGGTGTTCTTCGCGCACGGGCTGCAGAAGTGGAACAACGGGGTGGACGCCACGGCGAACATGTTCGAGGGCATGGGCCTGCCGCTGCCGACCGTGGCCGCGTTGTTCACCATCGCGGTGGAGGTACTCGGTTCGATCGCCTTCCTGCTCGGCCTCGCGCTGCCGCTGGTCGGCGTCGGTTACGCGATCGTCGGCGTCGGCGCGATCTTCGCCGTGCACATCGACAACGGCCTGACCGGCCAGGGCGGCTACGAACTGGTGCTGGTGCTCGCGCTGGCCGGGCTGGCGATCGGCTTCAACGGCGGCAGGCTCTCCCTGGACCACCTGCTGTTCACCCGCAAGCGCGAGAACGCGGGCGCCGAGCGGCTGTCCGCGCAGACCGCCTGAGTCAGCGCAGTTCTCGGGTGGTGCGCTCGGTGCCGCCGCGGTCGGCGAGCTTCGCCGGGTCCGGGTTGCTGACCTGGACCAGCGAAGCCCCGGCCGCGAGCGGCGCCAGCAGTCCGCGCAGCACCCCGTCCGGCAAGCTCCACTCCACAGTGGACAGCACGCGATCGCCCGCCTCGATCCCGTCTTTCTCGGCGTACGAACGGGCCTGTGTGAGTACCTCCTCCACAGTGGACGAAAGAAGCGCCGGGGTTCCCGGCTCGATCGGGAACAGCGGCGCATAAGTGTCACCCGCGGTGCGGGCGTCGGAGAGGAAGTCCACGGCGTCCCCACCCGGTGCGCTCGACAGCCCACGGCCCATCGGGTCCAGCGAGACCACCGCGGTCAGTTCGGCTTCACTGCCGGTGGTCTCGGGCCCGGTGAACGCCACCTTCGCCCCGGTCGCCTCGGCCACCACGTGCGCCCCGCACCACCAGGCGCCGAGCAGCACCCCGGCGGTCTGCCAGTGCGCGGGCAGCGACACCGCCACCGGGTCACCCGGCTCCACCTCCGGCTCCTCGACCAGCCAGTTCGCCGTTTTCGATGCCCAGTTCACCAGCGTGGTCACCGACAGTTCGACCCGCGCTCCTGTCGCGTCGTCGTAGTGCGTGATCAGCGGTTTCGCCGGGGTGGACAGGTGCGGGCGCAGCAGTGCGTCGGTAAGGCTCACCCCACCGACCCTAATCCACGCAGGTGACCCCGTCGGCGGTGTTCTGCCGTGGCGCCGTGCCCGGGGCGGAACCGCCGCCCGTGGCGGGCTGGGCACCGCGGCCGACCAACTCCGCGACGAACTGGCGGACGGCGGTCAGATCCACCTCGATGATGCTCTGGCCGTCCTCGCTGCGGGCGCCGACGGCGACCACCGGAATGGTCTGGAAGTTGATCTCCCCGGAGGCGATGTCCCTGGCCTGACCGGCGAACTCCAGCAGGTCGAGGCCGGGGTCCACGACGACGGACTTCTTCACCGCCTCCATCAGCTGGTTCAGCTTGTCCGGGCTGGTCAGCGTGCCGGCGGAGAGCACCTGGTGCAGTGCGGAGGACAGGAAGGCCTGCTGCCGCTGGATGCGCCCAAGGTCGCCGCCGGGCAGGTTCTTGCGCTGGCGGACGAACGACAGCGCCTCCCCGCCGGAGACGGTCTGCACGCCCTTGCGGAAGTTCGCGCCGGAGTCCTTGTCCTCGGTGGCGTGGTTCAGGCACACCTTGATGCCGCCGAGCGCCTCGGTGAGCAGGTAGAAGCCGAGCAGGCCGACCTCGGCGTAGTGGTCGACGCGGATCTGGGTGAAGTCCTGCACGGTCTTCACCAGCGCGGTGCGGCCCGCCTGGTCGGATTCGCGCTCGACCTCGGCGTCGTCGCGCTTGCCCTGGCGACGCAGGTCGGCGGCGGTGTTCGCCTTGGTCACCCCGTACACCGAGTTGATCTTGGCTTGGCCGCCCTGCGGCACGTCGATCCAGGTGTCGCGCGGGATCGAGACGGCGGCGGGCTTGCCGCCGTTCTTCGGGATGCGCAGGATGATCAGGGTGTCGGTGTTGACCCCGGCCTTCTCTTCGGTGCGCAGTTCCTTGAGGACCCGCAGCGGCAGCGGGTTGCCCTGCATGTCGGTGCGCGAGTCGGCGCCGACGAGCAGGATGTCGGTGGCGCCGTCGTCGGCGGGCGGGGCGGCCGGGTCGTCGGGATCGACGATCAGCGCGTCGGCGGTGCCGACGTTGTCCTGGAAGTCGTCCAGCGTGGTGTAGGCGTACCCGGTCGTCGCCAGCGCGACGATGGACAGCAGCGCGAGGAACACCTTCCCGGTGGTCCTGATCGGACGGCGGCGGCCGGTGCCCGGCGCGGCCTCGGCCCCAGCTCCGGCTTCCGCTCCAGCCTCAGCTGCGACTTCCGGCCCGCCTTCCGCATCGGAGTCCGGCGCAGCCGCGGGCTCTGCTGCGGCTCCGGACCCTGGCGCGGCTTCGGGCCCGGATGCGGCATCGGGCCCGGCTGCGGCTTCGGAGCCTGGCGCGGCTGCGGGCTCTGGCTCCGCCGCGGCCTCGGGTTTGGCATCGGCCTTTGCTGCGGCCGCGGACCCAGGCGCGGATTCCGGGGCGACTGGCTTCGTGCGCGGCACCGGCGACGGCACGAACTTCCGCTTGCCGGAAGTACCGTCCGGTTTGGACGAATCGGCCGCGTTCCCGGTGCCTTCGGCGACCGGTGTCCCGCTGTCCTGCTCGTTGTGCTTGTCCTGGTCGCCCACGCCGGTCACCTCCCCGTTTCTCCCGCGTTCGCGCCCCTCGTCAAGGCTAAAGCACTAACCCGTTGGTGTAAGCCAGTGCCCGCGACGGACGGCCTAGTTCACACAGGGGACGCCACCGGCGGTGATCGGCGGCGGGCCGGCGGGCGGCGTCTCGGCGGGCGGGGCGGCCGG
Source organism: Amycolatopsis sp. YIM 10 (assembly GCF_009429145.1). Classification (GTDB taxonomy): domain Bacteria; phylum Actinomycetota; class Actinomycetes; order Mycobacteriales; family Pseudonocardiaceae; genus Amycolatopsis. The sequence goes on along the minus strand of NZ_CP045480.1, from coordinate 9,166,571 downwards.
TTCCTCGGGCTGCGACGGCGGCGGCGCCGACGACTGACCGGCCCCGGCGGCACCGTTGGCGTCCACCTTGTAGTCCCGGCCCAGCAGCACGCGGACGTGCCCGGCGGGCACATCGGCGTCCGGCTCGGTCTGGACCTTGTCGCCCATCGCCTGCTTGATCGCGTCTGCGGCCGCCTGCTCGCCGGGCGCGAACCGCACCACGGTGGTCGAGCGGCCATCCAGCTGCGTGCTCGCCCCATCCCGGAAACCCTTGGTGCGCAACAGTTCCTTCAGCTGGGTGGCGGTGTTCGCATTGCCGCTGGCGTTGAACACGTCGACGGTGACCTTCTCCGCGCCGGGGATCTTGCCGTCGGGCGTGCCGGTGGCCGGCGGGGCCGCCGCCGGGCCGTCGTCGGTCAGTCCGTCGACGAACGCCTTCACCTTGTCGTTGTCGATCTTGACGATGTCCGCCCCGCCGTACTTGCCGTTGCCCTCGGTGGGAATGGTGTGGAACTCGACCCGGCCGCCGGTCATGCCGCGCATCTGCTCGGCGAACTCCAGCAGGTCCCAGTCCTTGGAGAGGATGACCGACTTCTTCACCGCGTTGATCACGTCGGTGATCCGCGCCGGGCTCATCAGCACGTCCGGCGAGAGCACCTTGCGCGCCAGGCCGGACAGGAACGCCTGCTGACGCGCGATCCGGTCCAGGTCGCCGTTGGGCAGCTCGTAGCGCTGGCGGACGAACGACAGCGCCTGCTTGCCCTGGACCGTCTGCAGCCCGGCGGGCAGGTCGATCCCGGAGCGCCACTCCTTGACCGGCTGGTTCAGGCAGACCTCGACGCCGCCGATGGCCTGGGTGACCTCGTAGAAGCTGAGCAGGTTGACCTCGGCGTAGCGGTCGATCATGCCTGGCTTGCCGATCAGCGTTTCGATGGTGCTGATCAGGTTCTTGCGGCCGGCCACCTTGGCCTGCTCGTCGACCTTCTTCAGATCGGCCTCGCCCTGCTGCTGCAGGGTGCTGGCGGTGTCGTTGTAGGCGTAGACGAAGGCGCTGTTCAGCTTGTGCTTGCCGTAGCCACCGGACAGCTCGACCAGCGAGTCGCGCGGGAAGGAGATGGCCACCGCCTGCTCGCCGTTCTGCGGGATGTGCACCAGGATCATCGTGTCGGTCTGGCGCTCGCCGTCGGCCTTGCCGCCGTTGATCATGTCGAGCACCTCGCGGGGCAGCGGATTGCCCTCGTTGTCGGTGCGGCTGTCCTGGCCGACCAGCAGGATGTCCACCGCGCCGTCGAGCGGCTTCTTCTGGAAGCCGCCGCCGATCACGTCGGTGGTGGTCAGCCCCTCGTTCAGCTCGCCGAGCACCTGCGAGCCGTACCAGGTCATCGTCAGCACCACCGCGGAAACCAGCGCGACCAGCGTTCTTCCGCTCCAGAGCGCGAACGCGGCGGGCGCGCTGCGCCGTCGCGGCGCCGCTCCCGCGGATTCGATGTATGGCCGCGGCGGCCCCTCGGTCACCACGCGCGCTCCTCCCAGCCGGTCAGCAATCCCGGTTTTTGCCCTCGATCATCGCCGAAGTCTCGGGCGAATTCGCGCGTTGACCCCCGGTGCCCGACCAGCCTGCGACACCCGCGCTACCCGCTCACCCTACTGTGTCTGTTGTGTGACGTCCGTGGGGTCACGAAAGGTTGCCCCGTGGCGATGAGACCGACCGTACGGACGGCGGAAGGACACGAGAAGGTGGACTCTATGCGGGTTCTGGTCACCGGTGGCGCAGGATTCATCGGTTCGCACTATGTGAGACAGGCCCTGACCGGCGCTTATCCGGCACTGGCCGACGCCGAGATCGTGGTGCTGGACAAGCTGACCTACGCCGGGACGGAGGCGAACCTGGCCCCGGTGGCGGCCGAGGAGCGCCTGCGGTTCGTGCGCGGCGACATCTGCGACGCCGAACTGGTCGCCGGGCTGATGAAGGGCGTCGACCTGGTCGTGCACTTCGCCGCGGAATCGCATGTGGACCGGTCGATCGACGGTTCGGCCGACTTCGTCTTGACCAATGTTCTCGGCACGCAGACCCTGCTCCAGGCGGCGCTGAACGCCCAGGTCGGCAAGTTCGTGCACGTCTCGACCGACGAGGTCTACGGCACGATCGAAGAAGGCTCGTGGTCCGAAGATCACATCTTGGAACCGAATTCCCCGTATTCGGCTTCGAAGGCCTCCTCGGATCTGCTGGCCAGGTCCTTCCACCGCACGCACGGAATGCCGGTGTGCATTACCCGGTGTTCGAACAACTACGGTCCGTACCAGTTTCCGGAGAAGGTCATCCCGCTTTTTGTCACCAATCTGCTCGACGGGCGGAACGTGCCGCTCTACGGCGACGGGCTGAACGTGCGTGACTGGCTGCACGTGGACGATCACTGCCGCGGCATCCAGCTGGTCGCCGACGGCGGCAGGCCCGGCGAGATCTACAACATCGGCGGCGGCACCGAGCTGACCAACCGAGAGCTGACCCAGCGGCTGCTGGACGCGCTCGGCGCGGGCTGGGACCGGGTGGAGAAGGTGACCGACCGCAAGGGCCACGACCGGCGGTACTCGGTGGACATCACCAAGATCTCCGACGAGCTGGGCTACCGTCCGCAGGTGTCGTTCGACGAGGGGCTGGCCGCCACGGTTCGCTGGTACCAGGAGAACCGCGCCTGGTGGGAGCAGCTCAAGGAGCGGGCCGCACTGGGGAGCCGATGAGCGCGCTGGAACTGCTGGTCCCCGGTGGAACGGGGCAACTGGGACACGATCTGATGGCGCTGGCCGGGCCGGGGCTGGGGGTGACCGCGCCCGGATCGGCTGACCTGGATGTGACCAGGCCGGGTGCGGTGATCGAGGCGGTGACCGCGCTGGCCGAGCGCGCGGCGGCGGCCGGTGCGCGGCCGGTGGTGGTCAACGCGGCCGCCTACACCGCGGTCGACCAGGCCGAAACCGACGAGGAGCGCGCCTTCGCGATCAACGCGGACGGCCCGCGGGTGCTCGCCGCGGCCTGCTCGTCGCGGCGGGTGCCGCTGGTGCACGTGTCCACCGACTACGTCTTCGACGGCGACGCCACCGTGCCGTACGAGCCGGACGCCCCGCTGGGCCCGCGCACCGCGTACGGCCGGACGAAGGCGGCCGGTGAGGACGCGGTGCTCGGCTCCGGCGCGTCGGCGTGGGTGGTCCGTACCGCCTGGGTGTACGGCAAGCACGGCGGCAACTTCGTGAAAACCATGGTGTCGCTGGAATCTTCGCGGGAAACACTGTCCGTTGTGGACGATCAGCGGGGCTCGCCGACGTGGTCGGCCGATCTCGCGGCCGGTCTGGTCGAGCTGGCTCGCCGGATCGCCGACGGTGAGGGCCCGGCCGCGCGCGTGCTGCACTGCACGGGTGGCGGGGAGACCACCTGGTTCGGTTTCGCGCAGGCGATCTTCCGGCACCTCGGCGCGGACCCGGCGCGGATTTCCCCGTGCACCACCGAGGACTTCCCGCGCCCGGCGCCGCGCCCCGCCTACTCGGTGCTCTCGGGCAAGGCCTGGCAGGACGCGGGCCTGACCCCGCTGCGCCCCTGGGACGAGGCACTGGCCGCCTACTTCGAGGCCTAGCCGTGAAGGTGGCTTTCACGGCGCTGGAAAAGCTGCCGTGAAAGCCACCTTCACAGCGCGTCAGCGGCCCGCGGCTTGACGGTAGGCGTCCACGGTCTTCTCGGCGCACAGCCGCCACGTGTAGCTCGCGGCGTGCGCGCGGCGCGACACCGAGGTCGAAGCCGCGTGCGGGTCGGAGACGGCGGAGCGCAGTGCCTCGACCAAAGCGTCCACCTCGCGGTAGGGCACCAGGTGCGAGTACCCCCCGGAAACCTCCGCCAGCGCCGGGATGTCGGTGCAGACCACCGGCACGTCGCAGGCCATCGCCTCCAGCACCGGCAGGCCGAAACCCTCGTCCCGCGAGGGCAGGACCAGTGCCGCCGCCCCGGCGACGACCGCCCGCAGGTCGACCGGCGGCAGGTAGCCCAGGTGCATCGACCGCTCCGACAGCTCGAACTTGCCCGGCCCGGTGAACACCAGCGGCGGCAGGTCGTCGGCCGCCGCGTGGGCCTCCATCAGCCACGGCAGGCCCTTGCGCGGCCCGGCCGCTCCCACGAAGAGCAGGTACTCCGAGGGCAATCCCAGGCGCTCGCGCTGCTCCTTCGACAACGGCCGCGCGGTGAACCACGCCGGGTCCACGCCCAGCGGTGTCACCACGATCTTCTCGCGCGGCACGTCGAGGCGCGAAGCCACCGTGTCGGCCACCGCGGCGGTCGGCGTGCAGATCACGTCGGCGCGCGCGGCACCACGGCGGACCAGGATCGGCAGATCGGCGTCACTCGGCGAAAGTTCCTGCGGTGCGTCGATGAACGCCAGGTCGTGAATGGTCAGCACCCCGGCCGCGCGCGCGATGCCCGGAAGCACGAAGTTGGTCCCGTGCACCACGTCCGTCGACCCGGCGAACAGCTCGACCGGCGGGAAGTTGCTGCGCACCCACGACCGCCGCAGCAGGCGCGCGGCCACCGGCATGCCCCGCGCGCGAACCCCGTGCGGCAGCACGTGCCGCAGCTTCCGCCAGCCGCGCAGGGTGAACGCCACCGCTCGGGTGTCCACAGAGGACAGCGAGGCGAGTTCCTCGGACAGCGAAGCGGTGTAGTGGCCGATTCCGGTGCGGACCCCGAGCAGCGGGGTGCCGTCGAGCAGGACGCGCAGCGGTCGGTCAGCCATTGCGGCGAGCCACTTTCAGCACCCGGCCGCCGACCCGCCTGGCCAGCTCGCGCACCCCGCCGTCGGCGAGGTACTCCTTCACCAGCGCCAGGTCTCTGCGGATGACTTCCGTGCCGCGCAAGGGATCCGACGGCGCCAGATCGCTCGCGCCGGGCAGCCGGTCGGCGGCGGGACGCGGGTCGCGGCAGAACTCCACCAGCGGCTCCAGCGCCCGCGGCCACGCGAACCGCTGCGCCACCTCGGCGATGCGCTCCTTGGCCGCGTTCGCGAACTCCGTGTCGTAGAGCGCCTTTTCCAGTGCGTCCGCGAGTGCCTCGGAGTCCTCCGCGGGCACCACGACACCGAGTTTCTCCGCGCGCACCAGATCGGCGAACGCGTCGCCGTCGGTGGTCACGATCGGCAGCCCGGACCACAGGTAGTCCAGCACCCGCGTGCGGAAGGCGAAGGTGGTCTCCACGTGCTCGTAGTGCGTGGTCACCCCGCAGTCGGCGTCGAGCAGCCAGTTCTGCCGCTCGCCGTAGGGCACCCACTGCTCGTTGAAGAACACGTGCTTGCCGGTCAGCCCGAGCGAGTCGGCCAGCCGGATGGTCCGCGAGCCGATGTCCATCTCGGCGACCTCGGGATTCGGGTGCTTCATGCCGAGGAACACCAGCCGCACGTCCCCGCGGCGCTCGCGCAGCCGGTCGATCGCGCGCACCAGGGTCAGCGGGTCGAACCAGCTGTACACCCCGCCCGCCCACAGCACCACGTGATCGGTCTCGGCGATGCCGGGCACGTTCGCCCGCAGGCCGGGCCCGGTGCGGCGCGGGGCTTCCGGCGACAGTCCGAACGGGACCACCGACAGCAGCGAATGCGTGGTCGGGTCGGCGTCGTAGAGGCGCGGCGAGAGGCGGCCCATCGCGGCCAGGTGCCCCAGCCAGAACAACCGCTGCCGCTCGGACGCGCACAGGAAGAAGTCACCGCGTTCGAGCTGGGCCTCGAGCACCTTGGTCACGCCGACCAGATCCGCGGCCCGCTTGTCGTCGGGCACCCCGCGGCCCTGCTCCAGCAACTCCAGGTGCATCGGGTCGTACAGGTCGCAGACCACGATCTTGGCCGAGTCCGCCTTCTTCAGCTGGGGCGCCATCTCCAGCACGTGCCCCTGCAGGATGACGATGTCCGCCCACTCGACCGGTTCGGTCAGGTCGCGGCGCTTGGCCGCGCTCACCGCGAACGGCGCCGGCGGCGGATCGGCCAGCGGGTTCACCGTGACCAGCCGGACCTCGTGCTCGCCGGACAGCGAGGCGGCGATGTTCCAGGCGCGGATCGCCGGGCCTGCCATGCGCTCGGTGATCGCGTCGCCGGTGATCACCAGGATCCGGCGCCGCTGCCCGAACACGCTCTCGATGCCGAACGCCTTGACCAGGATCTCGTGCGCGTCGAGATAACGCGGCAGCGGGTACGCGGGCTCTAAAGCCTTGCGCAGCAAGGGAATCAGGTCCGCGTCGGTGCGCACGCGCGCGGCCTGCTCCACCGCGCGCGACTCGGCCAGCGACGGCATCAGCTCGACGAACTGGTCGATCGCGAGCACCCCGGCCAGCGAGGTGCGGGGGACGGCCACCGGCTCGGTCTCCACCGGGCCGACACCGCGCTGGAGATCCAGCTGCGTCGCGTCGATCTCACCGCGGGCGGTGGCGCGGCGGACGGTCAGCGCCAGCGCCGCGGGCAGCACCCGCGCCAGCGTCTCGTCGGAGAGGTTCTTGTACAGCGCGGCGAGCGCGTTGCGCTCCAGCAGGAAGGTCTCGCGGCCGGTGTCCGGCGCGTCGACCGCGGCCATGGTGCCGTGGTGGCGGTGGTAGGCGATCGACTCCGGCACGTACCGCACCCGCCAGCCGCGCAGGTTCATCCGCCAGCCGAGATCGACGTCCTCGTAGAACATGAAGAAGCGCTCGTCGAAGCCACCCAGCTCGGTGAACACCCCGGTGCGCACGAACATCGCCGAGCCGGTGCCGAACAGCACGTCCTTGGCGACCTCGTGCTCGGCGGCGGGCACGTCGGCCAGCGGCCCGCCCGCGTGGCGCTTGTAGCCCATGCCGAACCAGGTCAGCCCGCCGTCGACGAAGTCGGTGCCGGTGCCGTCCCAGTCGAGCACCTTGCTGGCCACCGCGCCCACACGCGGGTCGTCGGCCAGTTCGGCCACCGCCGCGCGCACCCAGTCGCGGTCGGGGCGGGCGTCGTTGTTGAGGAAGGCGAGCACGGTGCCGGTCGCGTGCTTCGCACCCAGGTTGCACCCACCGGCGAAGCCCAGGTTCTCCGCCGACTCGACCAGCTTCACCCCGGGCACCCCGGCGGCCCTGATCCGCTCGGCCTCACCGGAGGCGTTCTCGACGCAGATGATCTCCAGTCGCGGGTAGTCGACCTCGGCGAGGGACCGCAGGCAGGTGATGGTGTCGTCCGCGCCCCGGAAGTTGACCACGATCACCGAGACCACGGGCAGCGCGCCTTGGGTCAACACCGGACTCCTTCGGTTTGGGGTTTCACAGAGCCTAACTGCCCGCCCACCTGCGCCAGACCGCACCTCGGCCGATCGTGGCACGGGTGCCGATCCGCCGACGGGCCCCGATCGTGCCCGGCAACCGGCGCACGACCTCGCCGAGCACACGCAGCCGGAGCCCCGGCCGGAAGTTGGCCGCGTCCGGAACGTCCCGTTTGATCGGCAGCAGCGCGGTGATCGCGGCGAACCGCGCCAGCTCGCGCAGCGCCACCGCGGCCGGGGCGCAGCGGAGCAGGGTGAGCAGGCGGTTTCGCTCGTTCCAGTGGTGGAACCGGGGTGAACCGGGCCGGGTGCTGGCGCCGTGGAGGTGCCGGACCTCGGTGGACGAGCCGAGCACGCGCCAGCCGCCGAGTCGCAGCCGCCAGGCGGTGTCGGCGTCCTCGTAGTAGCAGAAGTAGCTCGCGGGCACGCCGCCCGAAGCACGCAGGACCGAGGTCCGCAGCAGCACCGCGCCACCGCAGAAGCCGAACACCTCGTCGGCCGGTTCGGTGTGGTCGGCACCGTGGCCGTCGGCGGTCAGGCGGACGCCGGTCGACTGCGTGGTGCCGTCGGGCAGCACCAGCGTCGAGGTCACCGCGGCCGCGTCCGGGGCCGCGTCGAGCGCGTCCTCCAGCGCGGACAGCCAGCCGGGACCGGGCGCGGCATCGTCGTTCAGCCAGGCCATGAAAGGCGTGCTGACCTGGGGCAACGCGGCGGCGATGCCGCCGGCGTACCCGGTGTTGCGCGGCAGGCGCAGGACTTCGGGCGCCAACGGGTGCGCGGCGAGCAGCGCGGCGGTCCCGTCGTCCGACGCGTTGTCCACCACCAGCGTCCGATGTGGACGGTCCTGGGCGGCGAGCGCGTCCAGGCACCCGGTCAGGTGCCCGGCACCACGCCAGGTGACGACCACGACCGTGCTGCGGGGCGGGGATGACACGCTGAGCACAATAGGCGGGTGCCCGAGCTGGTGGTCATCGCGGAGCAGTTGCTCGCGCCCGTTCCCGGGGGGACCGGGCGGTACACGGCTGAGCTGCTGCGCGCGCTGGCCGAGACCGTGCCCGATGGCTGGACCCTGGCGAGTGTCGTCGCGCGGCACGCCGACGTGGAGGCGGCCAGGGTGCCCGGTGTCGACGGCCCGCGGGTGCTCGCGCTGCCACCACGCGCGCTGGTCGCGGCCTGGCAGCTGGGCCTGCCGTGGTGGCCGGGCGGCGACGCGGTGCACGCGACCACCCCGCTCGCCCCACCGCGGGCGCCGCGTGGCCGTCGGCTGAGCGTGACCGTGCACGACACCGTGCCGTGGACGCATCCCGAGACCCTCACTCCGCGTGGCGTTTCCTGGCACCAGAAGGTGATCGCACGGGCCGCGCGCCGGGCGGACGCGCTGGTGGTGCCGACCCAGGCGGTGGCCGACGACCTTGGCGCGCGGGTGGCGGGCAAGGCGCCGGTGCACGTCATCGGGCACGGCGTGACCGACCTGCCCGGCGAACCGGTCGACCTGCTTCTGCCCGCGGAATACGTGCTGGCGATCGGCACGGTCGAGCCGCGCAAGGGCATCGGGCTGCTGATCGAGGCGATGGCCCGGTTCGACGGACCGCCGCTGCTCCTGGCCGGTCAGCCGGGCTGGGGCGAGCTGGACCCGGCCGAACTGGCCCGCGAGCACGGCCTGCCCGCCGATCGGCTGCGCGTGCTGGGCCGACTGACCGACGCCGAACTGGCGGCCGCGTTGCGCGGCGCCTCGGTGCTCGCCATGCCGAGCCTCGCCGAGGGGTTCGGGCTGCCCGTGCTGGAGGCGATGGCGGCCGGGGTCCCCGTGGTGCATTCGGACGTGCCCGCGCTGGTCGAGGTCTCCGGTGGCGCGGCCCGCGTGGTGCCGAGCGGAGACGTCGGCGCACTGGCGGCCGCGTTGCGGGAAGTGCTCGGGTCGCCGTCGCTCTCCGCGACCATGCGGACCAGCGGTTTGACCCGATCGGCTGAATTCAGCTGGCGGTCGGCCGGCCAGGCGCTCTGGTCGGTGCACACGGCGGCTTTGCCCGAGCCGGGCCCCGAGTTTGGTGGTTCCTCACCCCACCTCAGTTGAACGGCCGTACGCTGCATGCGTGGTACCTGGTGAACCCCGTGTGCTGATCGATGCCACCGCCGTGCCCGCGGACCGCGGGGGCGTTGGCCGCTACGTCGACTCGCTCGTCGCCGCGCTGGACGACGACGGCGCCCCGATCACCGTGGTCTGCCAGCCCCGCGACTTCCGGCTGTACTCCCAGCTCGCGCCGAACACCAGGGTGCTGCCTGCCACCGAATCCACCTCCACCCGCACCGCCCGGCTGACCTGGGAGCAGACCACGCTCCCGATGCTGGCGCGGCGGCTCGGCGTGGACGTGGTGCACTCACCGCACTACACGATGCCGCTGGCGCTGAACAAGGCGTCGGTGGTGACGTTGCACGACGCCACCTTCTTCACCGACGCGGTGCTTCACTCGTCCGTGAAGGCGCGCTTCTTCCGGGCGTGGACGGTGGCCGCGCTCCGGCGGGCGTCGCTGTGCGTGGTGCCGAGCGAGGCGACGGCCACCGAACTGGCGAAGGTGACCCGCGTGCGGGCCTCGGAGTTGGAGGTCATCCAGCACGGCGTCGACGTCGAGCGGTTCCACCCGCCGTCACCGGACGAGATGCGCGCGGCCCGCGAGGCGATCGGGCTGGGCAGCACCCCGTACATCGCCTTCCTCGGAGCGCTGGAACCGCGCAAGAACGTGCCCGCGCTGATCCGCGGGTACGCGAAGGCCATGACCGGGCGGGCGAACCCGCCCGCGCTGGTGCTCGCCGGTCAGCCGGGCTGGGACACCCAGGTGGAGAAGGCGCTCGAAGGCGTGCCGCACCGGCTGCGCGTGATCCGGGCGGGCTACCTGCCGTTCGGCACGCTCGCCGGGTTCCTCGGCGGTGCGGAGATGGTCGCCTACCCCAGCCTCGGCGAGGGGTTCGGCCTGCCGGTGCTGGAGGCGATGGCCTGCGGTGCCTGCGTGCTGACCACGCGGCGGCTGTCGCTGCCCGAGGTCGGCGGGGACGCGGTGGCCTACTGCGGGGTCGGCGCCGGCGACGTGGCGGCCGCGATCGGCGAGCTGCTCGACGACCCGGCCCGCCGGTCCACCCTGGCGGCCGCGGCGCAGCGCCGGGCGAAGGAGTTCTCGTGGGCGGTGACCGCCGAACGGCACCGCGAGGCGTACGGCCGGGCGTGGCTGGCGTGGCGCTCCGGTGGGGGGCGCCCGTAGCGGTGGGTGACCAGGGCACAATGTGCTGTCGTGCACCCCAAGTATGGCGATGAGCTCGCCGTCGTGGTCGTGACCTACTTCCCCGGCGAGACACTGGAACCGTTCCTCGACACGCTCGAAAAGGCCACCGCGCGCGACGTGCGGGTGGTGCTGGCCGACAACGACACGGACGCTTCGGACGAGTCGCTGGACAAGGCCGCCGAGCGCGAGAACGTGCACCTGCTGCGCATCGGGGAGAACCTCGGTTACGGCAGCGCGGCCAATCGCGGGGTCGCCGAACTGGACGAGCGGTACGGCTGGATCGTGATCGCCAATCCCGACCTCGAATGGCACCCCGGTTCGCTCGACGAACTGCTCTCGGTGGCCGGGCGCTGGCCGCGCGGCGGCGCGTTCGGGCCGATGATCCAGGAGCCGGACGGCACGGTCTACCCGTCGGCGCGCCTGCTGCCCTCGCTCGGGCGCGGCATCGGGCACGCGGCGCTTGGCAAGATCTGGCGCGGCAACCCGTGGACCAAGCAGTACCGGCAGGAGACCGCGACGCCGACCGAGCGCACGTCGGGCTGGCTTTCCGGTTCGTGCCAGCTGATCCGGCGTGAGGCGTGGGACTCGGTCGACGGCTTCGACTCGCGGTACTTCATGTACTTCGAGGACGTGGACCTCGGTGACCGGATCGGCCGCGCCGGCTGGCTGAACGTGTACGCGCCGTCGGCCTCGGTGATGCACATCGGTGGTCAGGCCACCAAGCGCGCTTCGGCGAAGATGCTCGCCGCGCACCACGAGAGCGCCTACCGCTACCTGGCCGACCGGCACCGCGGGCTGCTGTGGAAGCCGGTGCTGGCCGCGGTGAAGCTGGGCCTGGCCGCCCGCCTGAAGCTGGCCACCCTGCGCGACCGCTGAGCTTTCCCCGGCGGGGATTCAAGGGAAATCCCTGGAATCCCCGGCGGGGCTGTGGCCTGCTCAGATCCCGTCGAGGCGGCGGGAGAGGTTCGAGCGCTTTGTCTGGGTGGTGGTCGGGATCAGCCCGCCCACGTCCTTCTCCTCGATCACCGGGTCGGCGGGCTGCTCCTCGAACAACGAGGGCAGCGGCATCGGCCGGGTCGGGCGGTGCCCGCGCGGGGGCTCCAGCCGCGAGGTCGGCTCCGGGCTGGCCAGGTGGTAGTCGTTGGCCTCGATCGTCGCCGCGGAGACCTTGGTGGTGGAGTCCGGGTCCTGCGCGTCGATGTCGGCGACCACGGATCTCGGGATCTGCTGGGTGTTCGCCGCGTCCATCGGCGAAGTCGCGTCGTCCGGTGTGACCACAAAAGCTCCACGGGCGCGCGCCCGAGAAAGCAAGGCGTCCGCGCGATCGCGGGGGTCCATCCCCTCGGCCTCCCGACTAACCCGAGGCCCTCTCCAACCGGGGCCGCCTGTGTGCTGTCTAGGGTAGGCCCTCCGGACCGCTCGCGTCAGTGTTTCCGGCGGTTTGTCACCAGGTGTTCCGCGAATGTGGGAGGAAGGGATGCGCGCATGACTGCCGCACCGGGGGTCGATGCCGTCGTGCTCGTCGGCGGCAAGGGCACACGGCTGCGGCCGCTGACCCTGTCCGCACCGAAGCCGATGCTGCCCACCGCGGGGGTGCCCTACCTTTCCCACCTGTTCTCCCGTATCCGTGAAGCCGGGATAACGCACGTCGTGCTCGGTACCTCCTACCGGGCCGAAGTGTTCGAGGAGCACTTCGGCGACGGTTCCGGAGTGGGCCTGGAACTGGAGTACGTGGTGGAGGAAACGCCGCTGGACACCGGTGGCGCCATCCGCAACGTGTACGACCGGCTCCGCGCCGACAACGCGGTCATCTTCAACGGCGACATCCTTTCCGGCGCGGATCTCGGCGCGCTGGTGGAAACGCACCGGTCCACCGGGGCCGACGTCACCTTGCATTTGCAACGAGTTGACGACCCGAGCCGATTCGGTTCGGTTCCGACGGATTCCACCGGGCGGGTCACCGCTTTCCTGGAGAAAACGCCCAATCCGCCGACGGATCAGATCAATGCCGGTTGTTATGTGTTCAAGCGGTCGGCCATCGAGTCCATTCCGGCCGGTCGCCGGGTTTCGGTGGAGCGGGAGACGTTTCCCGGGCTGCTCGAAGCCGGTGCGCGCGTGCAGGGCTTCGTGGACGCGTCGTACTGGCTCGACGTGGGCACGCCCGAGGCGTTCGTGCGCGGCTCCGCCGACCTGGTGCGCGGGGTCGCGCCCACCTCGGCGCTGCCCGGCCCGACCGGTGAGGCGTTGCTGCTGGACGGCACGAAGGTCGCCGATGACGCTGTGTTGACCGACGGTTCCACGCTCGGTGCCGGTGCCGAAATCGGGGCGGGTGCCCGGATCGCCGGTTCGGTGCTGTTCGACGGCGCGGTGGTCGGCGCGGGCGCGGTGGTCGAGCGCTCGGTGCTCGGCAAGGGCGCGCGGGTCGGCGCGGGCACGGTGCTGCGCGGCGTGGTCCTCGGCGACGGCGCGGTGGTCGGCGCGGGATGCGAACTGGTCGACGGCGCGCGGGTGTGGCCCGGGATGACCATCGCGGACGGAGCCGTGCGATTCTCGAGCGATGCCTGAGTCTCGTCGCTGGCGGCCGTCGTACGCGCTGGATTTCCGGCGTGTGCTGTCGCCGTTGCGGCGTGGCCGTGGGGATCCGACTGTCCATTGGGACGCGCCGGGCCGGGTCTGGCTGACCGCGAACACGCCGGACGGGCCGGGCACGCTGGGCCTGCGCAGGTTGTCCGACGGTGAGTTCGAAGCGATGGCGTGGGGTGCCGGGGCCTCGGTGCTGCTCGACGGGGTGCCCGCTTTGCTGGGTGCGTCCGACGACGACTCGGGTTTCGTGGCGCACCACGACGTGATCGCGGATGCCCGGCACCGGCGGCCGGGGTTGCGGTTGCCATCGACCGGGCGGGTGTGGGACGCGCTGGTGCCCGCGGTGCTGGAGCAGAAGGTGACCGGGATCGAGGCGCACCGGTCGTGGCGGGAGCTGTGCCGGTGGTTCGGCGAACCGGCGCCGGGCCCGGGTCCGGCGGTGTTGCGCGTGCCGCCGACGCCTTCGGCGGTCAGGTCCATTCCGGACTGGAAGTGGCACCAGGCAGGCGTGGACCTCAAGCGCCGCACGGCTTTGGTCGCTGCGGCCGGGGTCGCCCACCAGTTGGAGCGGGCGGCTTCGCTGGGTGGGGCGGAAGGTCGCGCGTTGCTGCGGAAGGTCCACGGCATCGGCGTGTGGACCGCCGCGGAGATCGCCCAGCGTGCCTGGGGCGACCCGGACGCGGTCAGCTTCGGCGACTTCCACATCCCGTCGATCGTGGGTTACGCCCTGATCGGGCACGCCCTGGACGACCAGGGCATGGCGGAGGTGCTGGCGCCGTACGCGCCGCAACGCCAGCGGGCCGTGCGGTACCTGGAAGCCGCGGGCGTGACACGGCCGCGTTTCGGCCCGCGCATGCCGATCCGGGACTACCGCGCGCTGTAGCCACGTTCACGCGCTCGGGAGACGATGCTGCGGCCCCGGCTCCGGCGCCTACTGGTTCTGCGGCGGCTGCGGCCCCGATGGCGGCCCCGGCGGTTGCTCACCCGGCGGCTGCCCCGGCGCCTGCCCGGGGAACTGCTGCCCCGGCGGTTGCTGCCCGGGGAACTGCCCGGGCTGCTCGGGGAACTGGCCGGGCTGCTCGGGGAACTGGCCGGGCTGCTGACCGGGAATCTGGCCCGGCTGGCCAGGGAACTGGCCTGGCTGCCCGGGGAACTGGCCCTGCTGACCAGGAATCTGGCCTGGCTGACCAGGGAACTGGCCCGGTTGCCCGGGGAACTGGCCACCCGGGTACTGCGGCGGATACGGGTACTGCTGCGGCGGCAACTGCTTCTTCTTCCCGTTGAGCACCAGCACCACCGCCAGCACCACGCCGCCGATCACCACCAGCAGGCCCAGCACGACAACCAACAACATGGGCGAGATTCCAATCATGTCCGCCTCCAGGTCAGGCGCACCCGAGCGTAGTCAGCGCTTCATCGCGCCGGGCGCGGGGTGAGGCGCGGCACGCCCTGGGCCGCCTGGCCGCCGTCCAGTGCGGCCGACACGATCGCCAGTGCTTCCCCCTGGCTCAGGCCGAGCTTCCGCACCACGGCCGCGTACTCCGCCGCGGCTTCCTGGGCGCGTTGCCGGGACTGGTCCCCGGACGACCCGACGAAACTCCCCGCCCGGCCCCGGGTTTCGATCAGGCCCGCCTCCTCCAGCTCCCGGTACGCCCGAGCGATGGTGTTCGGCGCGATCCCGAGATCGGCGGCGAGCTTGCGCACGGTGGGCAGCTTCGTGCCGACCGGCAGCGTCCGGTCGTTGATCTGCCGGGCGAGCGAGGACCGAACCTGCTCGTACGGCGGCACGGGGGAGTGGGCGTCCACGCTGAGCATCATGGTGCGCCCACCCTACGCTTCCTGGTCGCCTTGGCCCGGCGGCCACCGACGCCCCAGCACACGAACGAAGCGACGCACAGCCCGAACAGGGTGAGTTGGACGGCGACCAGATCGGTGAGGCTAACCGGGACGAGGAAGAAGACGATCGCCGCCACCGGAAATACCGCGCCGCGCACGTCTTCCGCGCGCAGCCGGTCGTCGACGAGCAGGGTGAGTGCGTCCACGGCCAGTGCCGGTCGGTTGAGGACCCGTCTCGTCTGCCAGGTGGTCACGCCCACGCCGAGCAGCATCCCTCCGGCCAGCAGGCTGCCCGCCAGCACCTCACCGAGCACGATCAGGCCCGCGGCCATTCCGAACCCGCCGAAGTAGGTCAGCACCAGCGCGCAGGCGTGCCAGCCGGTGACGAAGTCGGTCCACTTCGGCGCGACCGGACGGGCGACGCGGCGGGGCAGGATCGTCGCGACGCGTCGCTCGCCGACCGCTTCCTCGTGGTTGAACCAGGCGCTGACGGCGAAGGGGACGAGACAGAAGGGGAGGAGCAACCAAGCGCCCGGTATGCGACCCCCGAATGTGGCCAGGAAGCCGGGCAGCATCGGCACAAAGGCGAGCAGCGTGGACGCGACCGGGTGCCGGGCGGTGAAAGCCTGGTACCGGGCATGTCCCCGCCCGGCCAGCCGCATCGCGATGAACCAGGTCGGCTCGGCGTGGATGCCCTGCTTGAACAGCCAGGTCCGGGCGAACGCGAACTGGAACTCGCCCACCACGGGCGCCGCCGTGGGTGGTGGCCCGAACACGCTGGTCATGACTCCCCCTTGTGTCACCCCTTGTAGCAAGAGAATGACACAGAGGGCAATACAAAATCAAGCGTGTTCGACGGCCGCCGCGATGAGTTCGGTCAGGTCCTCCGAGCCGGCGGGCAGTGCGGCGATCGGCCACCACCGCAGGTCGTCCGATTCGTCGCTGCGCACCGGTTCCGCGCCCTCGGGTGCCCGCACCACGAAACGCACGTCGAAGTGCCGCGTCGGCACGCCGAGCGAGCAGGTGATCGGGTGCACGTCCAGGTGGACCGGGTCGGTGTCGATGGTCAGCCCGGTGATGCCCGACTCCTCGGCCGCCTCGCGCAGCGCGGCGTCGGCCAGCGCGGTGTCGCCGGGTTCGCAGTGCCCGCCCAGTTGCAGCCACCGGCCGACGCGCGGGTGCAGGGTCAGCAGTACCCGCTCCCCGGCGTGGTCGAGCACCACCGCGGACGCGGTGATGTGCCCGGCCTCGCAGGACCGCGCGCAGGTGTCCTCCCTGGCCGCGACAAAACCGAGGAACGCCTGCCGCAACGACTCCTGGGTCGCGGTCGGCGCCTTCCAGTTGTCCAAAGTGGACAGCGTGTCGGCGTGCAGGCTCACAGTTCGACCAGCCCTTCGTCGAGGTCGCGGGGTGGGCGCGGACCGGACGGGCCGTCCAGGGGGTGCCCGATGGCGACCGCGCCGAGCGGCTGCCAATCCGCACCCAGCCCGAGCTGCGAGCGCACCACGTCGGCGGAGAAGATCGTCGAGCCGACCCACAGCGAGCCGAGCCCTTCGGCGGCCAGCGACACCAGCAGTCCCTGCACCGCGGCCCCGCCCGCGACCGTGAACATGGTGCGCTCACAGGCGTTGCGCCGGTCGTCGGGATAGGTGTGCGCGCCTTCCGGCACCAGGAACGGCAACACCAGCTCCGGCGCGGTGAACAGCAGATTTCCCCGCGCCAGGCGCTTTTCGACCTGCTCCGGGGTGAACCCGTCACCTTCCAGATCGGCGCGCCAGTACGCGCGCATGGCCTCCAGCAGCGCCTTCCGCTTGGCCTGGTCGCGCACCCAGATGAACCGCACCGGCCGCGTGTGGTGTGGCGCGGGCGCGGTCAGTGCGACGCCGACCGCGCGCCGGATCACCTCCGGTGCCACGGGATCCTCGGTGAACGCCCGCACGGAACGCCGCACCAGCACGGCTTCCTTGCGACCCTGTTCGACGGCTTCGCTGGTGCCCAGGCGGAACAGATCGTCTTCCCACGGGCGGACCAGGTCGTGCGCGGTGGACTCGTCGTCCTCGATGGCCAGCCCGCGGACCACCGCCACCGGCGTGCCGCCCAGCTTGCCCTTGACCAGGTCCGCCGCGGCGGCCAGTTCGTCGGCCACCGCGATTTCGGTGACGGCCAGCTCGTTGCCGTGCTCGTCCACCTCACCGGCGTAGGAGTGCAGCACGCGCAAACCCGACGAGCCGATCGCGGCGTCGGTCTGGCCGACCCGCCACGCCCGGCCCATGGTGTCGGTGATGATCACCGCGACCTCCACGCCGAGCCGCTCACGCAGGCCCGCGCGCAGCGCGAAGGCCGAAGCGTCCGGATCGGCGGGCAGCAGCGCCACCTCGCCGGAGTCCACATTGGACGCGTCGACCCCGGCGGCGGCCTGCACCAGCCCGTTGCGGTTCTCGGTGATCACCGTGCGGCCGATGCGGGCCACCACGCGCACCGACTCGTCCTCGATCAGCTTGCGCCGCGCGGCGTCCCGCGATTCGGGGTCGCGGGGGACCGAGACCAGCCGCCCCTCGATCTTGGAGACGATCTTGCTGGTCACCACCACCACGTCACCGGAGCGCAGCCAGCGCGCCGCGCCGGCGATCGCGCCGGTCAGGTCGTCGCCGGGGCGGAACTCGGGCAGTCCGGTGACCGGCAGGATCTCCAGCTTCGCCGAGGCGTGATCAGTCAACGTCCACTCCGGACAGATCGAGTGCGGCCAGCGCCATCTTCGCGGTTGCGTCCACATCGGACATCAGCAGCGGCACCGGGCGCACCGCCACGCCCGGCACGTCGGCGGTCTCGCCGCGCTGGATCAGCCAGCCGTCGAGCAGGCCCTCCGAGGTCTGGCGGGAGCCGTAGTGCCTGCCGACGGCCTGCGCGGAGGTCTCCACGCCGATCGCGGTCAGGCAGGCGTCGGCCATGCCGCGCAACGGTTTCCCGCCGATGATCGGCGAGATGCCGACCACGCCGGCGCTGGTCTTGCGCAGCGCGTCGCGGATCCCGGGCACGGACAGCACGGTGCCGACGGAGACCACCGGGTTCGACGGCGCCAGCAGCACCGCGTCCGCCTCGGCGATCGCGTCCAGCACACCGGGCGCGGGGGAGGACTCCTCGGCGCCGACCGCGACGATCGAATGCGCGGTCAACTCGGCGTGGTAGCGCACCCACCACTCCTGGAAGTGCAGTGCCTTGCGGCCGCCTTCCTCGTCCGGATCGTCGACCACCACGTGCGTTTCCACCCGGTCGTCGGTCATCGGCAGCAGCCGGACCCCCGGCTGCCAGCGGTCGCACAGCGCCTCGGTGACCGCCGAGAGCGGGTACCCGGCGCGCAGCATGCGCGAGCGGATGAGGTGGGTGGCGATGTCCTTGTCACCGAGGCCGAACCAGTCCGGCTCGGCGCCGTAGGCCGCCAGTTCCTCCTTGACCGTCCAGGTCTCACCGGCATGCCCCCAGCCGCGCGCGGTGTCGATCCCGCCGCCCAGGGTGTACATGCAGGTGTCCAGGTCCGGGCAGATGCGCAGGCCGTGCATCCACACGTCGTCCCCGGTGTTCACCAGCGCGGTGATCTCGTGCGGGGAGCCCTCCGGGGCCGGGCCGATCGGGGGCAGGCCGAGCGCGGCCTTCACGCCGAGCAGGAAACGGGCGCCGCCCACCCCGCCGGCTACAACGACAACCTTCACGAGGAACGATCCTCGCACGAGGGGGCACCGGGGACCCAGTAGCGGTACCGATGGTGCTCGGTGAACCCCAGCCGCTCGTACAGCGCGAGCGCGGGGGCGTTCGTCACCGCCACCTGAAGTGCGCACCGGGTCGCTCCGCGTGCCGCGCCCCAGGCGCCGACGGCGGCCATCAGGTCGGCCGCGAGGCCCTTGCGCCGGTACGCGGGGTGCACCGCCAGCCGTGACACGTGCAGCACGTCGTCGACGACGGCGCCCCGGACCGCGCCGGCGGTCTCGGTGCCGATTTCCGCGACGCCGTAACCGAGCACGGGCGCGGTGGTGAGCACGTGCCGTTGCGCTTCCGTCGGCTCACTGGTGCCCGCGCACAGTTCCCACCATCCGGGAGTCGGTACTTCGAGCATCCGCGAGGTTTCGGCCGGTCCGCCCGGCGGGCCGACCAGTACGGACACCTCGTGGCCGGCTTCGTGGGCCACGTTCGGCACCCAGCCGAGAGCGGTGAGCGCGTGCTCGACGGCGCTGTCCTTGATGGCGTGCACCACCGGGTCGAGACCGTGCGAGTGGGCGAAGTCACACGCGCGGCCCAGCGCGTCGGCGATGGGCAGGCCGGGGTCGCCGACGGCCAGTGCGCTGTTCGCGCGGCCGGTGAAGCCGCCCGCCGCCCGCAACCACCAGTTCCCGAGCCGCTCCCCGGTCATCGGCGGCCAAGCCAGTGCACACTGGAGTTCGAGTGTTTCCGCGGGTTCCACGGGCTAGATTGTGCACGTGGGCGCCGACTGGCTGGAGGAGTAGATGAGCGTCTCCCGCAAGGACGACCGGCACAACGAGGACCTGGTCGACGAGATCGCGGACAGCTTCACCAAGGCCGTCCGGGCCAAGCAGGCGGAAACCGGTGGCGACGAGCCGAAGCCCGCTTTCGTGATCACCGGCGACCAGCGCGACCAGGACCGCAAACGACGCTCCCGGTAATTCGCATACTCCGGGTATGGTGACCCCGGAATCGGGGGTGTTCAGTGGGCGAAATAAGGGTGGCCTCACCACCACGGACCCCTCGTGACCGCGTAATGTCGGCCGTGCGGCCAGACCGAACAGACACAAGCAGGAGAGCACTGTGACCTACGTGATCGCCGAGCCCTGCGTCGACGTGCTCGACAAGGCGTGCATCGACGAGTGCCCCGTCGATTGCATCTACGAGGGTGATCGGATGCTCTACATCCACCCCGACGAGTGCGTGGACTGCGGTGCGTGCGAACCGGTCTGCCCGGTCGAAGCCATCTACTACGAGGACGACGTCCCCGACGAGTGGGCGCCCTACACCAAGGCGAACGTGGACTTCTTCGACGAGCTGGGCTCGCCGGGCGGGGCGTCGAAGGTCGGCAAGACCAGCCACGACCCCCAGTTCATCAAGGACCTTCCCCCGCAGGGCGAATGAGCATCGCCCTACCCGATTTTCCCTGGGACTCGCTCGCCGAGGCCAAGGCGAAGGCGCAGGCCCATCCGGACGGCGTGGTCGACCTGTCCATCGGTACCCCGGTGGACCCGGTCCCGGCCGGGATCCGCGACGCGCTCGCGTCGGTCTCGGACGTGCCGGGATATCCGGCCACGCACGGAACCCCGGCGTTGCGCGCCGCGGCGATCGACGCGCTGCGGCGCCGCCACGGCATCGGCGGCGTCGAGCCGGACGCGGTGCTGCCGACGATCGGCTCCAAGGAGCTGGTCGCCTGGCTGCCGCGGCTGCTCGGGGCCGGTCCCGGCGACCTGGTGGTCATTCCCGAGCTGGCCTACCCGACCTACGAGGTCGGCACGCTGCTCGCCGGGGCGACCGTGGTCCGTGCCGACGGCCTGACCCAGCTCGGCCCGCAGCGGCCCAAGCTGCTCTGGCTGAACTCGCCGTCCAACCCGACCGGGCGCGTGCTCGGCGTCGAGCACCTGCGCAAGGTGGTCGAATGGGCGCGCGAGCGCGGCACGATCGTGGTTTCCGACGAGTGCTACCTGGCCCTCGGCTGGGATGCCGAGCCGCTGTCGATCCTGCACCCGTCCGTCCACGGTGGACGGCTCGACGGGCTGCTCGCCGTGCACTCGCTGTCGAAGTCGGCGAACCTGGCCAGCTACCGCGCGGGTTTTGTGACCGGTGACCCGAAGCTGGTGGCCGGCCTGCTGGCGATCCGCAAGCACGCCGGCATGATCGTGCCGAGGCCGGTGCAGGAGGCGATGGTCGCCGCGCTGACCGACGACGAGGCGCTCGCCGCCCAGCGCGAGCGCTACGCCCGCCGCCGGGAGTCGCTGCGGAAGGCGTTGAAGGACAGCGGTTTCCGGATCGACCACTCCGAGGCGGGCCTCTATCTGTGGTCGACCAGGGACGAGGACGCCTGGCAGACCGTGGACTGGCTGGCCGAACGCGGCATCCTGGTCGCACCCGGCACCTTCTACGGCCCCAGCGGCGGCCGTCACGTGCGCATCGCGCTCACCGCGACCGACGAACGCGTCCTCACCGCCGTGAACCGCCTCGCGTAGGCCTTTCCCGCCGACTAGGCCGTTCCGGCGACGCCGCGGTGGACGAAGTCGGTGAGCAGGTCGATCGCCTCGTCGTCGGACAGGTCGCGGCCGTCGCCGCCGGCCACCAGCCAGGTGTAGGCGAACTGGTCCATCAGCGCGGTCATCGCCGAAGTGACCAGTTCCGGATCGCCGGGCAGGCCGGGCAACCGCGCGAAGTGCCCGACGAGGTGCTTCTTGTCCGCGACGGTCATCTGCTGCAGCCGCCTGCCCAGCTTCTCGTTGACCATCGCGGCCTGGCGCAGCGCCACCATTTCCGGCAGGTGCTCGCGGTAGAACCGCCAGAAGTGCGCCACGTGCCAGCGCACCGCTGAGCGCTTCGAGAAGTCCGGGTCGTGCTCCGGATCGGCGATCCCCTCGTCCGCCTCGGCGAACATGTCCGTCAGCAGCGCTTCGAGCAGCTCTTCCTTGCCCGCGAAGTGGTTGTAGAACGAGCCCGCGGCCCGGCCCGCTTCGGCCGTGATGTCGGTGATCTTGGTGTTCAGATAGCCCTGCCTGGCGAACACGCGTCGCGCCGCGGCCTTGAGCGCCGCCTCGGTTTCCGCCGCCTTCTGCTTGCGGCTGGTCGTACTGGTCACCGCCACCTCCTTGACACCGAACGCTAGCAGCGGTCATAGTGAATCTAAATTCAGTGAATGGAGATTCAGTCATGCGGGTGCTGATCGCGGGAGCCGGGCCGACCGGGCTGACCCTGGCCGTCGACCTGGCCAGGCGCGGGGTCGACGTGCGGGTGGTGGACAAGGCGGCGGAGTTCTTCGCCGGTTCGAGGGGTGACGGGTTGCAGCCGCGCACGCTGGAGGTCTTCGACGACCTCGGGGTGCTCGAAGCGGTGCTCGACGCCGGGATCACCATGCCGCCGCCGATTCGTGCCCACGTGGCCGGTGAGTTCGTCGGCGAGCACGTGATGTTCGAGCCACAGGAGCCGACGCCGGACGTGCCGTATCCCAACGGGTGCATGCTCGGGCAGTCGCGGACCGAGGAGATCCTGCGCGAGCGGCTCGCGGGCTTCGGGGTGCGCGTTGAACTCGGCACCGAGCTGACCGGGTTCAGGCAGGACGACGACGGCGTCGACGTGGTGCTCGACGACGCCGAGCGGATGCGCGTCGACTACCTGGTCGGCGCCGATGGGGGACGCAGTTTCGTGCGGAAGTCGCTCGGGATCCCGTTCGAGGGCACCACGGACGAGTCGATCCGCATGCTGCTCGGGGACGTCGCGGCCGACGGGCTGGACCACGACTTCGCCCACTGGTTCGGGCTGACCCCGGACCCGCGCGACGGGATCGTGCTCACGCCGTTGTCGGGCGGCGAGCAGTTCCAGTTCGCCGCGCCGCTGGTGGGCGACCCGTCGCTGGCGGGGCTGCAGGCGCTGCTCGACCGGTTCTCCGGCGGCATGGACATCCGGCTGCACGACCTGTCCTGGTCGACCGTGTGGCGGCCGAACACCCGCCTGGCCGAGCGGTTCCGCGACGGCCGCGTCTTCCTGGCAGGCGACGCCGCGCACACACACCCGCCGACCGGCGGGCAGGGGCTCAACACCGGCGTGCAGGACGCGGTCAACCTGGGCTGGAAGCTCGCCGCCGAGCAACACCTGGACACCTACGAGGCGGAACGGCTGCCGGTGGCGGCTTCGGTGCTCGGGCTGAGCACGGCGACGCTGAAGAAGTACACCGACGGCAACCCCGAAGCGTTCCGGCGGGGAACGGAGTTCCACCAGCTCGGCATCAGCTACGCGGGCGGCCCGCTGGCGCGGGACTCACGCGCCGAGCCGGGCCGGGTGGTCGCCGGTGACCGCGCCCCGGACGGCCCGGTGGACGAGAAGACCCGGCTGTTCGACCTCTTCCGGGGTCCACATTGGACAACCCTGGCCTTCGGCTGCCCGGCGCCCGGCGAGGAGCACGCGCACCGGATCGACGGCCTCGCGCTGGAGATCTACGACGTGACGCCGGGCACCATCGTCCGGGTCCGGCCGGACGGCTACATCGGCTCGATCAGCTAGGACTTCTTCAGCAGGACCTTGGCGGCCTCGTCGATTTCGGCGACCACGTCCGGCCAGATCGAGCGCGCCACCACGCAGCGCAGGTGCTCGCGTTCCACGATGCGCCCGGCGATGAAGGCGACCGCCGGCTCGACGTCGGCGGCCAGTGCCCGGACGCGGTCCGCGGCGACGACGGCGTCCTGGTGGTCGCCGAGCACGGTCTGCAGTCGCTCGGCCGCCTTCACCAGCACCTTGATCGCCTGCTTCGAGGCCTTGTCCGGCGCGGCGGGCTTGGCCAGCTCACCGGCGTACCGCAACCGCTTGCCATGGATGCGCAGCGCGTGCAGGTCGTCGTTCGGTGGGTTCTCGCCCAGTGCGGCCACCGCCTTGGCCAGCTTCCGGTACGGCTTCTTCAGCGCGCCGACCAGATCCACGTCGCCGCGCCGGACCGGGGTGCCCACCGTGTCCGCGCTGTCTACATCGGACTCGATCTCCACCTCGGCCGGCCGCGCGAGCTGGGCGGTCATGGTGAGCACCGTGGCGTAGCGGCTGCTGTTCAGCACCCTGGTCAGCCGCCGCTTCGCCTGGCCGCGCTGGGCGACGAACCGCGCCACCAGCTGCCTGGCCGCGAGCTGGTCGGTGGTCTCGAACTCGGCGACCACCTCACGCAGGTGCTCGATCAGCACGTCGAAATCCCGGACCTCACCGAGGGTGTTGCCGAGCCAGCCCAGCTCGGCGCGCGCCTCCTCGGCGGTGGTCCCGAGCAGCCCGCCGGACAGCTTCAGCACGCTGCGCATCCGGCGGATCGCCACGCGCAGCTGGTGCAGGTGCTCGGGATCGGTGCCCGCGCGGGTGCCCGGCTCGTGCTCGAGCACCGCGCGCAGCTGCCGGTCGAGCTTGGCGCGCACGTGCGCCACCGGCGGATCATCCGGCCCGGCCTTGGGCGGCTTCGGCGGCAGACCGAGGTCCGCCGCGGTCCTGACCTGGGGCCGGGGTGGTGTCGTCACGGTGGTCACCTGGTTAATGGTAGGTGAACCGCGTTGATCCAAATGGGCGTCAGTTCGCGTGCAGCGCCGCGTTCAGCTCGATGCCGGATCCGGTGCGGGGCACCACTTCCACCGCGCCGTTGGCCGAATTCCGGCGGAACAGGGCGCCCGAGATGCCGGACAGCTCCCGCGCCTTCACCGTCTTGCCGTCGATGGTCACCTTGGTGCCCGCGGTGACGTACAGCCCGGCCTCGACCACCGAATCGTCGCCGAGCGAGATGCCGATGCCGCCGTTCGCCCCGATCAGGCAGCGCTCGCCGATCGAGATGACCTCCTTGCCACCACCGGAGAGCGTGCCCATGATCGACGCGCCACCGCCGACGTCACTGCCGTCGCCGACCACCACGCCGGCGGAGATCCGGCCCTCGACCATGGAGGCGCCGAGCGTGCCGGCGTTGTAGTTCACGAAGCCCTCGTGCATCACCGTGGTGCCGGTGGCCAGGTGCGCGCCGAGCCGGGCGCGGTCGGCGTCGGCGATCCGGACGCCGGACGGGGTCACGTAGTCGACCATGCGCGGGAACTTGTCCACGCCGTAGACGGTCACCGCGCCGCGGGCGCGCAGCCGCAGCCGGGTCGCCTCGAAGCCCTCCACCGGGCACGGTCCGTGGTTGGTCCACACCACGTTGGCGAGCAGGCCGAAGATGCCGTCCAGGTTCTGCCCGTGCGGCCGGACCAGGCGGTGCGACAGCAGGTGCAGGCGGAGGTACACGTCGTGCGCGTCGGCCGGGGCTTCGGCGAGACTGCCGATCCGGGTGCGCACGGCGACCACCTCGACGCCGCGATCGGTGTCTTCGCCGAGCAGCGCGGCCGCGGCCTCACCGAGGGCTTCGACGGCTTCTTCCCGCGAAAGCCGTTCGGTGCCGCTGCCGGTGCCCGCGTCCGCCAGCTTCGGCTGGGGGTACCAGGTGTCCAGCACCACACCGTCGGTGGTGATGGTGGCCAGCCCGACGCCGCTGGCCCCGGTGGTCTCGGGTGAAGGGTTCTCGGTCACGGCTGAGACGGTAACCGAGCCGGGGTCACCCTGTCGCCGTGGGCGCTTCGCGCAACCGTGTGCGGACAGTGTCCAAACCGGCCTTCAACTGGTCCAGCTGGCGTAGGCAAATGGCCGCGTCCGGGGCGCTTTCCGCCTCGCAACCTGCGCCTCGGTAGCCGTCGATCCCGGCACGCAGTTGCTGTCCGGGTTCACGGAGAGCGACGAAGGTCTCGGCGAGCTTGTTCACCGTTCCGGTGAAGCTGCCGAGTTGCGTGACGTACTTCTCGCACAGCCAGAACCGCTGCTTCTCCGGTGCGGTGAAGCAGGGGTCCGCGGTGAGCGCGGTGGCTTTGGTGAGCAGCGCCTCCGGGCTCACTTCGCCCGGCTTCGGCTGGGTTGGTGCCGGGTCGTCACCACCGCATCCGGCCATGGCCAGCAGGGGGACCGCGATCAGTGCGAGGGAGAAACGGCGGATGCGCACCCGGTCACCGTACTTTGGCAGTTCGGGGGTCCGGGGGTCGTCCCCCGTGCAGACGACACAGTAGGTTGCGGGCCATGGCTTTGGACCTGCGTGCCGACCCGATCGACCTGACCGCCGCACTGGTGGACGTGCCCAGCGAGTCCGGTCAGGAGGCGGAGTTGGCCGACGCGGTGGAGGCGGCCCTGCGTGCGGACGCCCCGCACCTCGAGGTGGTCCGCAACGGGGACGCGGTGCTCGCGCGCACGAACCTCGGCCGGGCGAGCCGGGTGATCCTGGCCGGGCACCTGGACACCGTGCCGGCCAACAACAACCTGCCGGTCCGCCGTGAAGGCGGCCACCTGCACGGCCTTGGCACGGTGGACATGAAGGGCGGCGACGCGGTCTTCCTGCACCTCGCCGCGGCGATCACCGAGCCGAAGCACGACGTCACCTTCGTCTTCTACGACTGCGAGGAGGTCGACGCCGCGCGCAACGGGCTCGGCCGCATCGAGCGGGAGCTGCCGGACTGGCTGCGCGCGGACCTGGCGATCGTCGGCGAGCCGTCGAACGCGGTGATCGAGGCCGGTTGCCAGGGCACCATGCGCGTGCGGCTGAAGGTGACCGGGCAGCGGGCCCACACCGCCCGTGCGTGGCGCGGGTCGAACGCGATCCACGGCCTGGTCGAGCCGCTGCGGCGGCTGGCCGAGTACCAGCCGCGCACGCCGAAGATCGACGGCCTGACCTATCGCGAGGGCTTGCAGGCGGTGCGTGTGCACGGCGGCGTGGCAGGCAACGTGGTGCCGGACGAGGCGGTGCTGGAGATCAACCACCGGTTCGCCCCCGACCGCTCGCCCGCGCAGGCCGAACAGCACCTGCGCCAGCTCTTCGACGGGTTCGATCTGTCCGTTGTGGACATTTCGGCGGGGGCGCTGCCGGGACTGGACGCACCGGCCGCGGTCGAGCTGGTCCAGGCGGCCGGCGGGCAGCCGGTGGCGAAGCTGGGCTGGACCGACGTGGCGCGGTTCTCCGCGCTGGGCATGGCGGCGGTCAACTTCGGGCCGGGCGACCCGGCGCTGGCGCACACCCAGCAGGAGCACGTCGCGGTTTCGGACATCACCCAGGTGACCAAGGTGCTCCGGACCTTCCTGAGCCGTTGACGATCGGCGCTGGTGGGCGCTACCTTCTCAGTCTGCTGGAGAACAGTTAAGAAAGTTTCCTATCTATTTCCCGCCGCCGGAAAAGGGGAAACCGTGAGACGACCCGCGCTCGCGCTGCTCACCGTCCTGCTGCTGTCGCCCGCCGCCCCGGCCACCGCCGCGCCCGCCACCGGCGAGCTGCGCGTCGACCAGATCGGGTACGGCCCCGCCGAGACCAAGATCGGCTACCTGCTGGGAAAGGCGCCCGCCCAGGGCACCCCGTTCCGCGTGGTCGACGCCCGCGGCCGGACCGTGCACACCGGCAGGACCCCGGCCGCCACCGGTTCCTGGAACACCACCTATCCCGCCGTGCACCAGCTCGACTTCAGCGCGGTGAAGAAGCCGGGCACCTACCGGCTGAAGCTCGGCGAGGCGACCTCACCCGAGTTCCGGATCGGCAGCGGGCTCTTCGCCCCGCTCGCCCGCGCGAACAACGAGTTCTTCCAGGCTCAACGCGATGGCGCCGACGTCATCCCCGGACGACTGGACCGCAAGCCCGCGCACCTGGCCGACCGGCAGGCGACCGTCTACGCCGCGCCCGAGTTCGGTGGCGACTTCGGCGACGAGATCCTGGCACCGCTCAAGCCGATCGGCGGTCCGCTCGACGTCGAAGGCGGCTGGGCCGACGCCGGCGACTACGTCAAGTTCACCTCCAACTCCGCGTATTCGCTGGCGGAGATGGGCTACGCCCTGCGCGAGCGGTACGACCGCGCGCTCGCCGACGAGGTCCGGTTCGGGCTGCGGTGGCTGGACAAGATGTGGGACGCCCGGAGCGGGGTGCTCTACGCGCAGGTCGGCATCGGCACCGGGAGCGAGAAGTTCGGCTTCCTCGGTGACCACGACGTCTGGCGCCTGCCGGAGGCCGACGACGCGCGGCAGGTCGAGCCGGGTCATCCCGAGTACTACGTCAAGCACCGCCCGGTCTTCCCGGCGAACGCGCCGGGTGAGGCGGTCAGCCCGAACCTCGCGGGCCGCGTGGCCGCGGCTTTCGCGCTGGGCGCGCAGGTCGAGCGCGACAAGAAGCTGGCGCGCAGGTATCTCGACGAGGCCGCGTCGATCTTCGCCAAGGCCAAGACCGCCGGCGTCGGTGAGCTGGTCACCGCCTTCCCGCACTCCTACTACCCCGAGTCGTCCTGGCGGGACGACCTGGAACTGGGTGCCACGCAGCTCGCGCTGGCCGGGCAGCGGCTCGGCGACCGGCGTGCCGCGGAGTGGACCGAGCAGGCCGTGCACTGGGCGCGCGAGTACATCGGCGGTGACGAGCGGGGCACGCTGAACCTGTACGACACCAGCGCGCTCGCGCACGCCGACCTGGCGAGGCTCGCACCGCGGGTGCGCGGGGAACTGGTCGCCGACCTGCGGCGGCAGCTGGACGAGGGCGTGGCCGGGGCGCAGGCCAGTCCGTTCCGGACGGCCGTGGACCTGACGCAGTTCGACGCCGCCACCAAGAGCTTCGGATTCGCGGCCACGGCCCTGCTCTACCGCGGGATCACCGGCGACCGCGCCTACGACGCGTTCGGCACGCAGCAACGCGACTTCACGCTCGGGGCCAACGCGTGGGGCATCTCGCTGGTGGTCGGCGCGGGCAGCCGGTATCCGAACTGCCCGCACCACCAAGTAGCGAATCTGCGCGGAGCTCCGTTGAGGGTGGCGGTGGGCGACGGGTGGGCGAATTTGGCGGGCAGTACCGAGCCGGGCGCGCGAATCCTCCACGGTGCGGTGGTCAACGGGCCGAACGGCACGGCGAACTTCGACGGCCTGACCCCGCCCGACGGGGCCACGCCGTGCAGCAAGCCGCTGGCCACCTTCGACACCCCGGACACCCGGTTCTTCGACGACCTGAGTTCATGGCCGAGTTCCGAACCGGCCATCGACTTCACTTCCACCGCGCTGCTGGCCTTCACCCTGAGTCCGTAAGCTCGGGAAAGTGACTGAGCGAACTGCAGAGGTGCCCGGCGAGCAGTATCCGGAGCACCCGCCGGAGAAGCACCGTGGCCCGGTCGTCCTGCGCCGCGAACGGCGGTCCGAGGCGAGCACCACCGATGAACGGCTGCTGGACACGCGCGGCCCGTCCGACTGGGTGCACACCGACCCGTGGCGGGTGCTGCGCATCCAGGCCGAGTTCGTCGAGGGCTTCGGCGCGCTGGCCGAGGTGCCGCGCGCGGTGACCGTGTTCGGCTCGGCCCGCACCCCGCGCGACCACCCGGAATACGAGCTCGGCCGCAAGATCGGCGGCGCACTGGCCAGTGCCGGGTTCGCCACCATCACCGGTGGTGGGCCCGGCGCGATGGAGGCGGTCAACCGCGGTGCCTCCGAGGCGGGCGGGTTCTCCATCGGCCTCGGCATCGAGCTGCCGTTCGAGCAGGGCCTGAACCCGTGGGTCGATCTCGGGGTGAACTTCCGGTACTTCTTCACCCGCAAGACCATGTTCATCAAGTACTCCCAGGCCTTCATCTGCCTGCCCGGCGGGTTCGGCACGCTCGACGAGCTGTTCGAGGCGCTCACCCTGGTGCAGACCAAGAAGGTGACCAAGTTCCCGGTGGTGCTCTTCGGCAGCGAGTACTGGGGCGGCCTGTACGACTGGATCGCGAAAACCCTGTTGCGCGAGGGCAAGATCGGGCAGAAGGATCTGGAGCTGCTGCACGTCACCGACGACGTCGACGACGCGGTGTCGGTGGTGCAGGAGGCGTACAAGGCATGGGAGGAAGCCCACTAGTGAAGCGGGTCTGCGTGTTCTGCGGATCGTCGCCCGGCAACAGCCCGGTCTACGCCGAGCAGGCGGCCGCACTGGGGAAGCTGCTGGCCGAGCGCGGTATCGGACTGGTGTACGGCGGCGCGAGCGTCGGCATCATGGGCGTGGTCGCCGACGCCGCGCTGGCCGCCGGTGGCGAGGTGATCGGGGTGATCCCCGGCCACCTGATGAGCGCCGAGGTCGGGCACCACGGGCTGACCGAACTGCACGTGGTCGACACGATGCACGAGCGCAAGGCGAAGATGGCCGAGCTGTCCGACGCGTTCCTGGCGCTGCCGGGCGGCGCGGGCACGCTCGAGGAGCTGTTCGAGGTGTGGACCTGGGCGCAGCTGGGCCTGCACGCGAAACCGCTGGGCCTGGTGGACGTGGCCGGGTACTTCGAGCCGCTGCGGAAGTTCGTCGACCACATGGTGGACGAAGGCTTCCTGCGGGCGCAGCACCGCGAAATGGTGTCGGTGGACCCGGATCCGCGGGTGCTGCTGGAGATCTTCGCGTCGCACAACGGCGTTGTGGTCGACAAGTGGAGCGGTCAGACCCCGAAGTGATAGATGCTCGGCAGCCCGGCCACCGGTAGGCAGGAGTTCTCCTCACCGAAGCAGATCTGGGTCCGGCTGAGGTCGATCTGCGCGGGCACGTCGGCGTAGGCGGGCACGTAGTACGAAACGCCTTCGCGCAACTGGGTCTCCGACGCCGAGGCCGCGCCTTCGCGCAGGACGTCGGAATCCGCGCGGGCCTTGGATTCCGGGGCGAAGCTGCCGAACGCGATGAACCTCGCGGCGCAGTCGCTCAGCGAGATCGGGGCGCAGGCGCCGCTGCTCGGGAAGCGCACCGTGGCGGGGAGCACGACGTCGCCGGTCACCGCGGCCGACAGGTCGGAGATCCGCAGGACCACACCCAGCGTGGTGCGGCCGGTGGTCTCCGGCCTGCCACGGAACCGGGTGCTGGTGCCCTGCGCGACGCCCTGCGCGGCGAAGGCCGGGGCGCGGTGGACGGGCCCGCTCGGGCCGGGCAGGGTGCGCACCGGCATCGGGTCGGGCGGCCGGGTCGTGGTGGGCGCGGGTGCGCTGGGCGCACCGGGTGCGGCCGGGCCGGCTCCGCAGCCCGTCAGCAGGGCGGCCACGAAGGAACCGGCCAGCAGTCTTCGGTATCGAGAGTCCATGCCGGTGCAGACGGTACCGCCGGAAGGGCCCTCGGCGGGGTAACGGTTCGGGCGCCATAGGCTGTACTCATGAGTAGTCCGGGGGTCCGGGGGTCGTCCCCCGAGCCGACAACACAGCGTCTCCGGACCTGGCAGGACCCGCGCTGGTCCGTCGGCGAACTCGCCGAAGCGAAGCGCGGCCGCACGGTCTCGGTGGTGCTGCCCGCGCTGGACGAGGCCGAGACGGTCGGCGGGGTGGTCGCCTCGGTGCTGCCGCACGTGGGTCCGCTGGTCGACGAACTGGTGGTGGTCGACTCCGGGTCCACCGACGACACCGCCGAGGTCGCCGCCCGCGCGGGCGCGAGGGTGGTGCGCCGAGAGGACGTGCTCCCCGACCTGCCGCCGTGGCCGGGCAAGGGCGAAGTGCTCTGGCGCGCGCTCGCGGCCACCAGCGGTGACCTGGTGGTCTACCTCGACTCGGACCTGGTCGATCCCGATCCGGCGTTTGTGCCCGCGCTGCTCGGGCCGCTGCTCACCGCCCCGGGCGTACACCTGGTCAAGGGCTTCTACCGCCGTCCGCTGCGCCTGGAGACCACCGAGATCGGCACCGGCGGCGGCCGCGTCACCGAACTGCTCGCGCGCCCGCTGCTGTCCGCGTTGCGCCCGCAGCTGGCCGGGCTGGTCCAGCCGCTCGGTGGTGAGTACGCGGCCACCCGCGAATTCCTCGAATCGGTGCCGTTCGCCGCCGGGTACGGGGTGGAGATCGGCCTGCTGCTCGACGCCGAGGCCCGGTACGGCGTCGACGCGCTGGCGCAGGTCAATCTCGGGGTGCGCAAGCACCGCAACCGGTCACTGCTGCAACTGGGCGTGATGGCGCGGCAGATCCTCGGCACCGCGCTCGCCCGCTGCGGGATCGACCAGGCCGGCGGGGAGCTGACCCAGTTCGTGCAGGTCTCGGGCGAATGGCTGCCCGACGTCACCGAGGTCCTCGTCGCGGACCGGCCGCCGATGCTCGAAGCCGTTCGCCTCGGCCTCGGCGAGGTCGTGCGTGGCCAGCACCACGGTGGCCCCGGGGCACGCCCGTAGGACCCCGTCGAGCACGCGCCTGGCGTGTGCCGGGTCGAGGCCCTCGGTCGGTTCGTCGAGCACCAGCACGCGTGGGCGGGCCAGCACCGCGCGTGCCAGCATCAGCCGTCGCCGCTGCCCGCCGGAAAGCGTGGTCGCGTCGTGTTCCCAGTCGCAGTCCAGGTCCGCGGCTTCGCAGGCACGCCGCAGTTCGGCGTCGGTCGCTTCCGGGGCGGCCAGCAGCAGGTTTTCCTTGACACTGGACCGGAAGATGTGCGCGTGCGCGGTGGCTCCGCTGATGATCCGGGGTAGTTGCCCCGGGGCGAATTCATCGAGTGCGCGCCCGTTCACGGTGACCTCGCCCGCCCGCGGTTCGAGCAGGCCGAGCAGTACGTGCAGCACGGTGGTCTTGCCGGAACCGCTCGGCCCGATGAGCGCGATTCGGCTGCCTTGCGGCAGATCCAGGTCCGTCAACGGAAGATCCCGTGCGGTGGCGCCACGCAGCCGGAGGTGGACCGGGCCGTCGGGAACATCGGCGGTGCCGGGTTCCGGAGCCGGTTCGGCCAGCAGCGCGCGCAGGCGGGCTATCGACGCGCGAGCTTCCACCCAGCGCTGGGCGGCGGCGGGCAACGGCAGCACCACTTCGAACGCCGCGAGCGTGCCGAGCGCGAGTGCGGCGGTCAGCGGGATGGACACGCCCGCGACCAGGCAGACCGCCAGCGTGGTGCCCAGTTGCATGGCCACGCCCGCCGCGGCGAGCGCGTTCACCCAGCGGGTGCGCTCGGTCGACGTGAGTTCGCCGACGGCGGTCGCGGCCCTGGTCAGCGCGCGCTTTTCGGCCCCGTAGGCGAGCAGCTCCTCCGCGCCTCGCACCAGTTCGACGGCGTGCTCGCCGACGGCCGCCCGCGCCGCCGCGCTCCGGTCCGCGGCCTTGGCGGTCAGCCGGGCACAGCACCACGGCAGCAGGACACCGCCGAGGACGAGCCCGGTGGCGAGCGCGATGGCGGCGTTGATCGAGAAGAACGCGCTGACCACCACCGCGACCGTGCCGGTCAGCGCGGCGACCCCGGCGGGAAGCAGGCAGCGCAGCACGGCGTCCTGTGCGGCGTCCACATCGGACACCACGCGGGCGAGGAGATCGGCGTCGGACGAACGCTGATCGCGGTGCGGCAGCAGCGCGCGGTATACCCGTTCCCGCACCTCACCGATCGCCGACAGCACGACCTCGTGCCCGGCGAGGCGTTCGGCGTAACGCAGGGAACCACGCAGCAGGGCGAGCGTGCGCACCGCGACGATCGCCACGGTCAGTGCGGAGATCGGCGGTTGCTCGGCCGCGCGCAACAGCAGCCACGCGGCGATGCCCATCAGCGCGAGCCCGGCGAGTTCGGCCGCCGTCGCGAGCAACGCGGCCCAGAACAGCTTGCTCAGACGCATGCTTCCTCCCGCAGAACGCCGTGCCGCAGTTCGACCACCCGCGTGGCCGGCTCGGTCATCGCGGGCCGGTGGGCGACCAGCACGGCGGTCCGCCCGTCGAGCAACTTCGCCGCGGTGCGCAGGATCGCGGCTTCCGTGGCGTTGTCCAGGTGGGCGGTGGGTTCGTCGAACAGGAGCAGGTCGGCGTGCGGTCGCATGAGTGCCCGCGCCAGTCCGATCCGCTGTCGTTGCCCGGACGACACCCCCTGCGCTCTGGTGAAGTCGATCCCGGCGGCCCGCGCCGCCGCTGCCACGTCTCCTTCGGCGCCCAGGCTGATGTTCTCGTCGAGGCTGCCCGGAAAGATCGTCGGCCGCTGCGGCACCCACGCGAGCTTCGCCCGCCAGGCGGCCAGGTCGAGTTCTCGCAGGTCAACGCCGTCTACGAGGACGCGCCCCTCGGTCGGTGGCACAAAGCCGAGCAGCACGGCGAGCAGGGTGCTCTTGCCCGAACCGCTCGGGCCGACCAACGCCAGCCGTTCACCGGGCCGGATCGTCAAGTCGACATTGGACAGTGCGTTGTGGTCCCTTCCCGGGTAGCGCACGGTCACGCCTTCGAAGCGGATTTCGCCGGTGCCGGGCTGTTCGGTGCCCGACGGTCGAGGCTGTGGTAGCGCGCGGACCTCCTCCAGGATCGTGAGCCCTTCCGCGCTGGCGTGGAACTTCGCACCCGCCGCGCGTAACGGCAAGTAGGCCTCGGGGGCCAGCAACAGGACCACCAGTGCCGTCTGCGCGGTGATTCCACCGTCGAGCAGGCGCAGCCCGACCGGCACGGCGACCAGCGCCACCGACAGCGTCGCCACCAGTTCCAGCACCAGCGCGGAAAGGAAGGCGACGCGCAGCGTGCGCATGGTCGCGCTCGCGTGCGCGTCGGCCATCCGCCGCACGGTTTCCGCCTGCGCCTTCGCCCGGCCGAACACCTTCAGCGTGGGCAACCCGGTCACCACGTCCAGGAAGTGACCGCCCAAAGTGGACAGCAGTCGCCACTGGCGATCGGTGCGGGCGCGCGTGTGCGCGCCGACCAGTGCGGCGAACACCGGGATGAGCGGCAGCGTGACGGCCACCGTCAGCCCCGCCACCAGGTCCGCGGTGAGCAGCCGCGCGAGCACGGCGAGCGGGATGACCACGGACGCCACCAGTTTCGGCAGGTACTCGGCGAAGTAACCGTGCACGCCGTCGATGCCGCGGGTGACCAGGGTGGCCGTGCGCCCGGCGTCCCGCGTGCCCATCGACCTGGCGAGCACCCGGTTGCGCAGCGTGGTTTTCACCGTGGTGGTGTACCGATCGGCGATCGCGCCGCCGATCCAGGTGAGCGCCGCCCGGCCGAGCACCGCGCCACCGAGCGCGGCGGCCGGACCCGCCGCCGGAGCGGTGAGCAGCGTGGCCAGCAGTTCCGCCTGGACCAGGATGGCGGCGGCGGTCACCGCCCCGAGCACGCCCAGCGCGGCCAGATATCGGCCGAAGCCGGGCAGTTCCTCGCGCAGGCGTGGGTCGATCGGACGCATTCTCGTTCCCCTCAGAAGTGCAGCAGCGTGCGGTCGCCGACCGGCCGCCGGTTCATCCGCCAGGTCAGCCACTGCACGAGCACCACCACGGCGACGGTGGGCACCGCGACAAAGGTGAGCAGGCGCAACGTTCCCGGTGACGCGGCAGCCTCGTTCAGGTCCAGCGACAGCAGCAGGTACGGGAAGCGCAGGGTTCCGGCGAGCACCACGGGCAGCACGGCGAGCGTCATCGACCCGGCGAGTGCCACGCGCGGCGACCTGCTCCAAACCGCGGCCAACGAGGCGATCGCGACGGCCAGTACCGCCAGTGCGGGCCACGTGCGATCCACAGTGGACATGATCTGTGGTGACAGGAGCATCCAGACGGCCACCACCGCGACCCATACCGCCACCACGGGAACCAATCGCCGTGCCAGGTACCTCGCCTTCGCCGCCAGCTCCGCGTCACCACGCACAGCCAGGAAGTTCGCGCCGTGCAAGGCGAACAACGCGACGAACCCGAACCCCCACAGCAACGAGAAGGGATCGGCGACCGGCACCGGGCCGGTGGCGGGCAGCCCGCGCACCAGGTTCCCGAAGAACACGCCCCAGGAAGCGGTCGTGACCAGCGCACCACCGGTGATCAGCAGATCCCAGCTCCCGCGCCCGGCGCCGGGGCGCCTGCTCCGCAACTGCACGGCGGCGGTGAAGGTGATCAGCCCGAGCAGCATGGCCACCACGACCAGGTAGTTCTGCTGGAACACCTTGCCTTCCAGCAGCGGGAAGGCGCCGAACAGCAGGCCGACCGCGGCCACCAGCCACACCTCGTTGCCGAGGAAGAACGGTCCGAACGAGCCGAGCACGCGGCGGCGTTCCGGCTCGTCACGGCCGAAGGCGCGCACCAGGAGGCCGACGCCGTAGTCGTAACCGGCGAGTGCGAAGTAGCCCGCGAGCAGCAGCCCGAGCAGGCACCAGAAGAAGATTTCCATGATCAGACCCCAGTCAGGACGGGCGCGGACGGCATGGACTGTGTGGCGGGGACTTCCGGCTCCGGGCCGCGCCGGGCCAGGCGGGACAGCAGCACCCAGTCCGCGACGGCGAGCGCGGCGAAGAGCGCGGTGAACGCGATGAACGAGGCGAGCACCTGACCCGCGCTCAGGTCCGACATGGCGTCGGCGGTGGTGAGCTTGCCGAACACCAGCCACGGCTGCCTGCCGAGTTCACGCACCAGCCAGCCGCAGATCGCCGCGATGAACGGCAGCGGAATGCCCCAGACCATCAGGTGCAGCAACGGCCGCGCTCGCGCGATCCGCGCCTTGGCCAGGAACGGCAGCGCGATCAGGCTCGCGAACACGAAGAACTGCCCGATCATCACCATCAACCCGAGCGGCAGGCCGACCGCGCCGCCGTCGAGCTTGCCCGGTTGCAGGTCCCCGATCACCGGGAACTGGGCGGTGCCGAAGCCGAACACCACGGGCGCGGTCAGCAGCGTGACCACCACGCCGAGTCGCATCGAGCGCAGGAAGAACTCGACCTCCTCGGTGCGCCGGAGGAAGTGGTACGCGCTGATGCCGACCACGAACACGCCGCCGGTCAGCAGGGCGGCGCTGAGCACGTGCGGCAGCGCGGCGACGAAGGTCGGGTTCGTCAGCAGCGCGCCGAAGTCGGTCAGCCGCAGCACGCCGTTCTCCTCGGTGGCGCCGACCGGGTTCTGCAGGAACGAGTTGGCCGCCATGATCCAGAACGCCGAGGCGTAGGCGGTCAGCGCGACCAGCCAGATCAGCGTCAGGTGCAGCCACCGGCCCATGCGGTCCCAGCCGAAGAGCCACAGCCCGAGAAAGGTGGATTCGAGGAAGAAGGCGACCAGCGTCTCGATGGCCAGCGGTGCGCCGAAGATGTCGCCCGCATAGGTGGACAAACCGCTCCAGTTCAACCCGAACTGGAATTCCATCACGATTCCGGTCGCGATTCCGAGTGCGTAGTTGACCACGTAGAGCCTGCCCCAGAACCGGGTCATCCGGCGGTGCACCGGGCGTCCGCTGAGCGCGTACCGCGTCTGCATCACCGCGACCAGCGTGACCAGACCCAGGGTGAGCAGCACGAACAGGAAGTGGAACGAGGTGGTGGTGGCGAACTGCAGTCTCGCGATGGGGAGTGCTTCCATGCCGCCGGAGCCTACATGTAGGCACGCTACATGTAGCGGTCAAATTCATGGATTCAGGGAGAAGTCAGGGTTGTCTCCGGTACCTCCCGGATGCCGGTATCAGTAGAGTGCCCACCTATGAAGGCGGACGCTTTGCGCGGACATCTGGACGCCCTGCTGCTGGCCGTGCTGGACGGCCGCAAGCTGCACGGCTACGCGATCATCGAGGCGCTGCAGGCCCGCAGCGGCGGCGCGCTCGACCTGCCGACCGGCACCGTGTACCCGGCACTGCGGCGGCTCGAACGCGCCGGGTTCCTCGCCAGCGAGTGGGACGTGGTGTCCGGGCGCAAGCGGCGCACCTACCGGCTGACCCGCGCCGGGCAGAAGGCGCTGGCGGCCGAGCGCGCGGAGTGGCAGCAGTTCACCACGGTGATCGGCGCGGTACTGGGAGGGCAGGCATGGCCGGCGCAGGCGTGATCGACCGCTACCTGGAGGACCTGGCGGGCTCGCTGTACGGCTCGCCCGCGCGCAAGTCCGACCTGCTCGCCGAGGCACGCGACAGCCTCGACGACGCCACCGAGCGCTACCTTTCGGCCGGGTTGCCGGAAGAGGAGGCGCAGCGGCGCGCGGTCACCGACTTCGGCGCGGTCGAGGAAGTCCGCGAGGACTACCAGTCCGAACTGGGGCTGGCGACGGGTGTGCAGGCGTTGCGCTCGCTCGCACTGGCGCTGCCGCTGATGCACGTGCTGTGGGAGCTGACCCGGATGACCACGTTCGGTTCCTGGAGCAACACCGGCGTGGTCATGCCCGAGTGGTACGGGCCACTGGCGCTCACGGCGGACTACACCGGGTACGCGGTGGCCGGGCTGGGGCTGGTCGCGTTGCTGGTGGCGCGGGTGCTGTGCCGGTACGCGCGCTCGGCCCGGGCGGGCCGGTGGATTTCGCTGGTCGCGGCCACCTCGGTGGGGGCGGACCTGCTGGTGCGGGTGGTGCTGGTCAGCGTGAGCGGGTTCATCGACACCAGCCTGCTGCTGATTTCCTGGCCGTGCGCGGTGATGGGCTTGCTGTCGATGATGATCAGCGCGCGACTCGTCGTGCTGGCGCGACGGTCGTGGCGGGCCTGTGTCACGATCGTGGCGTGACCACCGCGCTGATCTACCTAGTCGTCATGCTGCTGGTCGCGGCCGTGGTGTTCCTGCTGGCCGCGGTCGTCTTCGGCCGGGGTGAGGAGCTGGCCCCGCTGGCGCCGGGCGCGTCGCCGACCCGGTTGCCCGCCGAGGACCTGACCGGTGAGGACCTGCGGGCCGTGCGCTTCCAGCTGGTGCTGCGCGGGTACAAGATGTCCGAAGTGGACTGGGTGTTGCGCCGGGCGGGCAACGAGCTGGACGAACTGCGGGCCAGGGTGGCGCGGCTGGAGGCGGAGCTGGACGGTCGCCGCCGCGAGGACGCGGTCTGATGCCGGAGCTGGTGCTGTCGGTGCGGGTGGCCGCATCCGCCGGGACGACCTGGCTGGCGCTGACCGACTGGGCGCGGCAGGGCGAGTGGATGCTCGGGACCCGCGTCGAGGTGACCGAGGGCAACGGGCGCAGCGTGGGGTCGCGGCTGTCGGCGTTCACCGGGGTCGCCGGGGTGGGGTTCACCGACACGATGGAGATCACCGGCTGGGAGCCGCCGGTGCGGTGCTCGGTGCGGCACACCGGGCGGCTGGTGCGGGGGACGGGTTCGTTCCACGTGCACGCGCAGGGGGCGGACCGGTCGACGCTGGTGTGGTCGGAGCAGTTGAAGTTGCCACTGGGGCCGCTGGGGCAGTTGGGCTGGCCGGTGGCGAAACCGGTGTTCGCGCTGGGGGTGCGGTATTCACTGGACCGCTTCGCGCGGTTCGCGGAATCCTATTCGGTGGGGTGATTCATGAGCTTGGTGGGCGCGGACGGGATTTCGCGGTGTTCCTGGGGGAATTCTTCGCCCGATTACGCGGAATACCACGACAAGGAATGGGGCTACCCCTTGCGTGGTGAACAGGCCCTTTTCGAACGGTTGTCGCTGGAGGCATTCCAGTCGGGTTTGTCCTGGATCGTCATCCTGCGCAAACGCCCCGCTTTCCGCGCGGCTTTCTCTTCTTTTGATCCGGCGGCAGTCGCCGCCTTCGACGATGACGACATCTCCCGTTTGCTGGCGGACACCGGCATCGTCCGGAACCGGGCGAAGATCGAAGCCACCATTCGCAACGCTCGCGCCGTCGCCGACCTGGACCAGCCCCTGGGCGAGTTGCTGTGGTCCTTCGCGCCTTCGTCGTCGCCACGCCCCGCCACCATGGACGACGTCCCCGCCATCACCCCGGAATCGCGGGCCATGGCAAAAACCCTGAAAAAACTCGGCTTCGCCTTCGTGGGTCCAACGACCTGCTACGCCCTCATGCAAGCCACCGGCATGGTCGACGACCACGTGGCCGGCTGCTTCCGAGCTTCCGCCTGACGAATGTGGCCTTCGAGGCGCTCGAAAGCCACATTCGTCAGTGTGGAAGTTACTTTCCCTGGAAGGTGGGACGTCGTTTGTTGACGAAGGCGTCCACGGCTTCCGCGTGGTCCGCCGTCCCGCCCAGCGCCGCCTGCGCCGATTCTTCCGCGGCCAGCGCCTCGCTCAGGGTGCTTTCGGCGGCGACCGAGAGCACCTCCTTGATTTTCGCGTAGGCGACCGTCGGGCCGGCGGCGAGCTTGGCGGCGATGGCACCGGCGCGCGCCGCCAGTTCGTCGTCCGGGACGACCTCGCTCACCAGGCCAAGCGAAAGCGCCTCGTCGGAGGAGACCTTCCGGGCCAGCAACATCAGTTCCGTCGCCCGGCCGAGGCCGATGAGGCGCTGCAGGGTCCACGACGCGCCCGAGTCGGGGCCCAGCCCGACGTTCGCGAAGGCCATCAGGAAGTTCGCCGACGAAGCCGCCACGCGGATGTCGCTGGCGTAGGCGAAGGCGGCGCCGGCACCGGCCGCGGCTCCGTTGACCGCGGCGATCACCGGCTTCGGCATGCCGGTGATCAGCTCGACGATCGGGTTGTAGTGCTCGGCCACCGTGTGCAACGGCGCCGGGTCGTTCGCCTGCAGCAGGCCGACGTGCTCCTTGAGGTCCTGCCCGGCGCAGAACGCCTTCCCCGACCCGGTCAGCACCACCGCGCGCACCCCGTCGTCCGCCGCCGCGTCGCGGAGCGCGGCCAGCAGGCGCTCCTTCAGTTCGACGGTGAGGGAGTTGTACGCCTGCGGGCGGTTCAGCGTGAGCGTGCGGACACCCGGCGTGTCCGTGCTGTCGCTCACCAGAAGAACGTCCTCTGTGGTCACTGCTGCTCCTGTCGTTCCTCGGGGTTCGATTGGCGAGTCTGACACCCCGGCGAGCCGCATACCAGCACCGATGATGTGTGAAAAGATCGGTCCGCGCGCGCGGCCGCTCGCTGATGAGGGAGAATGGTTACTACCCGGTTGGCTTTGGCGAGCGCGACCCGGGCGCGCCGGTTGATACGGAGGGAGCACGCTATGGCGGCCATGAAGCCCCGGACCGGAGATGGTCCCCTCGAAGTGACTAAGGAGGGGCGGGGCCTCGTGATGCGCGTACCGGTCGAGGGCGGTGGGCGTCTCGTCGTCGAGCTCTCGGCCGAGGAAGCGAAGGATCTCGGGGCCGCGCTCCAGGAAGCCACCGGCTGAACCAGCTTCGGTCGGACACCCCGGTCCCCGTCACGGAGACCGGGGTTAACTCTTGCCCGGATTCCGCCTGCATTGGAGGTCGCTGATGGCGCGCGTTCCGTTACCGTCCGTACCCGGTCGGCTGCTCGAAGTCGAGGTGCTGGACGAGTCCCGTCGCGGCGCGCTGGAGGCGGTACTCGTGCCGCAGCCGGACGGCGACACCGAGCTGGAGCCGATCGCCGGGGTCCGGCCGTCGGCCAAGGCCGGCGAGGTCAAGCTGGTGCCCGGCGACTCGAAGGTGCGCTGGCTGGTCGGCGTCGGCAAGGGCGAGGCGGAGCACTACCGCACCGCCGGTGCCGCGCTGGCCAGGGCCGTCGACGCCTACTTCGAGCACGATCCGGTGAA
This sequence comes from Amycolatopsis sp. YIM 10, assembly GCF_009429145.1. GTDB lineage: Bacteria > Actinomycetota > Actinomycetes > Mycobacteriales > Pseudonocardiaceae > Amycolatopsis. The sequence continues at coordinate 9,125,586 of NZ_CP045480.1, read as the reverse complement.
GTCGGTGCAGGTCGCGCTGGACGAGGACGCCACCACCGAGACCGCGTACGAGCTGGCGATGGGCGCGATGCTCGGCGGCTACCGGTACAAGGTCACCGGTGAGGAGCCGAAGCCCCGGCTCAAGACGCTGCGCCTCGTCCCGCGGTTCGAGCGCGCCGTGCCCGCGTTCGCCGAAGCGGTCGGCCGCGCGCGCGAACTCGCCGCGGCCGCGGCACTCGCGCGGGACCTGGCGAACACCCCGTCCAACGTGAAGGACCCGGCGTGGCTGGCCGGCACCACCGAGCGGCTGACCACCGGCCTGGCCAACCTGACCGCCACCATTCGCGACGAGCGGTGGCTGGCCGAGCAGGGCTTCGGCGGAGTGCTCGCGGTCGGCGGCGGCTCGGCGAGCCCGCCGCGGCTGATCGAACTGGACTACAAGCCGCGCGGCGCGGTCCGGCACCTGCTCTACGTCGGCAAGGGCATCACCTTCGACACCGGCGGCCTGTCCATCAAGCCGGCCGACGGCATGCACCTGATGCGCACCGACATGGCCGGTGGCGGTGCGGTGATCGCCGCGGTGCGCGCCATCGCCGCGCTCGGGCTCAAGGTGCGGGTGACCGCGCTGGTCCCGGCGGCGGAGAACCACGTGTCCGGCTCGTCCTACCGCCCCGGCGACATCGTGCGGCACTACGGCGGCAAGACCACCGAGGTCGGCAACACCGACGCCGAGGGCCGCATGGTCCTCGCCGACGCGCTCGCCTACGGCATCAAGCGGTTCAAGCCGGACGCGGTGGTCGACGTGGCCACGCTGACCGGCGCCATGAAGGTCGCGCTCGGCCTGCGCACCGGCGGCCTGTTCGCCAGCGACGACGACCTCGCCGCGCGGATCACCGCCGCCGGTGAAGCGGCGGGCGAGGCCTGGTGGCGGATGCCGCTGCTGGAGGCGCACGCGGACGCGGTCAAGGGCGAACTCGGCGACGTCAAGCAGATGCCGGTCGGGCCAGGCGGCATCACCGCGGCGTTGTTCCTGCGCGAGTTCACCGGCGGCGCGCCGTGGGCGCACCTCGACATCGCGGGCCCGGCCAGGGCCGACCGGACCTACGCCGACGTGGTGCCCGGCGGCACCGGCTTCGCCGCCCGCACGCTCGTCGAACTGGCTGCCGCCTACACGTGATCCAGCACGTGCGCGCGGAAGGCGCGCACGGCGGGGGTGAGGTCGGTCCCGGCCGACCAGACCAGCCCGATCGTCCGGGTGACCGGTGGTTCGAGCGGGACCTCGGCGACGCCCGCCGGTGGTCCCGGCTCGAACCGGGGGAGCAGCGCCACGCCCATCCCGGCGGCGACCAGGCCGCGCACGGTGTCCGATTCCTGACCTTCGAAGGCAATCGATGGGGTGAATCCGGCGGCGGCGCACAGTTCGTCGGTGATCTGGCGGAGGCCGTAGCCCGGTTCGAGGGTGACGAATGCCTCGTCGGCCAGTTCGCCGGCGTGGACGCGCTCGCGGGTGGCGAGTGGATGCGCGGTGGGCACGCTCAGCCGGAGTTCCTCGTGGGTGAGCGTGACCGATTCGTACGCCGGGTCAGCGGGGAGCGGGGCGACCAGCGCGAGGTCCAGCTCGCCGGTGCGGAGGCGGTCGAGCACGTCCTGGCGTGACCCCTGCACGAGGCTGAACCGCACGTTCGGGTGAGCGCGCCGGAAGCCGGCCAGCAGCGACGGAACCAGCGAACGGCCGAGCAGGTGCAGGAAGCCGAGCACCACGTGCCCGCGGTCCGGGTGAACCTCTTCGCGCGCCAAGCGAACACCGCTCTCCAACAGGAGCAGCGCTCTCTCAGCGGTGTCGGCCAGCAGCTGGCCGGCCCGCGTGAGCCGGATGCCCCGGCCGTCGGGTGCGGTCAGCGAGGCACCGAGGCGACGGCCGAGCGCGGCGAGGCGGCGGCTGGCCGTCGGCTGCGGCAGCCCGACCAGTTCCGCCGCCCGGGTGATGTTGCCGGTCACCCGGACCGCCGCGAGCAGGGCCAGATCGGGAGCCAGCTCCTGGACAAAGCGCTGGTCGGTGGATTCATTCAGCACGGTATCGATTGTCGCCGACAGACGTATTGGACGTATTGATTAGCTCGGCTTAGCTTCGATGGGTGACCACCACCGCCCCCGCGCCCGCGACCGCACCCACCGCGCCGACGCGGCGGGTGACGGTGGCCGTCGCGGCGGCGGGCATCTCCTCGTTCGCGCTGCTCTACGCGCCCCAGCCGGTGCTGCCGCAGCTGGCCGAGCGGTTCCACCTCGATCCCGGCGGTGCGTCGCTCGCGGTCAGCGTGGCGACCGGTGCGCTGGCGATCTCGGTGCTGCCCATCGCGACGCTGTCCGAGGTGATCGGCAGGCGCCGGGTGATCCTGGCTTCGGTGATCTCGTCGGTGCTGCTCGGCCTGGCACTGCCGTTCGCCCCGGACTTCGCCTCGTTGCTGGTGTTGCGCGCGCTGCAGGGGATCGCGATCGCGGGCTTCGCCGGGGTCGCCGCCGCCTATCTCGCCGAACGGCTCGGCAAGGCCGGGGTGGCCGCGGCGGTGGGCGCGATGATCGCCGGGAACACCGTCGGCGGCATGCTCGGGCGGCTGTCGAGCGGGTTCGCCGCCGACTGGCTCGGCTGGCCGGGCGCGCTCGGGCTGACCGCCGGATTGGCGCTGGTCTGCGCGCTGCTGACGATCTTCACGCTGCCGAAGTCGGAGGCGCGCCGCGGCGAGTTCAAGCCGCTCAGCGGGTTCCGCGCGGCGCTGTCGAGCCGGGTGTTGCTGGCGCAGTACGCGGTGGCGCTGCTCGCGATGGGCTCGTTCGTCGCGCTGTACAACGCGGCGGGGTTCCGGCTCACCGGCGAGCCGCTCGACCTGTCGCCCGCGATCGCGTCACTGGTGTTCCTCGCCTACGCGATGGGCACGTTCACCTCCGGCTACGCGGGACGGCTGGTCGCGCGGTTCGGCAGACTCCGCACGCTGTCCGGCGCGCTGGTGATCACCGCGCTGGGCGCGACGCTGACCATCGTCGACTCGCTGATCTGCGTCGCGGCCGGGTTCGTTGTGCTCACCGGTGGCTTCTTCGCCGCGCACGCGGTGGCCAACGGCTGGGCCGCGGCGGAGGCGCCGCCGGGTGCCCGCGGACAGGCGGGTGGGCTGTACACGCTGGCGTACTACCTGGGCAGCAGCATCGGCGGCACGGTCGGCGCCACCGTCTACGGACACGCGGGCTGGCCCTGGCTCATCGCCCTCGCGGCGGGTTGGCTGCTGCTGGCCCTGCTGATCTCGGTACTGGCAGCGCGCTCACGCCCCTGACCGTTCCCGCCTTTCGGCCCTCGAACGGCCACGGCTCACGCGGACAGAGCCCAGAGGGGTCGCAGGCCCCGAGCGATCACGGCCCTGGGCGGCCACGGGCCCGGAAGCGGTCACCGGGCCCGGGCGGTCACAGCATTGAAGCGACCAGCAACCCGCCGCCCACCGGGAGGACCGCGGGGATCAGGCGCTCGTTGTCCCGCACCGCTCGGGCCACGTCTCGCATGGCCAGGGTTTCCGGGTCCCGGCCGTTCCGGACGCCGGACAGCAGGTTGTGGAAGGCGATCACCCCGCCGGGGCGGAGCAGCTGCACGCCGTGGTCGAAGTAGTTCGGGTACTCCGCCCGCGCGGCGTCGACGAAGACCAGGTCGTAGCCGCCCGCGGTGAGCCTCGGGAGCACGTCCAGCGCCCGGCCCATGATCAACCGGGTGCGCCCCGGCGGCAGCCCGGCCTCGAGAAACGTCTTGCGGGCCGCGCGGTGGAACTCCGGTTCGATGTCGATCGAGGTGAGCACCCCGTCCTCGGCCATGCCGCGCAGCAGGTAGAGCCCGCTGACCCCGACCCCGGTCCCCACCTCCACCACCGCCCTGGCCTGGAGCGTCGCGGCGAGAAAGCTCAACGTGGCCCCGCAGGCCGCACCGACCGGGGCGCACCCCAGCTCGGCCGACCTGGCGCGCGACGCGACCAGGACCTCGTCGTCGGGCAGATAGCCCTCGACGAAGACGCCCAGGTCGTCCAGGTGTGTGTCGGAGTGCACGGAGTGAGGTTAGCGGGGTCTGTCGACATATCAGCGCAGGCCGCCGGGCAGGTCCGCGATAACCCGGGAGAACCCCGCGATAACCCGCTGAGAACCGGCGCCCGGCACTTCTCAGGCTCCTCTCAGCGCTGTCTCACTACAACCATAAGGAAGCCGGACAGACTTCGGTCAACGAACCGGGAACACCCTGCGCCGGGACAGCGTTAGGGGAAGTAGTTGGGAGATCAGCCTGATGGAGGTGCCTTCCCCCACGATGCAGAAGAGCACGCAGGTCGAGCCGGTGGCTGTCGACGAAGCCGCCTGGACGCCGCCGTCCTGGGACGAGGTCGTGCGCGAGCACGCCGACCGGGTCTACCGCCTGGCCTACCGCCTCACCGGTAACACCCACGACGCGGAGGACCTCACCCAGGAGACCTTCATCCGGGTGTTCCGCTCGCTCGCCAACTACAAGCCCGGCACCTTCGAGGGCTGGCTGCACCGCATCACCACGAACCTCTTCCTCGACATGGCCCGCCGCCGCTCCCGCGTGCGCATGGAGGGCCTGCCCGAGGACACCGACCGCATCGTGGGCGACGACCCGAGCCCCGAGCAGGTCTACTCGGACACCCATCTCGACCCCGACCTGCAGGCCGCGCTGGACGAACTCCCGCCGGAGTTCCGTGCCGCGGTCGTGCTGTGCGACGTCGAGGGCCTGTCTTACGAGGAGATCGGCGCGACGCTCGGGGTCAAGCTCGGCACCGTGCGCAGCCGGATCCACCGCGGCCGCCAGGCCCTGCGTGCCTCGCTGGAGCGCGCGCGGGCGATGAAGCGCGAGGCCATCCCGGTGCCGTCCCCCGTGGGGGCGCCGGCATGACCGAAGCGCGCGGTTGGGGACTGCCCGAGTCGCATCTGCTGCCCGACGCGGTGGTCGCGTTCGTCGACGGTGAGCTCTCCCTCGGCGCGCGGGACCGCGCGTCGAGCCACATCGCCCGCTGCCCTTCGTGCGCGGGTGAAGTGGCCGCGCAGCGCCAGGCCCGCGCGGAGGTCAAGCGCGCGGACGCTCCCGCCATGTCGGCGGGCTTCCTGGCCAGCCTCCGTGACATTCCCCAGCACACCGAGCTGAGCACCACACCGGACAACCTGGCGATCACCGAGGACGGCCAGCTGGTGGCCATCCAGCGCCCCGATCGAGTGGCCGGACTGCGGGACGGCGCCGCGCCACTCGGTTCGTCCGCACCGCTCGGCAACTCGCGCAACGTGCTCGGCGGCGGTCGTTTCGGCATGTCCGGACGCCGTGCCGCGCAGGGCGCCGGTGTTGTCGTGTCCGGGCTCGTGCTCAGCGCGCTCGCACTGGTGGTCACCGACGGCGGTGACGTCGCCGACCCGCAGCAGAACCCGCTGTCCGGCGTGATGCCCGCCCAGTTCGGCGCGAATCCGGCGCCAGTGCCCAGCTTCGCGCCACCCACCTCGTCTTCGGCGAGCACCACGCCCAGCGCGCCCGCCGCCGGGCGCTGAGCAGGGGCGAAACGCCCACTTCACCGGCCAGGCGGCAGAATTCCCGGCAAACGTCCGGCGTGGAATCGCGCCGACGCCGGTCACGCGTCGAGGAATGAATGAGCCAGCAGCCCAACCCGCAGCAGGACCCGTCCGGCGCGCCGCGGCGCGAGGACAGGCTCGCCCCACGGCCCCTGGACCGCCCGCCGGTGGATCCGGCGCAGGCATCGGTCTTCGGCCGCCCGCGTGGCGTCGACGGCGCCTTCGACCGGCTCTACGCCCCGGACGCGCGCGGCAACGGCAAGGCACAGCAGGTGACGCTCGCGCCGCCGCCCCCCGAATCACTGGCCGAGGCCTTCCGCCGCCCGCCGGACGCCGCCGGGGTGGTGCTCCAGCGCCCGGCCGACGACCAGGGCGCCGGTTCGCAAACCGAGACCGAGGCACCGCTGTGGTCCAAGCCCGCCGACCCGTGGCGTGACCCGAACGCCGGTGCGCTGCTCGGCGGCCCGGCCGTGGCGACCGAGGAAGAAGCCAAGGAAGACCCGGAGGAGCGCCCGCGTGGCGCGATGCTCAGCCTGCCCGAGGTGCTGTTCGGCCGACGCGTGAAGCCCACCGCGCTGGCCCTGCTCGGCGTGATCGCGCTGCTGATCGGCGCGGTCGGCGGACTGGCTGGCTGGTGGCTGTCCGATCGCGGAGACGCGCTGACCGGTGAGCTGAACATCGCCGAGGCCGAGGCGGGCAAGGAGCGCCCGCCGGGTTCGGTGGCCGAGGTCGCGCAGCGGGTGGCGCCCGCGGTGGTCTCGCTGGAGATCCGGATCGGCGAGGGCGGCGGCAGCGGCTCCGGCGTGGTGATCGATCCGCAGGGTTACATCCTCACCAACGACCACGTGGTCTCGATGGCGGTCAAGGACCAGTCCGCCAGGATCACCGCGGTGTTCATCAACGGCGCGCGGGCCGAGGCCAAGGTGGTCGGCACCGATCCGAAGACCGATCTCGCGGTGGTCAAGGTGAGCGTGCCGGACCCGGTGGTGGTGCAGGTCGGCAAGTCCGCCGATCTCGCCGTCGGCGACTCGGTGCTGGCCGTCGGCTCGCCGCTGGGCCTGGAGAACACGGTGACCAGCGGCATCGTCAGCGCGCTGAACCGGCCGATCGGCATGCCGGGCGAGAACGGCGGCCCGCCGTCGAACTACGGCGCGATCCAGACCGACGCCCCGATCAACCCGGGCAACTCCGGTGGCGCGCTGGTGGACTCGACCGGTGCGCTGGTCGGCATCAACACCTCGATCCTCGGTGGTGGTGAGGGCCAGGGCGGCAACATCGGCATCGGCTTCGCCATCCCGATCGACCAGGCGATCAAGATCAGCCGGTCGCTGATCGAGCAGGGCTCGGTCAAGCACGCCGATCTCGGGCTGAACGCGGCCTCGGTGGCGGCGAACACCTCCGAGGGCGCGCAGGTGCAGAACGTGGCGCCGGGTGGCCCCGCCGCCGCGGCCGGGATCGCCGAGGGCGACGTGATCACCAAGGTCGGTGACCGGATCGTGCGGACCGCGACCGAGCTGACCGTGGTGGTGCGCGAGCACAACATCGGCGACGTGGTGCCGGTGCAGTTGTCGCGGCAGGGCAGGCAGCTGGTGGTCGACGTCACGCTGGGCTCGGACTGACCCTGGGATCGTCACCGGATCGGGCGGTACGCTGAGCTTGGCGCAGTGCACAAGGCGGAGGTCACAGGGTGTTCGAGAGCGTTGGCTGGGGCGAAATCCTCGTCCTCATCGTGGCCGGGCTGTTCATTCTGGGCCCGGAGCGGCTGCCGGATGCGGCGGCCTGGGTCGGCAAGAGCATGCGCAAGGTGCGTGACTTCGCCAGTGGCGCGCGCCAGCAGCTCAAGGACGAGATGGGCCCCGAGTTCGAGGAGTACCGCAAGCCGCTGGAGGACCTGCGGCAACTGCGGAACTTCGACCCGAAGCGCGCGGTCACGCAGCACCTGTTCGACGGTGACGCGGACCCGCTGGGCCTGAACAACATCAACGGCAACGGCGGGAGCGTCGAAGCCGCCAAGCCGAACGGCCACCCGGCGGCCACTTCCCCCGCCGCCGAACCGCTGAAGCCGGGCGAAAAGCCCCCGGTCGACCCGGACGCCACCTGACCCAGCGACACGGATGTGGCCCGGAAGCCACATCCGTGTCCGAGGTCAGCTTCGTGTCCCGAGGTCAGCGTCCTGCCGGGGTGACGTTCAGCATCATGCCGGCCAGGCCACGCGCCCGGACCGACAGCTTTTCCGCCGCCGCGGCCAGCACCTTCGCGGCCGGTGCGTCCGGCTCCGCCAGCACGATCGGCGTACCGGCGTCACCCTGCTCGCGCAGGCGCGGGTCCAGCGGCACCTGGCCGAGCAGCGGCACCGTCGAGCCCACCGACTTCGAGAGCGAGTCGGCCACCGACTGACCGCCGCCGGAGCCGAAGATCTCCATGCGCGACCCGTCCGGCGTCTCCAGCCACGACATGTTCTCGATGACACCGGCCACCCGCTGCCGCGTCTGCAGCGCGATCGCCCCGGCGCGCTCGGCCACCTCGGCCGCCGCCTGCTGCGGGGTGGTGACCACCAGGATCTCCGCGTTCGGGATCAGCTGCGCCACCGAGATCGCGATGTCGCCGGTGCCCGGCGGCAGGTCCAGCAGCAGCACGTCCAGGTCACCCCAGAACACGTCGGCCAGGAACTGCTGGAGCGCGCGGTGCAGCATCGGCCCGCGCCACACCACCGGCGTGTTGCCCGGCGTGAACATGCCGATCGAGATGACCTTCACCCCGTGTGCCTGCGGCGGCATGATCATCGTGTCGACCTTGGTCGGCTTCTCCCCGGCGCCCAGCATGCGCGGCACCGAGTGGCCGTAGATGTCCGCGTCGACCACGCCGACCGAGAGCCCGCGCTTGGCCATCGCCACCGCGAGGTTCACCGTCACGCTCGACTTGCCGACCCCGCCCTTGCCGGACGCGACGCAGTACACCCTGGTCAGCGAGCCCGGCTGGGCGAACGGGATCACCGGTTCCTTGGCGTCCCCGCGCAGCGACTTGCGCAGTTCGGTGCGCTGCTCGTCGCTCATCACGTCCAGCTCGACGCGCACGCTCCGCACGCCGTCGAGCTTCTCCACCGCGGCGGTGGTGTCCTTGGTGATGGTGTCCTTGAGCGGGCAGCCGGCCACGGTCAGGTAGATCGCGACGACCACCACGCCGTCCTCGCCGACCGCGACGTCCTTGACCATGCCGAGTTCGGTGATCGGTTTTTTGATCTCCGGGTCGTAGACGGTCTTCAGCGCCTCGCGGACGTCGTCGGTGGTCGGGAGCTGTCCAGTGCTGGTCACCCTTCCATGTTACGTATCGGTAGTGCTGCTCCGAGCCCGGCTCTTCCGCGGCTTGGTGTCGAGGTCCTCACGCAGCTTGTCCAGCTCGCCGCGCAGGTAGTCGCGCGTGGCCACCTCACCGATCGCCAGCCGCAGCGCGGCCAGCTCCCTGGCCAGGAACTCGGTGTCCGCCTTGGTCTGCGCCGCGCGGGTCCGGTCCTCGTCCAGCGAGACGCGGTCGCGGTCGTCCTGGCGGTTCTGCGCCAGCAGGATCAGCGGTGCGGCGTACGCGGCCTGGGTGGAGAAGGCCAGGTTGAGCAGGATGAACGGGTACGGGTCCCAGCGCAGCGACACCGCGACCAGGTTCAGCGTGATCCAGACGATGACGGTCAGCGTCTGCCAGAACAGGTACTTGCCGGTGCCGAGGAAACGCGCGACGCGTTCGGTGACCCGGCCGAACGCGTCCGGGTCGAAGCGCAGCACGAGCCGGCGGCCGGCCCGAGGCTGGTCGAGCCGTCGTCGTGGATGCAGCTCAGGCACGTTCCCACTCCTTGGAATCCGCGGCGCGCACGTCGTGCAGGCCGGTTTCGCGCCAGCCCTCCGGCAGCAGGTGGTCGAGCACGTCGTCCACGGTGACCGCGCCGACCAGGTGGTCGCCGGCGTCCACCACCGGCCCGCAGGCCAGGTTGTACGCGGCGAAGTACCGGGTGACCTCGGTCAGCGTGGCGTCGGGCCGCAGCGCGGGCAGGTCGGTGTCCACCGCGCTGGCCACCAGCTCGGCCGGTGGTTCCCGCAGCAACCGCTGGAAGTGCACGCAGCCGACGTACCGGCCGGTGGGTGTGGCCTGCGGTGGGCGGCAGACAAAAACCATGGTGGCCAGCGCGGCGGGCAGCTCCCGGTTGCGGATGCGGGCCAGCGCCTCGGCGACGGTGGCGTCGGGCGTGAGCACCACCGGCTCCGGGGTCATCAGCCCGCCCGCGGTGTCCGACGAGTACGCCAGCAGCCGCCGGACCGGCTCGGACTCCTCCGGCTCCATCAGTTCCAGCAGCCTGCTCTGGTCCGCCGGGGTCAGCTCGGAGAGCAGGTCGGCGGCGTCGTCGGGGTTCATCGCTTCGAGAATGTCCGCGGCCCGTTCCTCGGCGAGGTAACCGAGCAGGTCCTTCTGGTCGTCCTCGGGCAGTTCCTCGATGACGTCGGCCAGCCGCTCGTCGTCCATCGCGTCGGCGACCTCGTGCCGCCGCTTGATCGGCAGGTCCCGCAGCGTGGCGGCGATGTCCACGGCACGCATGGTGTCGAACAGCATCAGCAGCTGCCCGGCGCCCTGCGGCTGCTCGGTCAGGTCGCCGAGGCTGAGCCCGGCGACCTCGGTCCACGGCAGTACCTGGAGGGAGGAACGGCGGCGGCCGAGCCCGAGCCGCGTACTCCGCTCGCGGACGGCCAGCTTCGTCAGCACCCAGTCGCGTGTGCGGGTCGGCTCCATCGCGGCGTCGGCGACGGTGACCCGGACGCCGGTGGCGGCCAGCGTGGCGTGCGCGTCGGCGAGCTGACCGAGCACCAGCACCTCGTTCGGGCGGCGGTGGAACTGACGCATGTTCACCGAACCGGTGGCCAGGCCGACCGCGTTCGGCTCGATCGAGGTGACCCGCAGCATCGGCACAAAAACCCGGCGCCGGGTGGCCAGCTCGACCACCAGGCCGAGCACCCGCGGCGCCTGCTGGTCCAGCCGGAGCCCGGCGACCAGGTCGCGTACCTTGCCGATGGATTCGCCATCCGGGCCGAATACCGGCAAACCGGCCAGTTGAGCAGCGAAAACGCGGTTCACGGCGGCCATGGCCGAAGACTATCCGAGGGCGAGCGCGTTCGCCGGGAGCCGCCGCGCCCAGTCGAGCAGCGGGTCCAGCGCGTCCAGCAGCCATCGGTCGTCCGCCGCGAGCGAGTAGAAAAACGCGTCGACCAACCGGAACAGCACCCACGACCTGGTCAGTTCCGGATCGAGCCCGGCGACCGAGACGATCGCGCGCAGGCGGTCCGCCACCGGCGTTTCGGTGCTCCGGTTCCAGAGCAGCGGGATCACGCCGAACTCGGGGTCACCGGCGAGCGGCTGCGGGTCGATCACCAGCCACGGCCGCCGCGTCCCGGCGAGCACGTTCTGGTAGTGCAGGTCCTGGTTCACCAGCAGCGAGGCGGCTTCCGGGCCGCGTTCGCGGGCGAAGCCGACCGCGGCGTCCACCAATCGCGACGGCAGCGGGTGGCCCAGCTCACGCGATTCGCGGGGCAGTTCCTCCACCCAGCGCTCGGCTTCGGTGCGCAGGTGCCGTGGCAACGCGGGCGCGGGCACGGTCAGCTCGGCGAGCAGCGCGGCGGCGGTCTCGACCGCCTGGCCGATCGGTTCGGTGCTCAGGTCGCGTACGCCGTCGAGCCGTTCGAGCAGCAGCGCGCCGGGTTCGTGCGCCAGCAGCAGCACCGCACCTTGACCGTTCCAAGTGGACAGTGCGACCGGTTCGCCGGCGGTGTCCGCGTCCTGCCAGGACAACTTCAGCACGGCCGGTGTGCCGTCGGCGCGCAGCACCGGCAGCACCACCGCGGCGTACCCGTGGCGGACCGGGCCGTCCGCGGTCAGTGACCAGCGGTCCAGCGACCGGCGCGCCAGCTCGGGCAGACCGGCCAGCCAGGCCAGTCCGGCCGCGCCCTCCCGCCGGGAAATACGCTCGTGGAACGGCTCGGGAACGTCGAATTCGGGCACCGGTACACCTTCCCAGCGGGAGTAGCATCGAGGCGAGGGGGTTTCGCGCGTCGCGGGAGGCGCCATGCTGATGGAAATCCTCACCGCCGCCGTGGTGGTGGCCGGAATCGGAATGGCTTCGGCGGTCCGCGTGGTCAAGCAGTACGAGCGCGGGCTGATCTACCGCTTCGGCCGGGTGCGGCCGCACGTGCGCGAGGCCGGGCTGGTCCTGCTGGTGCCGTTCGTGGACCGGATCCAGAAGGTCAACATGCAGATCATCACCATGCCGATCCCCGCGCAGGACGGCATCACCAAGGACAACGTCACGGTCAAGGTGGACGCGGTGGTCTACTTCAAGGTGACCGATCCGGTGCTGGCCGCGGTGAACGTGGAGGACTACCGCTCCGCGGTCGGCCAGGTCGCGCAGACCTCGCTGCGCTCGATCATCGGCAAGAGCGAGCTGGACGACCTGCTGTCCAACCGCGAGCGCCTCAACGAGGGGCTGGAACTGCTCATCGACAGCCCGGCGCTGGGCTGGGGCATCCACATCGACCGGGTGGAGATCAAGGACGTCGCGCTGCCGGAGGGCATGAAGCGCTCGATGTCCCGGCAGGCCGAAGCCGAACGGGAACGCCGCGCCAGGGTGATCTCGGCGGACGGCGAGCTGCAGGCCTCGCACAAGCTGGCCGAGGCGGCGGCCACGATGGCCGACACCCCGGCGGCGCTGCAACTGCGGCTGCTGGAGACCGTGGTCCAGGTGGCCGCCGAGAAGAACTCGACCCTGGTGCTGCCGTTCCCGGTGGAGCTGCTGCGGTTCCTCGACCGCGCGGCCAAGCCGGGCGACACCGAGGCCGCCGTCGCGCCCCAACCGCGTGAACCCGGCGACAGCGACGCCACTGCCGTCGCGCCCAATCCGCGCGAGCCCAGCGACCGTGCCTAGTTCTGCTTAGTACTGCCTAGTCGAAGTCCCAGTTGGTGGCTATGCCGGCGATCAGGAAGATGATCAGGCCGATCAGCAGCAGGCCGACCACCACCCAGCCGATGATGATCGCGGCCAGCGCCATGCCCTGGCCGCCCGCCTCACCGCGCTTGGCCTTGTTGTAGGAGATGTGGCCGAGCACCAGCCCGACGATGGACAGGATCCCGCCGCAGGCGACCAGGCCGACGATCGAGCAGATCATCGCCGCCACGGCCATGCCCTGGTCCTGGTTCTGCATGGGCATCGGCTGGCCGTAGCCGTACCCGGGCCCGTAGCCGGGCTGCTGCGGGTACGGCTGCTGCGGATAGCCGCCCGACGGCGGGCCGTAGGACTGCGGCTGGTTCTGGCCGTAGGGATCCTGGGGGTAGCTCATGGGCGAACTCCGATTGGGCTGTTGACCGTGCCGACGGGTAGCGCGAACGGGTGGAACAAGCTGATCGCCAGCTCGCACGGCCAACTCATCGGGCCCCCTCACGTGCCACCGATCCGGCGCTCACCGTAGCGCCCCGGTGGTGAGCGTGCTCATAGCAGTCCGGAACGAGTCAGGTCATACTCGCGGGTAACACACCAATGCCGCCGTGCGTCGGAAAGATGAAGGAGCCGAGAATGGCCCGCCTCGCCCAGACCGCCGGACTGACCGAGATCCAGTCCGAGATCCTCTCCACGGTCCGTTCCTTCGTCGACAAGGAGGTCATCCCGCACGCCCAGGAGCTGGAGCACGCGGACACCTACCCGGCCGACATCGTCGAGGGCATGAAGGAGATGGGGCTGTTCGGGCTGACCATTCCCGAGGAGTACGGCGGCCTCGGCGAGTCGCTGCTGACCTACGCGCTGGTGGTGGAGGAGATCGCGCGCGGCTGGATGAGCGTGTCCGGTGTGATCAACACGCACTTCATCGTGGCGCACATGATCTCCCGCCACGGCACCGAGGAGCAGAAGAAGCACTTCCTGCCCCGGATGGCCACCGGCGAGGTGCGCGGCTCGTTCTCCATGTCGGAGCCGGACCTCGGTTCGGACGTGGCCGCGATCAAGACAAAGGCCCGCCGCGACGGTGACGACTACGTGATCGACGGCGCGAAGATGTGGCTGACCAACGGCGGCAGCTCCAACCTGATCGCGCTGCTGGTGCGCACCGACGAGGGCGCCGAGAAGGCACACCAGAACCTGACCACTTTCCTGGTGGAGAAGCCGGAGGGCTTCGGCGAGGTCACGCCCGGCCTGACCATTCCCGGCAAGATCGAGAAGATGGGTTACAAGGGCGTCGACACCACCGAGGCCGTGTTCGACGGCTTCCGCATCGGTGCGGACAAGGTGCTCGGGAACGCGCCGGGCAAGGGCTTCGCGTACATGATGGACGGTGTCGAGGTCGGCCGGGTGAACGTGGCCGCGCGTGCCTGCGGCATCGCGATCCGCGCGTTCGAGCTGGCGGTGGAGTACGCGCAGCAGCGCAGGACCTTCGGCAAGCCGATCGCCGAGCACCAGGCGATCGCGTTCAAGCTGGCCGAGATGGCCACCAAGGTCGAGGCCGCGCACCTGATGATGGTCAACGCGGCGCGGCTGAAGGACTCCGGCGCCCGCAACGACGTCGAGGCGGGCATGGCGAAGCTGATCGCCAGCGAGTACTGCGCCGAGGTGACCCAGGAGGCCTTCCGCATCCACGGCGGTTACGGCTACTCCAAGGAGTACGAGATCGAGCGGCTGATGCGCGAGGCCCCGTTCCTGCTGATCGGCGAGGGCACCAGCGAGATCCAGAAGACGATCATCAGCCGCGGACTGCTCCGCGAGTACAAATCCCGAGGCTGATCGGGGTACCTGGTTAGCCAGGAGCGCGCGGGGTTGGCAGGATGGAGGCGTCCCTCCGCGTAGAGCACAGGTGATCAACTTGACCGGTCCGTTCTCCTCAGCGCGTCCCGCGCCGGGACAGCCACGCCTGCCCACTCCGCCGACCGGCTGGCCGGTGGGCTCGTACGGCACCTACGAGGAGGCCCAGAGCGCGGTCGAACACCTCGCCTCGAACGAACTCGAGGTCCGCGACGTGACCATCGTCGGCGTGGACCTGATGCTCGTCGAGCGGGTGGTCGGCAGGCTGTCGTGGGGCAAGGTGCTCGGCACCGGCGCGATTTCCGGCGCCTGGCTCGGTTTGCTGATCGGGCTGCTGCTGAGCGTGTTCTCCCCGCCGGGCAGCAGCCCGGCCCCGCCGATCCTGGTCGGCCTCGCCGCCGGTGTGCTGTTCGGCCTGATCACCGCGGCGATGAGCTACTCGCTGACCAAGGGCCGCCGCGACTTCTCCTCGACCAGCCAGCTGGTGGCCGGCCGGTACGACGTGCTGTGCCAGCCGCGCAACGCGGAGAAGGCGCGCGACCTGCTGGCCAAGCACGCGATGCGCTCACCCGGCGCACTGGGCTGAACGGCCCCGCTTCGAGCAGCGTTTCTGTTGCCGCTACGCTGTGCCGTTTTGCTGTATACCGCAAGATTTCCCTAAGTTCAGCCTAAATCGCTGAATCGTTACGGTCATTGCTTGCGGCCGGTGATCGCCGGGCATAAGTTGCTGTGCACCGGTCGGGCCGCACGAGGCGGTCTTTCGTGCCAGCCCGACGCCATGCACGTCGGGGTGCTGGCGTGGCTCTCCAATTCACCGCGCCTGGTTCCACCGAGCGTGCGCGCTGGGAAGGAGGCCAGATGGGGAAAGCGAACGCCAGGAACCGGCGAGGACGTTCGCCCGGACGGGCGATATCGGTTCTGGGCGCGGGGCTGATGGCCGCCGGGCTGCTCACCGCCTGCGGTTCGAGTGGCGGCCTGAAGATCAACATCTACTACGCGCCGGAGGACAACTTCCAGAAGGTTGTCGACCAGTGCAACACCAAGGCGGGCGGTCGCTACGAGATCGTCTACAACAAGCTTCCGCGTGGTGCGGACGGCCAGCGCGAGCAGATGGTGCGCCGCTTGGCCGCTGGGGATGAGGGCCTGGACATCCTGGGCCTCGACGTGAACTGGGTGGCGGAGTTCGCCGAGGCGGGCTGGGCCGAGGAGTGGACGGGCGCGAACAAGGCCGAGGCTTCGGCCGGGGTGCTGCCCGGTCCACTTGAGACGGCGACCTGGAACGGCAAGCTCTACGCCGCGCCGAAGAACACGAACGTGCAGTTGCTCTGGTACGACGACCGGGTCACCCCGGCGCCGCCGGAGACCTGGGACCAGATGATCGACCAGGCGCTCGCGCTCAAGGCGCAGGGCAAGCCGAGCGAGATCCTGTTCACCGGCGCGCAGTACGAAGGCCTGGTGGTCATCTACAACACGCTGGTCGAGTCGGCGGGCGGGCGAATCCTGTCCGAGGACGGCAAGTCCGTGGTGATGGACGAGGGCGCGGTCAAGGCGCTGGAGATCCTCAAGCGGGTCACCTCGTCGGGCATCACCAACGCCTCGCTGACCAACCAGAAGGAGGACGAGGTCCGCCAGCAGTTCCAGCGCGGTACCGGTGCCTTCGAACTGAACTGGCCGTTCGTCTACCCCTCCTACAAGAAGGAGAAGCCGGACGACCTGGCGCACTTCAAGTGGGCCACCTATCCGTCGGTGGTGCCTGGCCAGCCCCCGCGTACCACGATCGGTGGTTACGACCTCGCGGTCAGCACCGCGTCGCGGCACAAGCCGGAGGCGTTCGAAGCCGCGCTTTGCCTGCGCAGCCCGGAAAGCCAGAAGTTCTCCGCGCTCAACGACGGGGTGCCGCCGACGCTGGAGGCGCTCTACACCGACACCACGCCGCTGGACCCGAGCAAGCCGGCCAGTGACGACAACCCGAGCATGGAAACGCAGTACCCGATGCGGGAGACGATTCTCGAGGCGTTGAAGAACGCCGCGGTCCGCCCGCTCACCCCGGCATACCAGAACCTGTCGACGGTGATGTCCAAGGTGTTGTCGCCGCCGGCGGCGATCGATCCGCAGGCCACCGCGGAGGAACTGCGCAAGCAGCTCGCCGACGCACTCGAGTCGAAGGGAGTGATCCCGTGACCGTCGCCGAACCAGCGGCGCCCGCGGCGACCGCCGTCAACGGTGGTAAACGCGGGAAGCCCCCGTTGAGCGAGGGCAAGAAGGCGGAGCGGCGGCTCGGGCTGCTGCTCTGCGCCCCGGCCGCGATCGTGATGATCGCGGTCACCGGCTGGCCGATCATCTACTCGATCTGGCTTTCCCTGCAGCGGTACGACCTCCGCTTCCCCGCGCAGCAGGAGTTCGTCGGCCTGGACAACTACGTGTCCGTGCTGACGAACTCGTACTGGTGGACCGCGTTCGCCACCACGATGGGGCTCACCGTGGTCTCGGTGGCCATCGAGCTGGTGCTGGGCATGGCACTGGCGCTGATCATGCACCGGACGCTGGTCGGCCGCGGTCTGGTGCGCACGGTTTCGCTGATCCCGTACGGCATCGTCACCGTGGTCGCGGCCTTCTCCTGGTACTACGCCTGGACCCCGGAGACCGGCTACCTGGCCAATCTGTTCGTCGGCTCGGCACCGCTGACCGACTGGCTGTCCTCGCTGTCGATCATCGTGCTGGCCGAGGTCTGGAAGACCACGCCGTTCATGGCGCTGCTGCTGATGGCCGGGCTGGCGCTGGTGCCGGACGACCTGCTCAAGGCGGCCTCGATGGACGGGGCCACCGCGTGGCAGCGGTTCACCAAGGTGATGCTGCCGGTGATGAAGCCGGCCATCCTGGTCGCGCTGCTGTTCCGCACGCTGGACGCGTTCCGCATCTTCGACAACATCTTCGTGCTCACCAACGGTGCGCAGGACACGTCGTCGGTGTCCATGCAGACCTACAACAACCTGATCAAGGGGCTGAACCTCGGTATCGGATCCACGATGGCCGTGCTGATCTTCCTCACCGTGGCCATCATCGCCTTCATCTTCATCAAGGTGTTCGGCACCGCGGCGCCGGGCAGTGACCCGGGAGGTAAGCGCTGATGGTCATGGGAGGAACGGCCACCGGTGGCCGCAAGCTCAAGTGGACCCTGATCGACATCGTGGTGGTGGTCTACGCGCTGTTCCCGGTGCTGTGGATCGTGTCACTGTCGTTCAAGAGCAAGGAAACCCTGGCGGACGGCAGTCTGATCCCGACCGAGTGGACCCTGCAGAACTACGTCGACATCTTCGCCACCACCGAGTTCATCCGGGCGCTGGTCAACTCGATCGGCATCGCGATCATCGCCACGGTGATCGCGGTGGTGCTCGGCACGATGGCGGCCTACGCGATCGCGCGGCTGGACTTCCCCGGCAAGCAGTTGCTGGTCGGGGTCTCCCTGCTGATCGCGATGTTCCCGCAGGTCTCGCTGGTCACCCCGCTGTTCAACATCGAGCGGGAACTCGGCCTGTTCGACACCTGGCCGGGGCTGATCCTGCCGTACATCACCTTCGCGCTGCCGCTGGCGATCTACACGCTGTCGGCCTTCTTCCGGGAGATCCCCTGGGAGCTGGAGAAGGCGGCGAAGATGGACGGGGCGACCCCGGCGCAGGCGTTCCGCCGGGTGATCGCGCCGCTGGCCGCGCCCGGGGTGTTCACCACCGCGATCCTGGTGTTCATCTTCTGCTGGAACGACTTCCTGTTCGCCATCTCGCTGACCTCGACCGAGTCCTCGCGCACGGTCCCGGCGGCGCTGTCGTTCTTCACCGGGTCCTCGCAGTTCGAGGACCCAACGGGCACGATCTCCGCGGCGGCCGTGGTGATCACCGTGCCGATCATCCTGTTCGTGTTGTTCTTCCAGCGTCGCATCGTGGCGGGGCTGACCTCCGGCGCCGTTAAGGGGTAAGTGCGGAAATGGCTGAGATCGTTCTCGAGAATGTGAGCAAGCGCTACCCCGACGGAGCGCTCGCGGTGTCCGAGGTCAACCTGGAGATCGCCGACGGCGAGTTCATCATCCTGGTCGGCCCGTCCGGCTGCGGGAAGTCGACCACGCTGAACATGGTGGCTGGGCTGGAGGACATCTCCTCCGGCGAGCTGCGCATCGACGGCAAGCGCGTCAACGAGAAGGCGCCGAAGGACCGCGACATCGCCATGGTGTTCCAGTCCTACGCGCTCTACCCGCACATGAGCGTGCGGGAGAACATGGCCTTCCCGCTTCGGCTGGCCAAAGTGGACGATGCGACGGTCAAGTCCAAGGTGGACGAAGCCGCGCGGATCCTCGACCTGACCCAGCACCTGGAGCGCAAGCCGGCCAACCTCTCCGGTGGCCAGCGCCAGCGGGTGGCGATGGGCCGGGCGATCGTGCGCAGCCCCAAGGCGTTCCTGATGGACGAGCCACTGTCCAACCTGGACGCCAAGCTGCGCGGGCAGATGCGGACCTCGGTGTCCAAGCTGCAGAAGCAGCTGGGCACCACCACGCTCTACGTCACGCACGACCAGACCGAGGCGATGACCCTCGGCGACCGGGTCGTGGTGCTGCGGGGTGGGTACGTGCAGCAGATCGGGTCGCCGCAGTTCCTCTACGAAAACCCGGCGAACCTCTTCGTGGCCGGGTTCATCGGCTCCCCGTCGATGAACTTCGTGCCTGCCACGCTGGAGGAGGGCGCGCTGCAGAGCCCGTTCGGCCGGATCACGCTGAGCGACCGGGTGCGGCAGCTGGTGGAGGCGTCCGGTGGCGGTCGTGAGGTGATCGCCGGTGTCCGGCCGGAGCACTTCGAGGACGCCGCGCTGCTCGACGACGCGCAGAAGAGCGGCGGCGTCACCTTCACCGCGACGGTGGACGTGCTGGAGTCGATGGGCTCGGAGAAGTACGCCCACTTCTCGGTCGAAGGTTCCGAGGCGACCTCCACGGACCTGGCCGACCTGGCCGCCGACAGCGGTTCGGCGGATGTGCCGGACAGCGGCTCGGCGATCGTTACTCGGCTGTCGGCGTCTTCGGGGGCCAAGGAAGGGGAGCCGCTTGACATCTGGTTCGACGCGGACAAGGTGCAGATTTTTGATCCGTCTTCGGGGAAGAATCTGACTTACGCTGGCTGAGGTTTGCTGTTGGGGCGCCACCCCGGTTTTTAGTGTGACTACGGCGAAGACCCCGATGTCAAGGCGGGAAAGATGCCTTGACATCGGGGTCTTCGCCGTGTTTTGGCCGTGGACCGGGGTGAGGGGGAGGGCTGGCCGGTTTCCGGGGGTTGTGCGCTCGGGGGCGGGCCTGGTCGGCGGCAGGGCTTCTGGAGCGTGGCGGCCTAACGGCGCGTGCGCAGGGTTTCGATCACCTCGTCGTCCCAGCGGTGGGTGCGGATCAGGCGGTACCGCTCCCCGGCCACCCACATGTAAGCCTCGGCTTCGGTGCGGCCCCGGATCAGGTCGGCCTGGTGCAGCATCCGCACCACCGGCTCGTACTCCTCGGCGTACCACCGCGCGGCGATCGTCGGGCGGTCCAGGAAGGCGCCTTCGTCCTGCATCAGCCGGAAGCCCCACGCCTCCACGTGCTCACCGAGTTCCGCGTAGTCCCACGGATCCGTGACGATCACCGACGCCCGCGCCTGCCCGGTCAGTGGCACCCGCTCCAGGAAGATGCGCCGGTAGTCCTTGACGATCAGGTCCCCGCGGTACCGGATGCCCGCCGGGTCCAGTTTGGTTCGCACCTCCGTCACCTGCGCGTCGATCGTGCCCAGTCCCATCGCGTGCGCCACCGAGACGCGGTGGTGCCCGTCGATGATGAAGTGCAGTTCCCCGATCCGGTACACCTCGATCGGCGGAATGCTCTCCCCGCGCCGGGCTGCCAGTGCGAGCCGTTCCCAGCGTTCGCGCACCCGGCCCGAGGTCGGGCGGAACCGGCGGTCGAAGTCCCGGCCGCGGTCCACACTGCCCACAATGGACGAAAGCTGGATCACCCTGAGCCCGATCCGCCGCTCGCCCGCCCAGCCCAGCGCGTCCACCACCTCGTGGAACGGCAGCATGATGTTGACGTCGTCGGGTTCGCGGCGGAGCCAGTTGGCCAGTCGCGAGAGCACCTGCCGCCGCCGGGCGCGCAGGAAGTCGCTTTCCGCGTCGGCCCTGGGAAAACCGGTGTCACCCTTCATCGCCCCACCCCTTCGAAGGAAATGATGTGGTACCCGACCACGTTGCGCACCACGGTTTCCCCGATGCGCCGGTCGGGCGTCGCCTCGCCGTGCGGGTGGATGTGACCGTGCAGCAGCCAGCGCGGCGCGAGCTTCTCTGTGGTCCGGTGCAGGCAGTCGAAACCGTGGTGCGGCGGATCCTCCCGGTCACCGAGGTGCCGGGGCGGCGAGTGCGTCAGCAGGACGTCCACCCCGCGGCCGTCGCGACGCTTGCGTCTGGCCGCCCGGCGCACCAGCCGGCGGGCGCGGCGTGCCTGCTGCGCCTGCGTCCACTGGTTCGGGCCGTCGTTGTAGCGGATCGAACCGCCGAGCCCGGCGATGCGCAGCCCGGCCACGTCGACCACCCGCCCGTCGGCGTTCACCCCGCCCGCCGGACCTGGCCAGTGTGCCGGGAAACCGTCCCGCATGGACAGACCTCCGTACCTGGTGAAGCCGGACAGATCGGGATCATGGTTACCCGGCACGAAAACGCACGGCCGGTCCAGCGCGTTGGCGAGGAATTCCAGGTAGTCGAACGGCAGATCACCGGCACCGAGAATGAGGTCGACCGCGAGACCCCCGGTGGCGCCGGCCCACAACCGTTCGTCCACCTCGTCGGCCACCACCAGCGCGCGGAGCATGACCCCAGCCTACGACAGCGGCACTCAGGGCACCGGCGGCGAAAACCCGGCCAGCCAGCGGCCGGCGCTCTCCTTGACCGCCAGCGCGTAGCTGAACGGGGCACCGTCGCGCAGTTCCGCCTCCACCACCGCGACTTCGCCACGCAGCACCACGCGCACGTCGTGCACCCCGGCATCGCCGAGGTCCTCGACATAGGACTGCGCGAAGTTCTCCCGGTCGGCCTGCGGGTAGTCGAGCAGATCGGCGAGGCCGGCGGCGTCGCGTTCGTTCAGCGCGACGGCCAGCTCGCCGCGCAACTGCTCGGCCGAGTCGGCGCCGGGCTCCGGTTCGGTCGCCACCAGCGTGGTGAGATAACCGAACCAGGCCACGGCCAGTACCACCACCCCGGACAGCACCAGCCGCCGCCGGGTGAACTTCACTGCGCCCCGTGGGCGAAGTCGGGGTTCTTGGCGATGATCGCGATCACCACGATCAGCCAGGACAGGGACAGGGCGAGCGCCCAGAACTTGAGGTTGGTCAGCAGCCGTACCACGGTAAACCTCCTCGAGGATTCACGGGAAGAAAGGTGACTCAGAGCCAGCGGTTCTTCCGGAATATTCGGTAGAGGATCAGGCAGACGATGAGGATCAGGCCCATCACCATCGGATAGCCGAAGCGCCAGTGCAGTTCGGGCATGTAGTCGAAGTTCATCCCGTACACGCCGACGCCCATGGTGGGCACCGCGATGATCGCCGCCCACGAGGTGATCTTGCGCATGTCGGTGTTCTGCTGCAGCGTGATCTTGGCCAGCGTGGCGTCGACCAGCGTGGTGAGCAGCTCGTCGAAGTTGACCACCCGCTCGGAGACCTGGGTGAGGTGGTCGTCGACGTCGCGGAAGTACGAGCGCACCTCGTCCGGCACCAGCCTGCTGTGCCCCTCGGCGAGCCGCTTGAGCGGGGTGGCCAGCGGCATCACCGCGCGGCGCATCTCCAGCACTTCGCGCTTCATGAAGTAGATCGTCTCGGCGGTCACCGACGAGCGCGGCGCGAAGACCTGCGCCTCCATCTCGTCGATGTCGTCCTCGAGGTGGTCGGTCACGTCCAGGTAGTGGTCGACCACGTGGTCGGCGATGGCGTGCAGCACCGCGGCCGGGCCCAGGTGCAGCCGCTCGGGCTCCTGGTCCAGTTCCCGGCGCAGCCGGGCCAGGCCGGAGTGGTTGCCGTGCCGGACGGTGACGATGAAGTCCTTGCCCAGGAAGGCCATCAGCTCGCCGGTCTCGACGATTTCGTTGGCAGTGCTGGGAGATTCGTGTTCGACGTAGCGAACTGTCTTCAGTACCAGGAACAGGTTGTCGTCGTAGCGCTCCAGCTTCGGGCGCTGGTGCGCGTGCACCGCGTCCTCCACCGCCAGCTCGTGCAGGCCGAAGGTCTCCGCGACGCCCTGGATCTGCTCCTCGTCCGGCTCGTGCAGGCCGATCCAGACGAAGCCGGAACCCCGCCGCCGGACCTCTTCGATCGCCTCGGAGTGCGTCCAGCGCCCGGACAGGCGCGCGCCCTCGTCGTAGACCGCGCAGTCCACCACGTACGCCGAAAGGGGGACGGGCAGCGGGCGCGGACCGTCACCGCGGCCATTTCCGCGGCCGCGCAGGGAGGGAAGAGAAGGCATGGCAACTCCTGGGCTGACGTCGTGCCTGGGCACAGTGACGACACTGCCAGCGTCCGCGAAGGGCTCTACCAGGGAGAACGTGAGCCGGACCGGTGTGTGAGGACGCTGGTACTACTAGGGAGCGGACTATCGCCTGTACTCACTGCGTACCTCACCTCCTCCGGGCCGGGGACTTCTGCCACGTGTCGATGCTCGCGTTGACGCACCGACACCGATGGTCAAGGGTACTCCTCGACATGAGTCCTTGTCGCCGCAGGTAGGTGTGGCGTTACCCGCCGAGGAGGAAGCCGCGTGCAGTTCGGGCGCTATTTCGAGGAGTTCGAGGTCGGGGCCGTGTACAAGCACTGGCCGGGCAAAACGGTCACCGAGTACGACGACCACCTCTTCTGCCTGCTGACCATGAACCACCACCCGCTGCACCTCGACGCGCACTACGCGGGGGAAACCACCGACTTCGGCAAGAACGTGGTGGTCGGCAACTACATCTATTCGCTGCTGCTGGGCATGTCGGTGCCGGACGTCTCGGGCAAGGCGATCGCCAACCTGGAGGTCGAATCGCTCAAGCACGTGAAGCCGACCTTCCACGGTGACACCATCTACGGCGAGACCGAGGTACTGGACAAGACGCCGTCGAAGTCCAAGGACGATCGCGGAGTGGTGTACGTGGAAACGCGCGGTTACAAGCAGGACGGCACGATCGTGTGCGTCTTCCGCCGCAAGGTGATGGTGCCCAAGCAGTCCTACGGCGAGGCAAGGGGTGGCGAGCAGCCCGGCCGCCCGGTGCCGCATGAGTGATCCGCTCGCCGAGATCAAGCGTCGGCTGGCCGCCTTCGCCGAGAAGGAGGCGGCCGGCGTCTCGCCGCTGTACGAGCACCTGGCCGCGCACGCCGCCGAGGACGACGAGATCGCCGGGCTGCTGCTCGCCGCGCCCGCGGCGGAGGACGCGCGGGCGCCGCTGCTGTTCGCCACGGCGCACCGGCTGGTCCAGGCCGAGCCGATCCACCCGCTGTCGCGCTACTACCCGTCGCTCGGCGGGTTCGACGGCGTGGACGCCGGGACGTGGCCGGAGTTCCGCGGTTTCCTGATCGAACGGGTGGAGAAGGCCAAGGCGCTGATCGCCTCGCGGTACACGCAGACCAACGAGGTGCGCCGGGCGGCGCTGCTGTACCCGGCGGTGGCGCTGGCGGCCAAGGCGGCAGGCGGCAAGGTCGCGCTGCTCGAAGCGGGCTGCAGCGCCGGGCTGCTGCTGGGCATGGACACCTTCGGCTACCGCTACCAGTGCGGCGGCGACCAGCTCACCGCCGGACCGGCCAAGTCGGCGGTCGGCCTGCACTGCGCGCTGGAGCTGGCCGAGGGCGCGGTGGCGCCCAAGCTGCCGAAGAAGCTGCCGGTCGGCGCGAAGCTCGGCCTGGACCGCGCGCCGGTGGACGCGGCCGACGAGGACGAGCTGGCCTGGCTGGAGGCGTGCGTGTGGGCCGACCAGCCCGACCGGATCCGGCTGCTGCGGACCGCGGCGGCGGCCCAGCGGAAGAACCCGCCGGAGCTGGTCACCGGGGACCTGGTGGACGACCTGCCCGCCGCGGTGGACCGGTTGCCCGCCGAGTTGCCGCTGGTGTTGCTGACCAGCCACGTGGTCACGTACCTGCCCGCGGACAAGCGGGCCGCGTTCGTCGACGCGGTGGCCGGGCTGGGACGGCCGGTGTGGTGGGTGAGCCAGGAGGCCTATGAGGTCGGGATCGAGCCGCTGCTGCCCGGCCGGGACGACCTGCGCTTCGCCGACACCGGCACCAGCACGCTGGGCCTGGTCGAATTCGGCGATGGCGGGCCACGGGCGACGGCACTGGCGAGGACGGCACCACACGGCCAGCGCATGACCTGGCTCTAGGCGGGCGCGCCCGCCAGGAGGACGCGCCCGAGTGCGGTGAATGCGGCTTTCACGGCACCCGGGGCGGCTAGGCCGGGAGCGCGTTCCACGAGCGCAGGGTTTCGGCGAGGAGCGGCACCAGTTCGCCGGAGCGCTCCAGCGCGGCGAACTCGGCGCTCGACACCCAGCGGGCGTCCGAGGCGTCGTCCCCGGCCGTCAGGGCGCCCGCGACCGCGGTGCAGCGGTAGTCGTAGATGTCGAACGGGCCGCGCTCGACCATGCCGACCAGTTCCCCCGGCACCACTTCGAGCGCGGTTTCCTCGCGCATTTCCCGGATCAGCGCGTCATTGTCCGTTTCATCCCGTTCCACCCGCCCGCCCGGCAGCGACCACAGCCCGGCGCCCGGCTCGTTGGCCCGCCGGATCAGCAGGAGGCGGCCGCCGGAGTCCAACGCGATGCCGCCTACGCAGCGGATCCTCGACTGGTTCATCCGACGGATTGTCGCCGGTTCTCGGATGGGGTGAATGTGACTCTGGTTACCCGTGATGATCATCGGCTGGGCCGTTCGGGGTGCACTGGGCCGGTGACCGAGTGCAGCCGCCGAACCGGTGCCGAACTGGGCCTTCCTGGGCGTGGCGGCCTCCGAATGATCTTCGAGCGGCCTGCTAGGTCACCTAGAGTAGCTGTCCGGTACCATCGCTCGCGGCGGCTGACCCAAGCGCGGGACATTCTTCCCGTTGAGCGGCGCAGTGCGGTACAACGTTATTGGCTACCTTGGCGGACAGGGTCGGACACAGAGACGGGATTGATCGTCATGAACGCGAAGAAGCTCCTGACGTTCGCTGGTATTGCGTTGGTGCTGTTCTTCGTGATCGCCCAGCCGCAGGGTGCGGCGGGTCTCGTCACGAACATCATCACCTTCCTTCGCGAATCGGCCGAATCGGTGATCACCTTCGTCAGCAACGTGTTCAGCTGAGGAAACAGGGGTTAGCCTGAGCTGATGTTCGCTCCCCGCGACCCAGACGAGTACCTCCTCGACACCGAGCGCCGGGTGATCCGCGTCCGGCGCCACTGGGCGACGCTCCTGTGGGACAGCTTCGAGGCGGCGGCGCTGCTGGCCATCTGCGTGCTGGTGTCGTACGTGCTGCCGCCGTCGATGTGGCTGGTCAACAACATCCTCTGGTACGCGGCGCTGCTGGTCATCCTGCGCTTCGCCTACCTGGTGATGGAGTGGTGGGTCGAGCGGCTGGTGGTCACCGACAAGCGGTTCGTGATGACCACCGGGGTGTTCACCACCAAGGTGCTGATGATGCCGATCAGCAAGGTCACCGACCTCACCTACCAGCGCACGGCCTGGGGGCGCATGCTCGGCTACGGCACCATGGTGGTCGAGTCGGCCGGTCAGATCCAGGCGCTGAACAAGATCGACTACCTCCCGCGACCGGAGGAGTTCTACGACACCATCTCCGAGCTGGTCTTCGGCGACAAGCAGAAGCAGGCCGAGCGGTTCTCGATGATCAAGGCCCAGCGCGCCGCGCGCGGCAAGCGCATGGTGGGCTGATTGCGGTGTGACCGGCGACATCGTCCAGAATGGACGCTGTGCGCATAGATCTGCACACCCACTCCACGGTCTCCGACGGGACGGACAGTCCCGCCGAGCTGATGGCCGCTGCCGCCGCCGCGGGGCTGAACGTGATCGCGCTGACCGATCACGACACCACCGCGGGCTGGCGACCGGCCATCGAGGCGCTGCCACGCGGCCTCACCCTGGTGCCGGGTGCCGAAATGTCCTGCGTGTCCGGTCCGCCGGGTGCGCGGATCGGTGTGCACCTGCTGGGGTACCTGTTCGACCCGGACGCCGAGGTGCTGGCCGCCGAGCAGCGCAGGCTGCGCCTGCAGCGGCGCACACGGGTGCGCACGATGGCCGAGCGGATGGCCGCCGACGGCCTGCCGGTGGACCCGGACGAGGTGCTCGGCCTGCTGCCGGACGACTCGCCGGCCGGGCGACCGCATCTCGCGCAGGCGCTGGTCCGGGCGGGTACGGTGTCCACTGTGGACGAAGCTTTCGCGCGGTACCTGGCCAGCGGGCGCGGGTACTACGTGCCGGGCGCGGACACCCTGGTGGAGACCGCGCTCGAGATGATCGCCGCGGCCGGCGGGGTGACCGTGCTGGCGCACGCGTTCGCGCACACCCGCGGGCCGATCCTGAGCGAGGAGGCCATCGCGAAGCTGGCCGCGCTCGGGCTGACCGGCCTCGAGGTGGACCACCCGAACCACGAGCCCGCCGATCGTGACCGCCTTCGCGCGCTGGCCGCCGACCTCGACCTGGTGGTGACCGGTTCGAGCGACTACCACGGCACCAACAAGACCATCGCGCTCGGCGCGGACCTGACCGCGCCGGAAGCGTTCGAGGAGCTGGTCGGCCGGGCCACCGGCTCGCACCTGGTAACCGGCTGATGGCCTTCTCGGACTACTTCGACGCCACACTGTTCATGGAGGCCACG
Source organism: Amycolatopsis sp. YIM 10 (assembly GCF_009429145.1). Classification (GTDB taxonomy): domain Bacteria; phylum Actinomycetota; class Actinomycetes; order Mycobacteriales; family Pseudonocardiaceae; genus Amycolatopsis. The sequence goes on along the minus strand of NZ_CP045480.1, from coordinate 9,098,328 downwards.
ATCACCCTGGTGGTGATCATGGACCCGCCCGGCACGGTGCCGGTCTTCCTCAGCCTGACCGGCCGGAAGTCACCCGCGGTGCGCGCCCGCGCGGCCCGGCAGGCGGTGCTGGTCTCGCTGCTGGTGATCTCGCTGTTCGCCATCGCCGGGCAGGCGATCCTGGCCTACCTGCACATCGGCATCCCGGCACTGCAGGGCGCGGGCGGGCTGCTCCTGCTGCTCATCGCGCTGGACCTGCTGACCGGCAAGGGCAGCACCGATCCCGAGGTGGCCGACGACGTCAACGTGGCGCTGGTGCCGCTGGGCACCCCGCTGCTGGCCGGCCCGGGCGCGATCGCCGCGACGATCGTTTTCGTGCGGCAGGCCGACGGGAAGGTCGGCGCGTACGTGGCGCTGGCGCTGGCCATCGTGACCGTGCACTTCGTGCTGTGGATGTGCATGCGGTACTCGGGCGTGGTGATCAAGCTGATCCGCGAGTCCGGGATCACCCTGCTGGCCAAGGTGGCCGGCCTGCTGCTGGCCGCGATCGCGGTCGAACTGGTGGCGGACTCGGTGAAGGGCTTCATCACCGGCGGCTAGTGGTTGCGATCGGGAGCTCGCCTGGGGTATTCGGTGGATCGGGAAGCTCGGCCGCCGAGACCCGGGCAGACTTCCGATCGTGACCACTAGTTCCGGAACTGTCGGTGGTGGTGCGTACGCTGGGCGTCGTGTCGCAGATCGGGTTCGATTTCGGGGAGCAGCAGCCTCGGCGGCTGACCAGGGTGACCCCGGCCAAGCTGGCCACCTTCGACGACTGCGCGCGCCGGTACCGGCTGACCTATCTCGACCGGCCGACCCCGCAGCGCACCGGTGCCTGGGCGCACAGCACGCTCGGCGCGGTGGTGCACAACGCGCTCAAGGCGCTGTTCGACCTGCCGGTGGAGCGCCGCAGCCCGCAGCGGGCCGCCGCGCTGGTCGCCGAGCACTGGAAGGACGCCGGCTTCCTCGACGAGGTGCAGGCCGCGAAGTACCGCCGCCGGGCGCAGGAGTGGGTCAGCGAGTACGTCGAGCGCAACGACGTCGCCTTCGACCCGGTCGGCCTGGAGCGCTGGGTGTCCGCGCCGACCGGCGGTGGGCCCGGCGGGCCGACCATCATCGTCGAGGGCCGCGCGGACCGGATCGACGAACGCGACGGTGAGCTGGTGATCGTCGACTACAAGACCGGCCGCCGCCAGCCAGACGAGTACGAGGCGCGCAGCGCGCAGGCACTGGCGATGTACGCCGTGGCGGCCACGCGCACGCTGCGCATGCCGTGCCACAGGGTGGAGCTGCACCACGTGCCCACCGGCACGGTCGCCGCCGCCGAGCACACACCGGAAAGCCTCAAGCGCCACGTCACCCGCGCGGAGGAGACCGCCGCCGATCTGCAGAAGGCGACGGATACCCTGGCCGAAGGCGGTGACGGGCAGGAGCTCTTCCCCGCCAGGACAGGGCGCCACTGCTCCTGGTGCGATTTCCGGCCCAGCTGTGCCGAGGGCCAGCAGGCGATGCCGGAAATGCGGTCGTGGGACCTGCTGGCGCCGCTCGAAGCCGACGACGAATAGCGAGAGTTTCCCGAAGTGCACCACCCTGACATCGCGAACGCGCGGACCGACGAGTTCGAGGTGCCCGACGCCACCGAGCCGCACGCGGTGCCTGCCGGACCCCGGCCCCGCCGCTGGTGGCGCGGGCTGACCGGCGCCTTCGCGGCCGGCATGGCGATGCTCGCGCTGGCGGAAGTGGTCATCCAGATCTACGCGTTGTTCGTCGACTCACCGGGGCCGGGGCTGCCCTCGCTGCTCGGCCACTTCGCCGCGGCCGCCGCGGTGGTGGTGGCGCAGCGCCTGGCCGACCGGTTGATCGGCCCGCGCGCGGCGGCTTGCGGGGTGGCCGTGGTGGTGCTGACCTTCGGGACTTTGTGGTTCTTCTGGTGGGCTTAGCCAGTCCAGCTTCGCCAGGCCGGTAGCAGGACCGCGAGCAGGCCCTCGGGGTTTTCGGTGTTCGGGGAGTGCGCCGCGCCGGGGACCAGCGCGAAGGGCACGTCCAGCCGGTCGGCCATGTCGCGCTGGGCCGGGATGCTCCACGCGTCGTCGTTCTCGCCGGCCACCACCAGACCGGGAATGTTGTTGTCCCGCAAGGACTTCGCCAGCTCGTCGACGCGGTCCGGCTCGTTGCGCAGCACGTCGGCCATGCCGAGCAGGCCCGCCGCGCTGGAGCTGACGAACCGTTTCCGCAGGAAGGCCTTGACCTCGTCCGGCACCAGTGCCCAGGCCGGGAACCGGGCGCTGACCTCCTCGCGCACCGCGTAGGCGGCGGCCAGGCCGTCCTGGCGCAGCAGCGGTTCCCCGAGCGCGAGCGCGGCTCGCCTGCCGCCTTCGGGCAGTTGCCCCGGACCGCTGTCCATCAGGGTCAACCCGGCGATCCGGGCGCCGGCCAGCACCGCGCCGCGGGCGACCAGGCCACCGAACGAATGCCCCAGCAGCACCACCGGCCGCGGTCCGAGCCCGGCGACCAGCTCCGCGACCACCTCGCCGAGCTTCGACGGGGTGTAGGCGGATTCGTCACCGGCTCCCGGCGACTCGTACTGGCCGGGCAGGTCGATCGCGATGGCCTGGAAACCGGCGTCGGCCAGCTGGTCGAGCAGGGGCGCGAAGTCCTCCTTGGAACCGGTGTAGCCCGGCACCAGCAGCACCGTCGCCTCGGCTGGGGCGGTGGTGCGCAACGCCGCGATCGGCCCGTGCGGGCCGTCGAACTCGGTGCGTTCCGCGCGATGCGGCCAAAGCTGCGACGGTCGCGGCGGGGTGCCTTCGGCCAGCCCCGAATCCGGATGAATGCCCATGCGTTCCCCTAGCGCAGTGCGGCGAGCGTGGTGCCGCGTTGTTCCAGCAGTACCGGGCCGAGCGCGGCGAGTCGCACCGGGCCGGTGTAGCCGTGCCGGTCGACGCCGATGGTGCGGAGCGTGCGGCCGGTGGTCTCGTCGATCACCGCGAGCCCGCCGGGTACCGGCACCACCAGCTGGCCGGCGAAGCCGACGGCCGGGCCCAGCGTGCCGTTCAAAGTCCACTGTGGACTGAGATCGGCCCTGGCCAGCGCCACCGTCTTCGAGCCGGTGAACCAGTAGAAGCCACCGGTGCCCTTGGTCACCGGCTGCACCTGGCCCTGCGGCGCGGCCAGGTCGGCAGGCGCCAGGTCGAGCGGGTAGGCGGTGCGCTGGTTGCCGTCCTGGTCGTAGATGACCAGCAGGTTCTGCTCCGGCAGCGCCACCGCGGTGGAGTCGCCGGAGATCGCCACCAGCCGGACCGAGCGCCCGGCGGTGACCGAGCTGTAGGAGACCTCGGGCTGGTCGCTCTCCTTGGGCGTGGCCTTCATCAGGGTCAGCCGGTCGGCCGGGTCCGCCGGGCACCGCTCGATCACGCCGACCTTGCCCGAACCGGCGGCCACCGAGGCGTAGGTGCAGCCGGTGCGCGGCTGCTTGCCCGGGTTCGTCAGCGCCGGGACCTCGCCGTACTCCATGCTGCGCACCAGGTCGTCGCGCCAGGTGTTGAGCAGCTTGGTGCCGGTGGTGGTCACGTGCGAGCCGTCGTCGACCAGCTGCGTGCCCAGCTCGCTGTCGCCGTTGCGCAGGGCCGTGCGCTTGCCGGTACCGGGGTCGAGCTGGGTGACCTCGCTGCAGTTGAGGTCCTTGTGGAACAGCGCAACCGCCTTCGACCAGGCACCGGCGACCGTGCAGAGCGGCAGGTCGCGGGCGTAGCGCCAGCGCACCTCACCGGTCATCGGGTCACGGCCGGCCACCTCACCGCCGTTGCCGGTGACCACCGCGGTGCCCTCGGCCACCGGGACCGGCGTGGCCGGGCTCGGGGCCTGCCACAGCTCGGTGAGCGTGCCGGGCACCTCGGTGGGCGCGTCCGGCAGGGTGGGCGCGGCCGCCGCGGTCTCCGAGACGGTGGCGCGGCTGTCGCTGTTCAGCCACACCACTCCGGCGGCGACCAGCACCGCGACCACGATCCCGGCGGCGATCGCCTTGTCACGGCCGCGGTTCCACGGTGACTTGCGTGCTTTGACCGGCGGTTTCGCCGGAACGGCCGCCTCCTCCTCGGTGACGGAGGCGGCGGCCGGCACGTTCTCCGGGACTACCGATTCGGGCTCAGGCACGTGCTCATTCTGCCGAAGCCGGTGTGTCGGCCGTGTTGGCCGGGGCACCGGCGCGGCGGCGGCGACGGCGGCGCGCCGGGCGCTCCCCGTTCTCCCCGGCCGCGGATTCGGGCTTCTCGTTGGTGGCCGAGGCGTCCCCGTTGGGCTTGCTGCCACCGGCACCACGGGTGCGGCGGCGGCGCGGCCGGTCCTCGGTCTTGCCGTCGGCCGGGGCCTCACCGCTGGTCTTGGCGGCGTCAGCGGCCTCGATCTCGGCGGCCGCGTCGGCTCCGCCGCGGGTGCGGCGACGCGGACGGCGGGTGCGCTTGACCGTGGACTCGGTCTCGGAGCGACCGCGGCGCTTGCCGCCGAGGTTCTCCTCCGGCTCGGCCGACAGCCCGGCGCGGGTGCGCTTGGCCAGCGGCAGCCTGCCCGAGGCGTCCTCCGGGATACCGAGGTCGCTGAACAGGTGCTTCGAGGTGGAGTAGGTCTCCACCGGCTCCGGCATGTCCAGGCCGAGCGTGTCCGAGATGAGCTTCCAGCGGGCTTCGTCGTCCCAGTCGACCAGGGTCACCGCGACGCCGGTCTTGCCGGCGCGGCCGGTGCGGCCGATGCGGTGGACGTAGGTCTTCTCGTCCTCGGGCGTCTGGTAGTTGATCACGTGCGTGACGTCGACGACGTCGATGCCGCGAGCGGCGACATCGGTGGCGACGAGCACGTCGACCTTGCCGGAGCGGAACGCGCGCAGCGCCTGCTCACGGGCGCCCTGGCCGAGGTCACCGTGCACGGCCGCGGCGGCGAAGCCGCGCTCGGCCAGCTCGTCGGCGACCTTCTGCGCGGTGCGCTTGGTGCGGGTGAAGATCATGCACAGGCCGCGGCCCTCGGCCTGCAGCACCTTCGCGATCAGCTCGGTCTTGTCCAGCGAGTGCGCCCGGTAGATGAACTGGGTGGTGCGCTCGTGCACCGCGCCGGCGTCGTTCTCCTCGGCGCGGATGTGCGTCGGCTGGGTCAGGAAGGTCCTGGCCAGGGTGATGATCGGGCCCGGCATGGTGGCCGAGAAGAGCATGGTCTGGCGCTCGTCCGGGACCATGCCGAGGATGCGCTCGATGTCCGGCAGGAAGCCGAGGTCGAGCATCTCGTCGGCCTCGTCCAGCACCAGGTTGCGGACCTTGCCCAGCACCAGGTGCTTCTGCTCGGCGAGGTCGAGCAGGCGGCCCGGCGTGCCGATGACCACGTCGATGCCCTTGCGCAGGGCGGCGATCTGCGGCTCGTACGGGCGGCCGCCGTAGATGGCCAGCGTGCGGATGCCCAGGTGCTTGCCGGCGTCGGTGAGGTCGCGGGCGACCTGGAGGCACAGCTCGCGGGTCGGCACCACGATCAGCGCCTGCGGGGTGCCGTCGCCGGGGGTGACGATCCGGTGCAGCAGCGGCACGCCGAAGCCCAGCGTCTTGCCCATGCCGGTGCGGGCCTGGCCGATCAGGTCGTCGCCGGCCATCGCCAGCGGCAGGGTCAGCGACTGGATGGCGAAGGTGCGCTCGATGCCGCTCTCGGCCAGTGCGCGCACGATCTCCGGGCGGACGCCGAACTCGGCGAACGTGGGAGCTTCCGGCTCGACCGGGGCACCGGCCTGGAGCGGGTGGGACGGGTCGGTCTCCGGCAGGCCGGTCTCGCTGTGCTCCAGCGCGACCGGATCGCTACCGGTAGTAATGTTCTCGTCGTGGTTTTCGCTTGCGGTCAGGGTGATCGCCTCTCTCGTACCAGCGCGCACTGCCTGGCGTCGTGACACTCGACCGCGGCCTGGGGCTCGCGGGAATGCCGTCGGTGTGGAGGCGTACGCACACATGTCACCGCTACCCCGGCGCGTCCGCCCCGGTCTTTCCGCCGGGGGATGCGCCATCGTGGTGCGGCAGATCCTCTTGATCCAACGCGAAGTGTACCCCGCCGGATTCCGGAAACGACTACCCGCCGCGCCCGCCACGTGATCTCGGTCACTCGTCGCGGGCGACTACGCTCACGGACGTGACCGACGGAAAAGACAAGATCAGCGAGGGTGTCGTCGATCTGCTGGGGGTGCTCGCGTACGGCGAGCTGTCCGCGTTCGACCGCCTCGCCGAGGACGCGAGATCCGCCCCCACGCTGGGCGGGCGCGCCGCGTTGTCGTGCATGGCGGCGGCCGAGATCGGGCACTACCAGCAGCTGTCGGAGTACCTCTCGCGGCACGGGTTGACGGTGGAGCGGGCGATGGAACCGTTCGTCCGCCCGCTGGACGCCTGGCACGCCTCGACGGCCCCGAAATCGTGGCTGGAATCACTGGTGAAGGCCTACGTCGGCGACGGGCTGGCGGCCGACCTGTACCGCGAGATCGCGCACTGGCTGGACCCGGAGACCAAGGACCTGGTGCTGACCGTGCTCGCCGACACCGGGCACTCGGCCTTCGCCGAGCAGGAGGTGGCGGCGGCCATCCAGGCCGAGCGCACCCAGCGCGACAAGCTGGCCCTGTGGGGGCGGCGGCTGCTGGGCGAGGCACTGACCCAGGCCCAGTACGTGGTGGCCGAGCGTGACGGTCTCGCCGAGCTGATCGTCAGCGGATCGGGTGACCTGTCCGGCATCGCCCAGCTGTTCCGGCGGCTCCAGCAGGGTCACACCAAGAGAATGCAGGTCCTCGGGCTCGGTTAGCCTGGCTGCGTACGTGTTATCCCAGATCCAGGCGGAGGTCCCAGGTGGAGGTCAAGATCGGCATCAAGGACACCCCACGCGAACTCGTGGTGTCCAGCGGCCAGTCCGCCGAGGAGGTGGAGAAGCTGGTGTCGGAGGCGCTGAACGCCGCTGACGGGCTGTTCCGCATCGCCGACGACAAGGGACGCAAGTTCCTGGTGCCCGCCGACCGCATCGCGTACGTCGAGATCGCGCCGAACGACGTGCGCAAGGTCGGTTTTGCCGTCGGCGCATAGTCGCTGACCGGGGGAGGCCGCCAGCGGCTTCCCCCGGAAGTGTTCAAATCGTTGTTTTTGCCACACTCTTAGCTCCATCTCAGCTACGCAGGGCACACTGTTCCGCGGGTTCTGGGGGCCCGCCGGCGGGCGATGCGGAGAAATGAGGTGGACGGCGTCACTTCGGCACAGGCACGCGCCGGCGTGCTCGACGATGCACTTTTGCCTGACCGGCGCGCGCTGCGGCTGACCGGTGTCGACGTCGCCAGGGGCGTCGCGGTGCTCGGCATGTACGCGGTGCACGTCGGACCCCATCCCGCGCACGGCGGCCTGAACCTGGCGTTCCTGCCGTTCGAAGGCCGGTCCGCGGCGTTGTTCGCGGTGCTCGCCGGGGTGTCGATAGCGCTGATGTCCGGCGGTGAGGTGCCCAAGACCGGGCGGCCGTGGGCCCAGGTGGTGCTGCGGCTGCTGACCAGGGCCCCGCTGCTGGTCGCGCTCGGGCTGTTCCTGACCAACCTGCACACCGGTTACCTGATCATCCTGGCCTACTACGGGGCCTGTTTTGTGCTGGCGATCCCGTTCCTGCGGCTCGGCATCCCGGCGCTGATCGCCGGGGCCGCGTTCTGCGCCACGGTGATGCCGTTCCTGTCGTTCGCCATCCGGTCGCACATCGCACCGCGTGATCTGGTGCTGTGGATCCCGGACGCCACGATCGAGACGTTCAGCACCGCGTCGTTCGACTACATCCTGCAGGTGCTGCTGCTGACCGGGACGTTCCCGGCGGTGAGCCTGATGGCCTACATCTTCGCCGGCATGGCGATCGGGCGGATGAACCTGCGCTCGGAGCTGGTCTGCCGCCGGCTGGTGGCCGGTGGCGCGATCACCGCGGCCGTCGCGTACACGACGTCCTGGCTGGCCACGGACGTGCTCGGCGGGCGCGAGGAGATCTACCGCTCGCTGATCCCGGCGGCGGGCGCGGCCGGGATGAGCCCGGCGGAGTTCTACGAGCAGAACGTGAACCAGTCGTTCGGCACGCCGCCGACCACCACGCTGGCCTGGGAGTTCGTCGCGAACGGACACTCGTACACGCCGTTCGACCTGGTTGGCTGCATCGGCATCTCGGCGGCCGCGATCGGCGGCTGCATGCTGCTGGCGCGACGGCACGGCAGGCTGCTGCGGCCCATCGCGGACCTGGGCTCGATCGCGCTGACCGCGTACGCCGCGCACTTCGTGGCGATCTGGTGGTTCTTCCGGGAGAAGGACGCGTTCAGCCTGACGCACTGGCTGTGGTTCGGTGGCGTGGCGGTGGTTTTCGCGGTGGCGTGGAAGAAGTGGATCGGGCGGGGGCCGTTGGAGTGGGTGCTGCATCAGGCGTCGCGGTGGCCGGGGAAGTTGATTCCGAAGCGGTCTTGATTGTGGCTGCTGGGGCTTGATGGGGCGCCACCCCGGTTTTCAGTGTGTTTTGGCTGCGGACCTGGGTGGCTGTGGTGGGGATTGGGCCCCCGGCTGCCGGTTTGTGTCCCGGTTGCTGGTTTGGTGCCCCGGTTGCCGTGAAAGCTAGGCGGTGGCGGCTTCGATTTCGGACAGCGACTTCGGGACGTGGAACGGTGGGGTGCTGGTGCCCATGACGCGGTAGCGGTCCCAGGTGTCCGGATCGGACAGTTCGCACGGGGCCGAGCCTTCCGGGGTGCGGATCTCCGCCTTCGTTTTCCTGCCACCCAGCAAAGTGGACAGTTCCGGGGAAGCGGTGATCCGGCCGTACCAGTGGTAGTAACCGTCGATCGGCTGGAAGTGGCCTCGCAGCTGGACCCGCACCGCCAGTTCCGTCTCGCCGACCACCAGTGTGGCGTCGCCGGTGTAGCCGTCTTCGTCGTCGTGTTCGTGCTCGCTCACGCCGTTTCGTCCTTTCCCCGTACCAGTTGCACGACCTTGTTCTGCTCCAGTGGCAGGTTCGGGTCGACCACCACGCCCCGCTGGCGCAGCAGTCCGTCGATCGCCGCCCAGATCAGCTGGGTCAGGTATTCGACCACGCTGTCCCGGCTCATCGACCGTCGCTCCAGCCACCACTCGCCGGTGTTCTGCACCAGGCCGACGATCCCGTGCGCCCACGGTTCCGCGGCGCCCGAATCCATGTTGAACATCCGCATGTAGTCACCGAGCAACGCGGTCAGCGCGGTCGCGATGAGTTCCTTGTCCTCCGCCACCACGTCCGAATCCACCGGCTTGTCCGGCCACGACCCGCGCGCCAGCAGGCGGTACAGGTTCGGGTGCTCCTCGATCACGCCGAAGAAGGCGTCCAGCGCCATGCGGATCCGGGGCAACGGCGCGAGTTCGGCGTTGATCGCCGGGATCAACCGCTCGAACAGGATGTTCGTGCCGCGCTGGCCGAGCGCCACAAAAAGATCAGCCTTGTCCTCGAAGTGCCGGTACAGCACCGGCTTGGTCACCCCGGCCTCCGCGGCGACGTCCTCCATGCCGAGGTCGGGACCGTGCTGGTCGAGCGCCCGCAGCGCGGCCTCGACGAACTCCGCGCGCCGCGCGATGCGGTGCTTGCGCCAGCGATCGCGCCGGGCGTCCCCGGTGTCCGGCTCCCCGGCGGCGGGCTGCTTGCTGGCTTGCTTGCTGTTGCGCTTGACACGGCCGACCATGTCTCGCATGCTACCAGAGGTAACTGTTACCTCAAGTTACACACAAGTGCGGGTGTGTGGAAGGCAGGGTCGGCAATGACGCGGACGCTCAAGGACGCGGGTCGGGAAAAGACCGCGGAACGACTGCTCAAGTCTTCGGCGAACAAGTTCTACGACCCCGACGTCGACATCGACTGGGACGCGCCACTGGTGCCGGGCAAGCACTACATCCCGGAGCACCGCTCCAGCCTCTACGGCACGGACCTGTGGCGGAAGCTGACCCCGGAGCAGCGGATCGAGCTGGGCAAGCACGAGATCGCCAGTGTCGCGACCACCGGGCTCTGGTTCGAGATCCTGCTGATGCAGATGCTGCTCAAGGAGGTCTACGAGACGGACCCGACCACCAGCCACGCGCAGTACGCGCTGACCGAGGTGGCCGACGAGTGCCGTCACTCGACCATGTTCGCGCGGCTGGCCGACCGGATCGGCTGCCCGGCGTACGGGCCGGTGCCCGCGCTGCGCCAGCTGGCCAAGCTGCTGCCCGCGATCAGCTACGGGCCAGCCCGCTACGGCGCCATCCTGGTCGCCGAGGAGGTGCTGGACCGGCTGCAGCGCGAGCAGATGAACGACCCGGAGATCCAGCCGCTGGTGCGCATGGTGAACCGGATCCACGTGCTGGAGGAAGCCCGCCACGTGACCTTCGCGCGGGAGGAGGTCACCCGCGGCATGGCCAAGCTGAACCGCGCGGAGCTGGTCTACCAGCAGTTCCTGATCGCGCTGATCTCCTACTTCGTCACCAGGGCGTTCATCAATCCCCACGTCTACAAGGCGGTCGGCATCCGGCCGCGTGACGGGGTCGAGGCCGCGCTGAACAACCCGAACTGGCAGCAGACCATCGCCTACGCGGGCGAGAAGATCATGCCGTTCCTGCAGGACGCCGGCCTGATCGGCAAACCGGGGATGTACTTCTGGAAGAAGTCCTTCCTCCTGCCGGCCAAGTGAGCGCGCGCGAGTACGTCACCGCCGACGGCACGCGGCTCCACCTGGAGCTGAGCGGGCCGGAGGACGCCGCGGTGACGCTGGTGCTGGTGCACGGCTGGACGCAGGACCTGACCTGCTGGGAGCCGGTGGTCCAGCGGCTGCCGGGGCAGCGGCTGCTGCGGTACGACCACCGCGGGCACGGCCGGTCGGCGCCCGCGACCAAAACGACGGCGACGATCGAGCAGATCGCCGACGACCTGGCCGAAGTGCTGGAAACCGTGGTGCCGGACGGCAAGCTGGTGCTCGCCGGGCATTCGATGGGCGGCATGACGATCATGGCGCTGGCCGAGCGCCACCCGGAACTGGTGTCGAGCCGGGTCGCCGGGGTGGCCTTCGTGGCCACCTCGTCCGGTGAGATGAACCAGCTCACCCTTGGCCTTCCCGGCCTCGCCGGGCGAGGGGTGCCCAGGGTGGAACCGCGGGTGCGGAACCTGCTCGAACGGCGGCGCAAGGACACCCTGCCCGGTACGCCGGGCTTCCTGGCGCCGTTCACGCGGTGGCTCGCGTTCGGGCGGGGAGCGGCACGGGCCGACGTGCTGGACGTCGCGGCACAGGCCCTGCGCGCGCACCCCGCGAGCATCGCCGGCTTCCTGGAGGCGATCACGCGGCACGACCGCCGGCTCGCGCTGGCCGCGCTCCGCGGCACGCCGGCGGTCGTGCTCGCCGGGCAGCTGGACCGGTTGTGCCCGGTCCCGCACGCCAGGGTGATCGCGGACGAGCTGCCGGAGGCGGAGTTCGTCTACTTCCCGAAGGCGGGGCACATGCTGCCCTACGAACGCGCCGACGAGGTGGCCGCGCGCATCCGGGCGCTGCTGAAGGTCCCGGTGCTCGCCGGGGTCTGAGAGGTCGTGGGGGTCAGGGCGGTGTGGCACCGCCCTGACCTCACCTCACGAGTGCTGCAGGGGGAAGCCGGCGCCGATGCCGCGCCAGGCCAGGGTGGAGGTCAGCGCGACCGCCTCCTCGCGGCTGATCGAGCTGTGGTTGGCCAGCCAGAACCGGGCGCTGACCTGGCTCAGCCCGACCAGTCCGACGGCCAGCAGGCGGGCGCGGTCCTCGTCGAGACCGGCGTCCGAGGTGATCGTCTCGGTGATCGCGTCCACGCTCGCCGAGGTCGCCCTGTCCACCGCCTGCTGCACGGCGGGCTCGCCGCGCAGGTCGGATTCGAAGATCATCCGGAACGCGCCGGCGTCGCCGTTGACGAAGTCGAAGAAGGCGCCGACCGTGGCCGGAACGCGCTGCTTGTTGTCCGTGGTGGAGTCCAGCGCCGCGCGCACCCGCCGCACCAGCTCGTCGACGTGGCTCTCCAGCAGCGCGATGTAGAGGTCGAGCTTGCCGGGGAAGTGCTGGTAGAGCACGGGCTTGCTGACCCCGGCCTGCTCGGCGATCTCGTCCATCGCCGCCGCGTGGTAGCCGTTGGCGGCGAACACCCGCTGGGCGGCGGTCAGCAGCTGGGCCCGCCGTTCCGTGCGAGGCAGCCGCACCTGCGTCCGCGGGGTGCTTTGAGCCGCTTCCGTCATCAGTCCCTCCAGACCATCTCGCTTCGCGCGGGGGTCACCACGGCCGAAGCGTCCCCCTGACATTACTCGTCGGTACTGATCGAACGCCAAGCGTCCGGCCAGATCAGGCATTCTGGAGCAGTGCCGCCGACTACCCCCAACGGCAGAACGCCGATCACCCATGTGCCGCTGAGCACCACCCCGCTGCCGCCGCTCGACCCGCACGTGGAGCCGTGGCCAGGCAAAACCGAGGAAATCGGCGGCGTCGGGCTGCACCTGCGCCGGACGCCGGGCGCGGACGGCACGGTCGCGGTCTACGTCCACGGGCTCGGCGGTTCGTCGACGAACTGGACCGAGCTGGCCGCCCTGCTCGCGCCCGCGGCCACCGGGATCGCGGTCGACCTGCCCGGGTTCGGCTTCTCCGAGCCGCCCTCGGAGTTCGACTTCGGCCTCAACTCGCACGCCGCGCTGCTCGCCGAGTTCCTCGACGGGCTCGGCAAGGGCCCGGTGCACCTGCTGGGCAACTCGATGGGCGGGGCGATCGCGCTGCTGGTGGCCGCGCGGCGGCCGGAGCTGGTGCGCACGCTGACGTTGATCTCACCGGCCATGCCGGACCGGCGGGTCGACCACCGGCGGCTGTCCGACCCGCGGATGGCGCTGGCCTACCTGCCGTTCGTCGGCAAGCGGGTCCGCCGCGCGCTGGCCGCGCTCGGCCCGGAGGAACGCGCGAAGCAGGTGATCAAGCTGTGCTTCGCCGATCCGGCGGCCTTCTCCGAGCGGCGGCTCGCCGAACTCGCCGAGGAGCACAGCGCGCGGGCCGAGTTCGCCTGGGCCGCGCCCGCGATGGCCCGCAGCACCTTCGGCATCTTCCGCGCCTGGTTCAGCCGGGGCCCGGCCTCGCTGTGGGCGGCGGCGGCCGAGGTGACCGTGCCGACGCTGGTCGTGTGGGGTGAGAAGGACCGGGTGATTTCGGTGCGGCGTGCATCACGGACGGCGACACTGATGCCGCGTGCGCGTCTACTCGTCCTGCCACGAACGGGCCATGTGGCCCAGATGGAACGCCCGAATACCGTAGCGAAGGCCGTGCTGGGTATGTGGGAGCGTGTCGAAGCAGATCGCTGGTAACCCGTTCGGGTGAGGGATTTCCGGGGTGTCGGGCGCCGGTCGGCGACGGCATAACGTTTTGGATATGGCACCCTGGACGCGTGGCGAACCGGGTGACGAATGGCGCGCGAGGCGGCGGTGAACGGTCGCCGCACTCCTCGTCGGCCCGTCGTTCCGACCGCTACGGCAGCTACCACACGGGCAGCGGACGAGCCGTTCGCGCCGGTGAGGAGCGCTACCGCCCCGGTTCCCGGCGCACCGCCGCGGAGCCGCTGAGCGCGTCGTGGCGCCCCCGTGAGGAGGAGCCGCAGCCCGCGCCGAAGCGCGGCAAGGTCGGCAAGCTGACCAAGACCTACGGCTGGCGCGTGTACGCCCTGCCGGTACTGGCCGTGGTGACCGCGCTGGTGGTCTTCGACACAGCGACCAGCCCGCCGGAGACGCCCCCGGCCGAGCAGACCTCGACCACGCTGGCCGGTGGCGAGGGCTCCGGTACCAACGGCGAGGGCGAGGCCGCGCCCGCCGGCGCCGAGCTGCCCGCCCCGCAGGCCGACCTGAACATCCCGACCGCCGACCTGCCGGAGGGCAAGCCGTACGCGCAGAAGGGCGAAGGCACCTGGCACGTGGTGCCCGGCAAGTCGGAACCGTTCGGCAGCGGCGGCAAGCTGTGGAAGTACACGATCGAGATCGAGGACGGCATCCCGCCGGACGACATCGGTGGTGAGGACACCTTCGCGAACACCGTGCAGGGCATCCTCTCCGAGGACCCGCGCGGCTGGGCCGGCAGCGGGCAGCTGCGGCTGCAGCGGGTGGACAACAGCGACCCGACCGCCGACTTCAAGGTCGCGCTGACCACTTCGGACACCGCGAAACGGGTGTGCGGTTCGTCCATCCCGTACGAGGCCTCGTGCCGCAAGGGTGACACCAAGCAGGTGGTGATCAACCTCGCCCGCTGGGTGCGCGGCGCCAAGGCGTTCAGCTCGGACCTGCTGGCCTACCGCGAGTACGCGATCAACCACGAGGTCGGGCACGCGCTGGGCCACGGGCACATCGGCTGCGGCAAGGACGGCGACCTGGCGCCGGTGATGATGCAGCAGAGCTTCGGCGTGGCCAACGACTACGTGGCCAAGCTGAACAACGTGCCCGGCGGCGACCGGAACTCGGTGCCCGCCGACGGCAAGGTCTGCAAGCCGAACAGCTACCCGAACCCGGGGGCGCAGGCGGGCTGACCGCAACCCCTTCCCACCAGGTGGACCGGGGGAAGACCGGGCGGCGGGAGTGCGTTAGGCATAGTGGTACGCGAGAACGCCGCGCGAAGTATGGAGGTCCACCACGATGTCAGGTACGCTGCCGCCGCTCGTCGAGCCGGCCGCCGAGCTCACCAAGGACGAGGTGGCCCGCTACAGCCGTCACCTGATCATCCCGGATGTCGGGATGGACGGGCAGAAGCGGCTCAAGAACGCCAAGGTGCTGGTCATCGGCGCCGGCGGACTGGGCAGCCCGGCCCTGCTGTACCTGGCCGCGGCCGGGGTCGGCACGCTGGGCATCGTCGACTTCGACGTGGTCGACGAGTCGAACCTCCAGCGCCAGGTGATCCACGGGCAGAGCGACGTCGGCAAGCTGAAGGCCGCCTCCGCCCAGGAGTCGCTGGCCGAGACCAATCCGAACGTGAAGGTCCACCTGCACACCGAGCGGCTGGAGAGCTCGAACGCGCTGGACATCTTCCGCGACTACGACCTGATCGTCGACGGCACGGACAACTTCGCCACCCGCTACCTGGTCAACGACGCCGCGGTGATCCTCGGCAAGCCGTACGTCTGGGGCTCGATCTTCCGGTTCGAGGGCCAGGTCAGCGTGTTCTGGGAGGACGCGCCGAACGGCAAGGGGCTGAACTACCGCGACCTCTACCCCGAGCCGCCGCCGCCCGGCATGGTGCCCTCGTGCGCCGAGGGCGGGGTGCTCGGCGTGCTGTGCGCCTCGATCGGCTCGATCATGGTGAACGAGGCGATCAAGCTGATCACCGGCATCGGTGAGCCGCTGCTCGGCCGCCTGATCAGCTACGACGCGCTGGAGATGCGGTACCGCGAGGTCAAGATCCGCAAGGACCCGGACACGCCGAAGATCACCGAGCTGATCGACTACGAGGCGTTCTGCGGGGTGGTCTCCGACGAGGCGCAGCAGGCCGCGTCGAACAGCACGATCACCGCGGCCGAGCTGAAGGCCAAGTTCGACAACGGCGAGAACTTCGAGCTGATCGACGTCCGCGAGCCGCACGAGTACGAGATCGTGAACATCAAGGGCGCGAAGCTGATCCCGAAGGACCGGATCCTGTCCGGGGAGGCGCTGGCCGAACTGCCGCAGGACAAGCCGATCGTGCTGCACTGCAAGTCGGGCGCGCGCTCGGCGGAGGCACTGGCGGCGCTGCACCAGGCCGGGTTCAAGGATGCCACGCACCTCGGTGGCGGGGTGCTCGCGTGGGCGCGGCAGGTCGACCCGAGTCTGCCGACCTACTAAGGATCCCTTGATCCCGCGCGTCAGCGCGATAGCGTGCGGGATGTGACCGCACCGGCCCCGAGACGCCAGCCCCCGCCGCCGCACGCCATGGCGGCGTTCGGGGCGAAGGGCGCCGAACCGGAGCCGATGCCGTCCGGACTGGGCTGGCGCTGCGGTGACCTGGTGCTCAAGCCGGTGCACGACCGCGCGCGAACGCTGTGGCAGGCCCGCACGATGGAGCGCATCTCGCTGCCGGACGTGCGGGTCGCCCGGCCGGTCCGGTCCACCGACGGCCGGTCGATCGTGGCGGGCTGGACGGCGTGCCGGTTCATCTCCGGCACGCCGCAGCCGCGCTACGACGAACTGGTGCTGGCCGCGGTGAAGCTGCACCAGGCGACCGCGGACGAGCCGCGGCCGGACTTCCTGGCCGGGCGCCGCGACGTCTACGCGATCGCCGACCGGATGGCTTGGGAAGAACTCGAACCCGAGCTGGACGAGAAGAAGGGCGGCGGCTGGTTCGAGGTGCTCGCCGGCGCACGCCGCCCGGTGCACGGACCGGACCAGCTGGTGCACGGCGAGCTGTTCGGCCGGGTCCTCTTCGACGGGGACGAACCGCCCGGCATCGTCGACTTCGAACCGTACTTCCGGCCCGCCGAATGGGGCGCCGCGGTGGCCACCGTGGACGCGCTCGCCTGGGGCGGGGCCGACTCGCAACTCCTGCAACGCTGGGCACATCTGCCCGAGTGGCCGCAGCTTGTGTTGCGCGCCACACTGTTCCGGCTGGCGATCATCGCACTGGACCCGGATTTCACCCCGTCTTCCCTTGATGGCCTGCGGGTTGCCGCCCGTGAGGTCAGCGCGCTGCTCTGAAACTTCACCGTCACCGGCCCGCAATCGTCCGGGCAATGTCAAACGCCTGAAACATTTGGTCGTATTCGAGTAACAAGCGCTCCTTACCGTCAGGACAGGCGGAAGGAGGCCGATGACCGCGATCAGCGAGCCGGTGACCAGCACTGCGACACACTGTCCGTACTGCGCGCTGCAGTGCGCGATGGCGGTGCGCGGCACCGAAACCGCCCCGGCGGGCGAGGGCGGGCTCTGCCAGAAGGGCTGGACCGCGGGCAGTCTGCTGCGTTCCCCGGCCCGCCTGACCACCCCGCTGATCCGCGTCGACGGCGAACTGCGCCCGGCGAGCTGGGACGCGGCGCTCGACCTGGTCGCCACCCGATTGGCGGAGTTGAAGCGGGAGCACGGCGCGGACGCGAACGCGGTGTTCGGCGGCGGCGGGCTGACCAACGAAAAGGCCTACCTGCTGGGGAAGTTCGCGCGCGTCGCGCTCGGCACCTCGCAGGTCGACTACAACGGCCGGTTCTGCATGTCCTCGGCGGCCGCGGCCGGGATGCGCGCGTTCGGCCTCGACCGCGGCCTGCCGTTCCCGCTGGAGGACCTCGCCGAGGCGGACGCGATCCTGCTCGTCGGCTCGAACCCGGCCGAGACCATGCCGCCGTTCGCGCGGTACCTCAAGCGCGGGCTGATCGTGGTCGACCCCCGGCGCACGCCGACCGCCGAGCTGGCCGAACTGCACCTGCAACCGGCTCCCGGCACGGATCTGGCGCTGGCACTGGGCATCCTGCACGCGGTGGTGGCCGACGGCCGGCTCAATCAGTCCTATGTGGACGAACGTACCACGGGTTTCGAAGCGGTGTGGCGGATCGCGGCGGCGTGGTGGCCGGAACGGGTCGAGCGGATCACCGGGGTGTCGGCCGCCGACCAGCGCGCGGTCGCCGCGCGGCTGGCGAATGCACGCAACGCGTACATCCTCACCGCGCGCGGTACCGAGCAACACGCCAGCGGCGCCGACATGGTCAGCGCGTGGATCAACCTGGCCCTGTCACTGGGACTTCCCGGCCGCGCCGGGTCGGGCTTCGGTTGCCTGACCGGGCAGGGCAACGGGCAGGGCGGCCGTGAGCACGGGCAGAAGGCCGACCAGCTGCCCGGGTACCGGCGCATCGACGACCCCGCCGCGCGGGCGCACGTGGCCGGGGTGTGGGGCGTGTCACCGGAATCGCTGCCCGGTCCCGGCCGCTCCGCCTACGAACTGCTCGACGCGCTGGGCACCGAGAACGGTCCGCGCGGGCTGCTGGTCTTCGGCAGCAACGTGCTGGTGTCCGCGCCGCGGTCGGCGCGCGTCGCCGACCGGCTCGGTGCGCTGGACTTCCTGGTGGTGGCCGATCTGGTGCTGTCCGAAACGGCCGCGCTCGCCGACGTTGTGCTGCCCATCACGCAGTGGGCCGAGGAGGAGGGCACGATGACCAACATCGAGGGGCGGGTGTTGTTGCGCCGCCGCGCGATCGATCCGCCCGAAGGCGTCCGCACCGATCTCGACGTGCTGTCCGGCCTGGCGAGCAGGCTCGGGCAACCCGGCGGGCGGTTCCCGGTGGACGCCGAAACCGTCTTCGACGAACTCCGTGCCGCCTCGAAGGGCGGTCTCGCCGACTACTCCGGGGTGACCTACGACCGGCTGCGTGCCGGGGAACGGCTGCACTGGCCGGTGCCCGAGCGGGACCACCCCGGGTCCCCGCGCGTGTTCCTCGACCGCTTCGCGCACGCCGACGGCCGGGCGCGGTTCCACGCGGTCGACCACCGCGGTCCCGCCGAGCCGACGGACGACGAGTTTCCCTTGCAGGCCACCACGGGCCGCGTGCTCCAGCACTACCAGTCGGGCGCGCAGACGCGGCTGGTCGACGAGCTGAACGACGCCGTGCCCGAGGCCTTCGTCGAGGTGCACCCGGACACCGCCGCGCGGGCCGGACTGGCCGACGGCGACTGGGCCGAGGTCGAATCCCGGCGAGGTGCGGTCCAGGCTCGCGTCCGCTGCGTCTCGTCGATGCGACCGGACCTGGTGTTCCTGCCCTTCCACTTTCCCGGGGCGCAGCGGGCGAACCTGCTGACCAATCCGGCGCTCGACCCGACCAGCCGCATGCCGGAGTTCAAGGTGTGCGCGGTCCGGCTGGCGGGTGTGCGATGACCCGCGACGTGGTGGTGATCGGCTACGGCATGGCCGGGGCCAGGGTCGCCGAGGAGATCCGGCGCCGCGACCCCGCCGGGGCCAGGGTTTCGCTGACGGTGATCGGCGCGGAGAGCTACCCGGCCTACAACCGGGTCCTGCTCTCCGGTGTGGTCGCGGGCACCATGCGCCCGGAGTCGGTGTGGCTGCACGACAACGAGTGGGCCAAGGAGAACGACGTCGACCTGCGGCTGGGGACCGCGGTGGCGCGGATCGACCGGACGGCCCGCCGGATCGAGCTGGCCGACGGGTCCACAGTGGACTGCGACGCGCTGGTGCTGGCCACCGGTGCCAAGCCGTGGCTGCCGCCGGTCGAAGGACTGACCACGGACAACGGGGAGCCCTCGCCGGGTGTGGTCCCGTTCCGCACCCTCGCCGACTGCGAACGCATCATCGACGCGGCCAACATCGGCGCGCCGGTGGCGGTGCTCGGCGGCGGGCTGCTCGGCCTTGAGGCCGCGCGCGGACTGGCCGGGCGCGGGAACCTGGTCACCGTGGTGCACCCGGTCGGGCACCTGATGGAACGCCAGCTCGACCCGGAAGGCGGCCGGGTGCTCGCGGAAACCCTGCGAGGACTGGGCATCGAGTTCAAGCTCGGCGCGACGGCGGCGCGTTACCTGCCCGGCGACGGGCTCAAGCTGGACGACGGTTCGTACGTCCAGGCGGATCTGGTGGTGGTCTCGGCCGGGGTGCGCGCGGATGTCGCGCTCGCCACGGAAGCCGGGCTCGCCGTGGACCGCGGTGTGCTCGTCGACGACTCCCTGCGCACCAGCGACGGCCGGGTGTTCGCCATCGGTGACTGCGCCCAGCACCCCGGCACGGTGTCCGGACTGGTGCAACCCGCCTGGGAACAGGCGGCCGTGGTGGCCGATCTGGTCACCGGCGAGAACACCGCCACCCGCTACCGGGGCACCCCGGTGGTGACCAGGCTCAAGGCTCGCGGGGTCGACCTGGCGGCGTTCGGCGATACCGAAGCCGCCGGTGCCGAGGTGCTCAGCGTGTCCGACTCGACCCGGGGCCGGTACGCGAAACTGCTGGTGCGTGAGGAAAAGGTGGCGGGCGCGATCGTGCTCGGCCTGCCCGACGCGGCGGCGAACCTGACCCAGCTCTACGACCGCGGTGCCCGGCTCCCCGAGGACAAGCTCGCGCTGCTGCTCGGCCGCGCGCTGCCCGGTCCCGGTGAAGCGGCGGCGCCGTCGGTGAACCCGGCCAACCTGCCCGCCACCGCGGTGGTCTGCCGCTGCAACTCGGTGACCAAGGGGCGGCTGGTCGAGCAGTGGCGGGCGGGTGCCACCGATGTGCCCGCGCTGGCCGCGGCGACCAGGGCGACCACCGGCTGCGGTGGCTGTGCCGATGCCGTGCGGGGCATCGCCGGCTGGCTGGCCGAAACCTCCTGAACGGCGAAAGGCAACACATGCGGACAAAACGCTGGATACAGCACTGGGAACCGGAGAACGCGGAGTTCTGGGAGACCACCGGCAAGCGGGTGGCCCGGCGGAACCTGTGGTTCTCCATCTTCGCCGAGCACGTCGGCTTCTCCATCTGGACCCTCTGGTCGGTGATGGTGCTGTTCATGGGGCCGCAGTACGGTTTCTCGGCGGCGGACAAGTTCCTGCTGGTGTCCACCCCGACCGTGGTCGGCGGGCTGATGCGCCTGCCGTACACCTTCGCGGTGGCCAAGTTCGGCGGTCGCAACTGGACGGTGATCAGCGCGGCGCTGCTGGTGGTGCCGACCACGCTGGCCGCGATCGTGATGGAGCCGGGGACATCGCTGGGCACCTTCCTGCTGGTCGCCGCGCTCGGCGGGGTCGGCGGCGGGAACTTCGCCTCCTCGATGACCAACATCAACACCTTCTACCCGGAACGGCTCAAGGGCTGGGCGCTCGGGCTGAACGCGGGCGGCGGCAATCTTGGCGTGGCGGCGATCCAGCTGGTCGGCCTGCTGGTGATCGGCACCGCCGGCGCGATGGCGCCGCGGCTGGTGCTGTTCATCTACCTGCCGCTGATCGTGCTGGCCGCGCTGCTCGCGTACCTGTACATGGACAACCTGGCCAGCGTGCGCGGCGACACCAAGGCCATGCGCGAAGTGGTCAGGGACAAGCACACCTGGGTGATGTCCTTCCTCTACATCGGCACCTTCGGCTCGTTCATCGGCTACAGCTTCGCCTTCGGCCTGGTGCTGCAGAACCAGTTCGGCCGCACGCCGCTGCAGGCCGCCGCGGTGACCTTTCTCGGCCCGCTGATCGGTTCGCTGATCCGGCCGGTCGGTGGCACGCTGGCCGACCGGATCGGCGGCGCGAAGGTGACCCTGTGGACCTTCGGCGGCATGGCGATCGCCGCGACGGGCGCGATCGCCGCGTCCAACGCAAAGTCGCTGGCCATGTTCACCATCGCCTTCATCGTGTTGTTCGTGCTTTCCGGTATCGGCAACGGTTCCACCTACAAGATGATCCCGGCGATCTTCCGCGCCAAGGCGCAGTCGGCCATCGAAACCGGTGCGTCCGAGACGGTCGAACTGCTGCGGGCGCGGCGCCTGTCCGGTGCGCTGATCGGCCTGGCCGGGGCGATCGGCGCGATCGGCGGGCTGTTCATCAACCTGGCCTTCCGGGCCTCCTTCGCCGGTACCGGTGGCGGAGTCCCCGCGTTTGTCGCGTTCACCGCGTTCTACCTCGTCTGTGCCGGCGTGACCTGGGCCGTCTACCTGCGCCGTGCAGGCGTGCGTTCGCCGAGCCCCGCCCTGGCCGGGGCCGAGGTCTGAGGAACTGTGTTTTCTGTGGGAGGAGCAGCGATGCGGACACTGGTTGTCGCCGGGCACGGAATGGTCGCCCACCGGCTGGTCGAGGCCGTGCGGGCGGGCGAGAGCGACTGGCGCGTGGTCGTGCTGGCCGAGGAGTCACGCCCGGCGTACGACCGGGTCGCGCTGACCTCCTATGTGGACGGCTGGGACGCGGAACTGCTGGCGCTGCCCGGTTCCGACTACGCCGGTGACTCCCGGGTGGAGTTGCGGCTCGGCGACCCGGTGGTGTCGGTCGACCGCGAGAACCGCGTGGTCCGCACCGAGGCCGGGTTCGAGCAGTCCTACGACGCGCTCGTGCTGGCCACCGGGTCGAAGCCGTTCGTGCCGCCGGTGCCTGGTCACGACCTGCCCGGTTGCTTCGTCTACCGGACGATCGAGGACCTCGACGACATCCGGGCCGCGGCCGGTGCGTCCGGTCGCGGCCGCCGGTCGGCGATGGTGGTCGGCGGTGGCCTGCTCGGCCTGGAGGCCGCGAAGGCGTTGCGGGACATGGGACTCTCACCCCACGTGGTGGAGATGGGCCCGCGCCTGATGCCGCTGCAGGTCGACGACGGCGGTGCCGGACTGCTGCGCGACCTGGTCACCGCGCTGGACGTGACCGTCCACACCGGAACGTCGGCGAGCGTCATCGAGGCCGACGGCGACCGGCTGCTGGCCAAGCTGGCCAACGGCACCGAGCTGGACCTGGACCTGGTGGTGTTCTCGGCGGGCATCCGCCCGCGGGACGACCTGGCCCGGTCGAGCGGGCTCGAAGTCGGTGAACGCGGTGGTGTGCTGGTGGACAACCGCTGTCGCACCAGCGATCCGGCGATCTTCGCGATCGGTGAGTGCGCGGCGGTGGAGAACCGCGTGTACGGCATCGTGGCGCCGGGGTACGCGATGGCGGAGATCGTCGCGGCGCAGCTGCTCGGCGGGGACGCCGAATTCGGTGAGCAGGACATGTCGACCAAGCTGAAGCTGCTCGGGGTCGACGTGGCGAGCTTCGGTGACGCGCACGCGGCCACCGAGGGCGCGCGTGAGGTCGTGTTCGCCGATTCGATCGACGGTTACTACAAGAAGCTGGTGGTCTCCGAGGACGGCAAGACGCTGCTCGGCGGTGTTCTGGTCGGGGACGCTTCGCAGTACACGATGCTGCGGTCGTTCGTCGGCCGCCCGCTGCCCGCGTCACCGGGTTCGATGCTCGCGCCGTCGGGTGGCGGCGAAGGCGTCGGTGTGGACGCGTTGCCGCCGGACGCCCAGGTCTGCTCGTGCAACGGCGTCACCAAGGCGACGATCACCGACGCGATCCTGGAACACGAGTGCAACGACGTGCCGAAGATCAAGGCCTGCACCCGGGCGGGCACGGCGTGTGGTTCGTGCGTGCCGATGCTGTCGAAGCTGCTGGACTCGTGCGGGGTCGAGCAGTCGAAGGCGCTTTGTGAGCACTTCTCCTTCTCCCGCGCGGAACTGTTCGAGATCGTGAGCGCGACCCGGATCACCACGTTCGGCGAGCTGATCTCGCGGCACGGCACCGGCACCGGTTGCGCGATCTGCAAGCCCGCGGTGGCCTCCATCCTGGCGACGCTGGGCAACGGGCACATCCTCGGCGGCGAGCAGGCGACGCTGCAGGACACCAACGACCGGTTCCTGGCGAACATCCAGCGCAACGGCTCGTACTCGGTGGTGCCGCGCATCCCCGGTGGTGAGATCACCCCGGCGAAGCTGAAGGTGATCGCCGAGGTCGGCGAGGAGTTCGGGCTGTACACCAAGATCACCGGCGGCCAGCGGATCGACCTGTTCGGCGCGACGGTGGACCAGCTGCCGCTGATCTGGCGCCGGCTGGTGGACGCCGGTTTCGAGTCGGGGCACGCGTACGGCAAGGCGCTGCGCACGGTGAAGTCGTGCGTCGGCTCCACCTGGTGCCGGTACGGGGTCCAGGACAGCGTCGGCATGGCGGTGGAGCTTGAGCTGCGGTACCGCGGCCTGCGGTCGCCGCACAAGCTGAAGGCGGCCGTCTCCGGGTGTGCGCGTGAATGCGCCGAGGCACGCGGCAAGGACTTCGGCGTGATCGCCACGGAGAACGGCTGGAACCTCTACGTCGGCGGCAACGGCGGTACCACGCCGCGGCACGCGCGACTGCTGGTGTCCGATGTGGACAGCGAGACGCTGCTCCGCACGATCGACCGGTTCCTGATGTTCTACGTGCGGACCGCCGACCGGCTGCAGCGCACCGCGCCGTGGATCGAGGAGATGGAAGGCGGCCTCGACCACCTGTACGACGTGATCGTCAACGACAGCCTCGGCATCTGCGAGGAGCTGGACGCCGCGATGGAGAAGCACGTGGATTCCTACGCCGACGAATGGCGTGGGGTGCTCGAAGACCCGGAGAAGCTCGCGCGGTTCACCTCGTTCGTGAACGCGCCGGGCACGCCGGACCCGACGATCTCGTTCCGCGTCGAACGTGAGCAGAACGTGCCGGTTTCGCTGGGAATGCCGGAGGTGGCAGCACGATGACCGCGATGCAGGAACGAACCTGGCTGGCGATGTGCCCGCTCGACTCGGTGCCGCTCGGCGCCGGAGTCGCCGCACTGCTGCCGGATGGTGCGCAGGTGGCGATCTTCCGCACCGGCGACGACGCCGTGTACGCGTTGTCCAATGTGGACCCGTTCAGCGGGGCCGCGGTGCTCTCGCGCGGCATCCTCGGCGACCGCGGTGGGGTGCCGGTGGTGGCCTCGCCGATGCACAAGCAGTGCTTCGAGCTGGCGACCGGTCAGTGCGTCGACGATCCCGAGGTCCGGGTGGCGGTCTACCCGGTGCGGGTGGCGGCGGGCACGGTGGAGGTGGGCGGGCCATGACGGCCCTGCCACCGCTGGCGGGTTTCGCCATCGGGATCACGGCGGCGCGCCGGGCTGACGAGCTCGGGGCGCTGTTCGTGCGAAAGGGGGCGACCGTGCGGTACGGCCCGGCGATCCGGATCGTGCCGCTGTCCGACGACACCGAACTGCTCGGCGCCACCCGGCGGCTGCTGGACGAGGCGCCGGACGTGGTGGTGGCGACCACCGGCATCGGCTTCCGCGGCTGGATCGAGGCGGCCGAGGGCTGGGGCCTCGGTGACGCCGTGCTGGCGCGGCTCGGCGAGGCCGCGGTACTGGCACGCGGACCGAAGGCGAAGGGGGCGGTGCGCGCGGCCGGACTGTCCGAAGTGTACTCACCGGAGTCGGAGAGCAACGCGGAGTTGTTGCAGCACCTGCTCGACTCCGGGGTGGACGGGCGTCGGGTGGCGGTCCAGCTGCACGGCGAACCACTGCCGTTCTTCGTGGAGTCGCTGCGCAGTGCCGGTGCCGAGGTGATCGAGATCCCGGTGTACCGGTGGGTGGGGCCCGCCGACCCCGGCCCGCTGGACCGGCTGCTCGATTCGGTGCTGGAGGGCGGGATCGACGCGATGCCGTTCACCAGCGCGCCCGCCGCGGCGAGCATGTTCGCGGTGGCCAAGCGGACCGGGCGGTACGCGGAACTGGTGGACGCGCTGACCCACCGGGTGGTGGTCGCTTGCGTCGGGCCGATCACCGCCGCGCCGTTCGCCGCGCTCGGCATCCCGGTCGTGCAACCGGAACGCTCCCGCATCGGCGCGCTGGCACGCACGCAGTCGCAGGCGCTGCTGGACCGGGTGCCGCGGTGGCGGGTGGCCGGGCGCGAGGTCGAGCTGCGCGGGCAGGCGGTGGTGGTGGACGGCGAACTGCGGTCGCTCGCCCCCGCTCAGCTGGCCGTGTTGCGCGCGCTCGCGCGCGAGCCGGGGCGGGTGGTTTCGCGGCGGCAGCTGATGACCGTGCTGCCCAGCGGCGGTGACGAGCACGCGGTGGAGACGGCGGTCGGCAGGCTCCGGACGTCGCTGGGTGAGGGAAAACTGGTGCAGACCGTGGTCAAGCGGGGCTACCGGCTGGCCGTGGAGAAGGTGGGGATCGCTTGATCGTGCTGGTGGCACACGGAACCCGGGCGCCTGCCGGGGTTCGCGTGATCTCGGAACTGGCGGAACTGGTGCGGGAGCGGGTCGACGTCGAGGTGCGTGTCGCCTACGCGGACGTGCTCCAGCCGGACGTGACGAGCGTGCTCGGTGACGTGCCGGGGCCCGCCGTGGTGGTGCCCGCGTTCCTGGCGTCGGGATACCACGTGCGGACGGACATCCCGGCGCAGATCGAGGCGAGCGGGCACCGGTCGGTCAGCGTCACGCCCGCGTTCGGTGCGGCCCCGGAGCTGATCGACGTGCTCGAACACCGCCTGCTCGACGCCGGATACCGCCAGGGTGACGCCGTGGTGCTGGCCGCCGCCGGATCGAGCGATCCCCGTGCGCTCAGCGAGGTCCGGGTGGCCGCGCGGGCGTTGCGTGCCAGGCTGGGCGTGCCGGTGCGGGTCGGTTTTGCCGCCACCGCAAGGCCTTCGGTGGCCGAGGTGGTGGATTCGCTGCGCTGGCACCGGGTCGCGGTGGCTTCCTGGCTGCTCGCGCCGGGCCTGTTCCACCGGCGGCTGGTCGACTCGGGCGCGGCCGTGGTGGCGGAACCGCTCGGCGCGCACCCGGCCATCGCCGATCTGGTCGTGCGGCGCTACCAGTCCAGCCTCGTGAGCGTTTAGTCCACCGCGTCTGGTTCACAGTGCTCAGTCCGCTGTGGAAAGCAGGCCGCTGCGTTTGAGCGTCGAGAGCACAAAAGAGGTCTCCACGCTCTGTACCCGGCGCGCCCACACCGCGTCGCTGATGAACTCGTCGAGGGCCGCCGTCGACGGCAGTGTCACGTTGACCAGGAACTGGTGGTCACCGGCGAGCCTGCTGGCGTAGCGCACGAACGGTGACTCACGAAGTCCGTCGGCCACCGCGCCGACGTCGGCTGGCCTCGCCGTCACCCACAGCATTGCCTCCACCGGCAACCCGACCAGCCGCGGGCTGACCACCGTCCGGATCAGCACGCGGCCCTCCCGGCGCAGGCGATCCAGGTGACGTCGCGCGGTGACGTCGGACAAACCGGTCAGCCTGCCCAGTTCTTCGTAGGTGCGGCGGCCGTCATCGGCCAGTGCGCGCAACAGCAACTGGTCGCCCCTGGACAGGTCCTGCAATCCGCCGACCCGGCGCTCGCGCGGTATCGCGGCCGACTCCTCGAGTTTCGCGCGCTCTTCGTCGGTGATCAGGCCCGGATGCCATTCGTGCGCGGTCCGGACGTACCGCAGCACCGGCTGGGTGAAGCTGGTGACCATGCCGGGCGTGGCGGGCAGCTCGTCCATGACCAGCGACGCCAGCCGTTCCCGTGAGCAGGAGATCTCGGCAACGCAGTCGGTCGAGCCGGTGAGCACGTGCGTGAACAGGGTGTCCTCGCGGCGCGCCAGCACCCCGCCGGCGAGCCGGGCCTGGCCAGGCGCGCACTTCAGGCCGACGATCACGCCTTCCGCGCGCAGCACGAAACCGGTGATCCGGACGAGGCCGGACCTGAGCAACTCGGTGCCACGACGGGTGACGGTGCGTTCCTGCTCGCCGAGCACCTTCGCGATGCGGTGCCACGACGCCCGACCGTCCACATGCAACGCGCCGACGATCCGGCGGTCGAGTTCGCCGAACGGAACCGCCGGAGTGGGTGGCGCTTCTGGACTCATTCGCCAATCCTATGTCCGATATCTTCATTGTTCCCATTCATCTTGCCTGTTTCAGTCGCATCGGCGGACAGTCTCCGGAATCCACGCCGGGAAGGTGACGACCATGAGCGACGATCTCCGCGTACCGCAGACGGCTTCCGGAACCCCGCTTGCCCCGCGCAGCTGGCGCGCGAGACTCGCCTACCTCGGTCCCGGCCTGGTGCTCGCCGCGGCCGGGATCGGCGCGGCGGACATGGTCACCGCGCTGTCCGGCGCGTCGGCCTACGGCATGGGCCTGCTCTGGGCCGCGCTCATCGGGGTGGTGGTGAAGTTCGCGATCACCGAAGCGGTGGGCCGCCTGCACCTGGCCACCGGGCTGACCCCGATGAGCGGGCTCCGCACGGCGAGCCGGTGGTTGCCCTGGGTGTTCCTGGTTTTCCTGCTGGTGATCGGCCTGGTTTACGGTGCCGCGCTGGGGTCGGTCGCCGCGCTGGCGGTTTCGGCCCTGTTCCCCGCGCTGCCGGTGACGGCCATGTCGATCGTGCTCACGCTGGTCGCCGGGGCGATGGTGGTCGTCGGCCGGTATCGCCTGTTCGAACGGGTGATGACCGGCTTCACGATCGTGATGTTCGCGGGCGCGGTCGCCACCGCCGCCGTGGTCATCGGGCACATGGACGACCCGGGGCGGCTCGTGTCCACCCTGCGACCGGCCCTGCCGGAAGGGTCGATCATGACCGTGCTCGCGCTGATCGGCGGTATCGGCGGCTCCGCGGGCATCGCCGCCTACGGGTACTGGGTCAAGGAGAAGGGCTGGCGGGATTCGAGCTGGCTGCCGATCATGCGGGCCGACTCGGGGCTCAGCTTCGCCGTCGTTTTCCTGTTCGTCTGCGCGATGACCGTGCTCGGCACCGGGATGCTGTACGGCACCGGGGAGAGCATCGCAGGCAGCAGCGGGCTGGCCGCGCTCGCCGATCCGATGGGCGACCTGCTCGGTTCGGTGACCCGGATCCTGTTCCTGATCACCTTCTTCTTTGTGGTGTTCAGCTCGATCGTGGGTGGTTTCAACGCGTTGTCCTACCTGATGGCCGACTGCGTCCGGGTCATCCGCGCGATCCCCGAAGAGGACGCCGACCGGCACATGGCCACCACCTCGCGGCCGTTCCGCGCCTTTGTCGGGTACTGCGTGCTCACCTCGGTCGTGGTGGTGTTCACCGGGCGGCCGGTCACGCTGGTGATGCTCTACGCCATTTTCGGTGCGCTGATCCTGCCGGTGCTCTCCGGCGCGCTGCTCTGGCTGCTCAACCGCCGGTCGGTGGAACCGGTCTACCGCAACGGGATCCTCTCGAACATCGGTCTCGCCGGTGCCTTCGTGCTGTTCGGGATCCTCGGCGTGGCCCAGATTCTCGAATCCTTCTAAGTACCAGGAGATACAGGCGTGCACTTCGATGACGCACTCAGCATCGTGACGGCGATCCGGACCAGGGAGGTGTCCTGCCGCGAAGTACTCGACGCGCACCTGCGCCGGATCGAGGAGACCAATCCCGCGGTGAACGCCATCGTCACGCTGACCGCCGAGCGCGCGCTGACCGAGGCGGCGAAGGCGGACGACCGGCTGGCCGCGGGTGAACAGGTCGGCCCGTTGCACGGAATTCCCATGGCGCACAAGGATTTGGTGGCCACGGCCGGGATCCGCACCACCTACGGATCGCCCATCTTCGCTGACCACGTGCCGGTACAGGACGACCTGATCATCCAGCGACTGCGCGCCGCGGGCGCGATCACCGTCGGCAAGACCAACACCCCCGAACTCGGCCTCGGCTCGCACACCTTCAACCCGGTCTTCGGCGCCACCCGGAATCCCTATGACCTCGGCAAGAGCGCGGGCGGAAGCAGTGGCGGGGCCGCCGCCGCGCTCGCGGCGGGCATGATCCCGCTGGCCGACGGCAGTGACACCGGTGGTTCACTGCGAAATCCCGCGTCCTTCTGCAACGTCGTCGGCCTGCGTCCGTCCCCCGGCCGCGTGCCGTCCTGGCCGGACAAGGCCCCGTGGTCGCCGCTGTCCACGAAGGGGCCGATGGCGCGCACGGTCGCCGACACGGCGTTGTTGCTGTCGGTTTTGGCCGGTGAAGACACGCGCAGCCCGACCTCGCTGGCCGGGACCGGCGCGGAGTTCACCGAGCCGCTGGACCGCGAGTTGCGCGGACTCCGCGTCGCCTGGACCCCGGACTTCGGCGGACTGGTCCCGGTGGAGCCCGCGGTCATCGACGCCCTGCTGCCCGCGACGAAGGTCTTCGAGGATCTGGGGGCGACCGTCGAGCAGGCGTGTCCCGACCTTTCCGGTGCCGACGAGGTCTTCCGGACTCGGCGTGCCTGGCAGCTGGAACTCGCCTACGGCTCACTGCTCGACCAGCACCGCGAGCGGATGAAGCCCGACGCCGTCTGGAACATCGAGCAGGGACGGGCGCTCACCGGTCCCGACCTCGGCCGCGCGGAAACCCGGCAGGCCGCGATCCACCAGGGGGTCCACGAGTTCTTCGAGACCTACGACGTGCTGCTGGCCCCGGTCAGCCAGGTTGTTCCGTTCGACGTGGACCTGGTTTACCCGCGGTCGGTCGCCGGTGTCGAGATGACCGACTACCTGGGCTGGATGGCTGCCTGCTCGATGATCACGGTCACCGGCTGCCCGGCGCTGTCGGTACCGGCCGCGTTCACCCCGGACGGCCTTCCGGTCGGCCTGCAGCTCATCGGCCCGCACCGGCAGGACCGGAAGCTGCTCGAAATCGGGTACGCCTTCGAGCAGGCCGGGCCGATCACGACCAGGCCACGGTGTGCAGTGTGAGCCCGCGGGCCGCGGCGACCACTTCGGCTTCCTGACCGACCCGGTCACGGATGTCCGGTGCCAGCGGCCAGAACGTCGACACCGTGATGGTGAGCCGCTTGCCGGAGGTCTTCGGGCGCCAGACGCCGGCGATCTCCCCGTCGGCGAGCACCGCGCCCGGATTGCCGAGGATCTTCCAGATCTCCTTCTGGTGCGCCTTCTCCGGCACGAGCAGGTCGCGATCCCTGGCCTGGAGCAGGGGATCCGACGGCGGTAGCAGGCGCACGACGTCCGGTTCCGGCGGATTTTCCAGCAAGGGCAGGGAATCGGCGGGAAGGTAGCGTTTTTTCTTGTCCAGCTGGACTTCCACGAGGTCGGACGGCCACATTTCCTTGGCGACGGTGGCCGTGGTGCCGGAGAAGCCGCCCGCGTCGCCGTGCGTGGCCGGACCGTGCAGGCGCAGGTAGGCCGCCATGACGGCGGTCGCGGCGGGCACGTCCGGTTTGGCGGGCACCGGTACCCGTGGCTTCAGCGGGGTCAGCGTGGCCGGGGTCGCGTCGGGCACCAGCTCGAGCCCGGCGAGCGGCGCGGCCAGGCGCATCAGCTGCTCGAAGATGTGCGTGGCCCCGCAGCCGCGGCACCAGACGGAGAAGCCTTCGGGCACCAGCTTGGTGACCGCGGTGCTCGCGGCACCCTTGGTCATCGTTTTGCCGACCGCCTTGCGCAGCGCCCGCGCCGTGACCGTCAGCGCTTCGGCGGCCGGGACGCCGGCACGGGCGACCTGGGCGCGCTGCCAGCCCATCCGTGCCTCCGCGTCCATTTCGGACAGTGGAACCAGGCTGGCCACGAGCGTCTTCAGATCGCGGCGGCGGTGCAGGTGCGGGGCGCCGCGGTGCGACCAGAGCAGCGCGAAGCCGTCCTCGTCGGCAGCGGCCGGAGTGGACAGCCGTGCGGCCAGCGCGATGGCCGGGCCGCCGCGCTGGTTGTCCTGCACCCCGAGATCGAACACGGCCAGTTCCCGCGGATCGGCCGTCTCACGGTGCAACCCCTGCGCGGCGATCCGGTAGGCCACAACCTGCTGCCTGTCCATCGCGACCGTCCTAGATGGAGTACTCGAATGTGTAGGCCATCGCGGACTCGCCCGTGGCCCCGGCGATCGTGCCGGTGCCCCGCAGGCCGGTCAGCTCGCCGGTGCCTGAGCCGTCGACCACGGTGAACGTGCCGTTGATGCCGTTGCTGTCGAAACCTACCTCGTGCCGGATGACGAAGCTGCCCTTGCGGCCGTCGACCGCGCCCTCGATCCGCTCGAACCCCGGCGCGCGGTTCCCGGCGCCGTCGTAGCCGGGACCGGAGTAGTAGAGCAGGTAGTCGACCGACGACTCGCCCTCGATCAGGCCCGAGTAGGTCATGACGGCGTGTGCGTGTGCGTACCGCGGCTGGTCCTCGGCGCCGCTGACCACGCTTTCGTCCCAGCTCTTCATCGCGAATGTGTTCATGGGGAGTACTCTGCCGCCCTTACCTGACAGCTTGTGTCAGGTTTTCCGGTCATACTGGTTTCCATGCGGGCGAGCAGATTGCTGTCGGTGTTGCTGCTGTTGCAGAACCGCGGCCGGATGACGGCCGACGAACTCGCCGCCGAGCTGGAGGTCTCGGTGCGCACGGTGTACCGGGACATCGAGGCGCTGTCGGCGGCGGGCGTGCCGGTCTACGCCGATCGCGGGCGCACCGGTGGTTACCAGCTCGTCGACGGGTACCGCACGCGGCTGACCGGGCTGACCGAGGACGAGGCGCGGTCGCTGTCGCTGGCCGGACTGCCCGAGGCCGCCTCCGAACTCGGGCTCGGCACGGTACTCGCTGCGGCCCAGCTGAAGCTCTACGCGGCGCTGCCCGCCGACCTGCGCGCCCGCGCGGCGACCGTCGCCCAGCGCTTCTACCTCGACGTTCCCGGCTGGCACCGGGGGATCGAGAGCCTGCCGCAACTGGCGGAGGTGGCCGAGGCCGTCTGGCAGACCCGCCGGCTGCGGATCGACTACCGGCGCTGGGGGAACCAGCAGGTCACGCGCGAAGTCGAGCCGCTCGGCCTGATCCTGAAGGGTGGCAACTGGTATCTCGCCGCGCGGTGCGAGGGCAGCGACCGGACGTATCGGGTCTCACGCATCGAGGCGCTGACGACGCTGGAACCGTTCACCCGGCCCGCCGATTTCGACCTGTCCGTGTACTGGCGGGAGTGGTCCGAGCAGTTCGAACGGCGGATGTACTCGCGGACCGCGGTGGTGCGCCTGTCCCCGCTCGCGCGGGCCCTCGTACCGTTCTACACGGGAGCCGTCGGCGCGCGAGCGCTGGACACGGCCTCCGAGCCGGACGAGGACGGGTGGATTCGGATGGAACTGCCGGTGGAGCAGGGCCGCTCGGCGATCGGGGAGCTGCTCCGCTTCGGGCCGGACCTGCAGGTGCTGGAGCCCGCGTCACTGCGGGACGAACTGGCGGAGGCGATCAGGGAGATGGGGGCGCACTATGGGTGAACTTTCCGGCGTCACCATCGGGATCACCGCCGAACGCCGCGCGGAGGAGTTCATCACCGCGCTGGAACGGCACGGCGCTTCGGTACGGCACGCGCCGACCATCCGGATCGTGCCGTTGCCGGACGACACTTTGCTGCGAGAAGCGACCGACGCCGTGCTCGCCGCTCCCGTCGACCTCACCGCGATCACCACCGGCGCCGGGTTCCGCGGCTGGGTTACCGCGGCCGAGGGCTGGGGCATGCGGGACGACCTGCTGCGTCACCTGGGTGCTTCGCGGGTTTTCGTGCGCGGGCCGAAGGCGATGGGCGCGGTGCGCGGGCTCGGATTGTCGGAGGACTGGTCGGCCCCCGGTGAGACGAACGCGGAACTCTTCGACCACCTGCTGGCGTCGGGCGTGGCGGGGCGGCGGGTCGCGGTCCAGCTGCACGGGACGCCGCTGCCGGAGTTCACGTCGCGGCTGACCGAGGCCGGGGCGGACGTGGTCGAGGTGCAGCCGTACCGGTGGCAGTGGCCGTCGGACCTGGACCCCGCGCACCAGCTGATCGACGACGTCATCAGCGGCGAGGTGCGGGCGGTCGCGTTCACCAGCGCCCCGGCCGCCGCGAACCTGCTCACGCTGGCCGGTGACCGCCGAGACGCCCTGGTCGACGCGCTGCGCGGTCAGGTCGTGTGCGCGTGCGTCGGCTCGGTGACCGCGGCTCCGCTGACCGAACTCGGCGTCCCGACCCTGCAACCGGACCGGCCTCGGCTGGGCGCGCTGGTCAAGCTGCTGGTGCGCGAGCTGGCCTAGACGTCGTCGGCCGGTTCAGGAGCGCCGGATTCGATGCGCTGCACGCTTTCCCGGCCGACCTCCTCCTCGCTCTTGCCCTGTCGCCAGTAGCCGGTGAAGGTGATGGACCGCTTGTCGACGCCGCGCTCGCGGACCAGGTGGCGTCGCGCGTACTTGACCAGGCTCGCCTCTCCGGAGAGCCACGCGTATGCCTTGCCATCGGGCAGTGAAGCAGTACGGACCGCGTCGAGCACGGCCTCTCCGTGCGGCCGCGAGCCCCGGTGCACCCAGGTGATCTCGACGTCCTTGGCGGCGGTGTCGAAGGCCTGCTCCTCCTCCGGCCCGGCGATCTCCACGAACGCCCGCAGCACGGCGTTCTCCGGCAGGCCCTCGACGATCGCGCCCACCGCGGGCACGGTCGACTCGTCACCGACCAGCAGCTGCCACTCGGTGTCCTCCGGCACCGAGTACAGCGCGTGCGGCGGCGTCAGGAAGATCAGCTCGTCGCCGACGGCGGCGTGTTCCGCCCAGGTCGACCCGGGGCCGGCGTCGTGCAGCACGAAGTCGACGTCGACCTCACCCGGCCGGATCGCGCGAATGGTGTAGGTGCGCATCGGCGGGCGTTCGGCATCCGGCATCGCCAGGTAGACGCGGTACCAGGAGAGCACGGCGTTGTCTTCGGAGCCGCCTTCGAGCGGCGGCGGCAGCACCGGCCGTTCCTGGCCCGGCGCCGGGAAGAACAGCTTGACGTACTGGTCCGGGCCCACGTCGTCGACCTCTGCGGCGACATCGAAACTGATCCGGGCCAGGTGCGGGGTGAGCCGCCGGACGGCGGA
Source organism: Amycolatopsis sp. YIM 10 (assembly GCF_009429145.1). GTDB lineage: Bacteria > Actinomycetota > Actinomycetes > Mycobacteriales > Pseudonocardiaceae > Amycolatopsis. The sequence continues at coordinate 9,064,090 of NZ_CP045480.1, read as the reverse complement.
CACGCGCAGCGGGTGGTACGTCATACTCGCCATTAGGCAAGGCTAACCATAAAAGATCACCAGAGGCCACCCTCCGGCTCCTCCTGTTGCCAGCGATACACCCGCAGGTCCACCTTCTGCCCGTCGGCCAGCACGCCCTCGGTGCGCAGCCGGGCCAGCTGCTCCTCGGCCAGGTGCGGTGCCGGGGTGCCGTTCGCGCGCAGGATCCGGTGCCACGGCAGGTCGCTCCCGTCCTCGGCGAGGATCGCGCCGACCAGGCGCGGTGACGGCGCGCCCGCCAGGTTCGCGATGTCGCCGTAGGTGGCGACCTTGCCGGGCGGGACGTCGCCGATCACCGCCCGCACCCGTTCGTGCAGTTCTTCGTCCATGCGCACAGCTAACCGGACGACACCGACAGTTCTCACCGGGTGCCGCTACCCGGTGCCGATCACCGCTCGTGGTCCAATCGGGTGTGGCAAGCAGGACGAAGCACCGGGTGAGCGCGCGACTGGTGCGCCGCCCGAGCGTGCCGTTGCCACCTCGTCACTGGGAGCCCGACGCCCGCCGGGTGCTCGCCGGGCCGATCGGCTTCGCCCGCGTGCTGGGCGGTCCCGGCACCGGAAAGACCACGCTGCTCGCCGAGGCCGTCGCGTGCCGGATTCGCGATCAGGGCGTGGATCCCGAGCGGATCCTGGTGCTGACCACGTCCCGTCGCGCGGCCGAAGCGCTGCGTGCCGACATCACCCGCCTGCTCAACGACGGTGACCCCGGCGCACCGCGCACCATTCGCGAGCCGATCGTGCGCACCGTGCATTCGTACGCCTACGCCGTGCTGCGCCTGCAGTCCCGGCTGCGCGAGGAACCCGCGCCGCGCCTGCTCTCCAGCGCCGAGCAGGACGTGATGGTGCGCGAGCTGCTCGCCGGTGACCTGGAGCTGGGTGCCTGCGACTGGCCGGTGGAGCTGCGCCCGGCGCTGACCGTGCCCGGCTTCGCCGAAGAGCTGCGTGACCTGCTGCAACGCGCGGCCGAACGCGGCCTCGGCCCGGAGGACCTGATCAAGCTCGGTGAGGAGAAAGGCCGCGAGCAGTGGATCGCGGCGGGCACCTTCTGGCGGCAGTACGAGGAGGTCAGCGCGTTGCAGGGCGCCGGGGGCAACGCGCTCGCGCTGCCCGGGGCCACCGCCTACGACGCCGCCGAGCTGGTCATCTCGGCACTGGTCGCGCTGAACGCCGAGCCGGAGCTGATGCTGCGGGAGCAGGCCCGCGTCCGCCACCTGTTCGTCGACGACGCGCAGCACCTCGACCCGCTGCAGTTCCGGCTGCTGCGCCACCTCGGTTCCGGTGCCGAGGACTACGTGCTCACCGGTGACCCGGACCAGTCGATCTTCTCCTTCCGCGGCGCCGATCCCACGCTGCTGGAGCAGGCCGACCGCCGGGGCGACCGGACCATCCGGCTGACCAGGAGTCATCGGCTCGCGCCCGCGATCGCCACCGCGGTCAACCGGCTGATCACCCATCTGCCCGGCCCGAAGCGCCGGCCACTGCGGCCCGCCGACACCGAGGACGAGGGCACGGTCAAGATCCGCCTGCTCTCCACCCCGGCGGCCGAGGGCGCGTGGATGGCCGACCAGCTGCGCCGCGCGCACCTGATGGACGAGGTGCCCTGGTCGGAGATGGCCGTGCTGGTGCGGTCGCCGTCGAGGACCTTCCCGGTGCTGATCCGCGCGCTGCGGGCGGCCGGGGTGCCGATCGCCGTCGCGGCGGAGGAACTGCCGCTGGCCAAGCAGCCCGCGGTCCGGCCGCTGCTGGCCGCGCTGCGTGCCGCCGACGATCCGTCCACTGTGGACGCCGACGTGGCGGAGATGCTACTGGCCTCCCCGCTGGGCGGTGCCGACCCGCTGGCGTTGCGGCGCCTGCGTCGCGGGCTGCGGCGGCTGGAGTTGTCCGCCGGCGGTGAGCGCTCCAGTGACGAGCTGCTGGTGGAAGCGCTGCTGGACAACGATCCGCTGACCATGCTGGCCGAGGCGGAGGCCGGTCCGGTGCGCCGGGTGGCCGGGCTGATCGCCACCGCCCGGGAGTCGATCGCACAGCACCGCAACGTGGAGAACGTGCTGTGGGACCTGTGGCAGGCCAGTGATCTGGAGGCGCGGCTGCTGCGGTTCGCCGATCGCGGCGGTTCGCTCGGCGCGCAGGCCGATCGTGATCTGGACTCGGTGGTGGCCCTGTTCCACGCGGCCGGTCGTTATGTCGACAGGCTGCCGCACTCCACGGTGACCGCGTTCGCCGACTACCTGACCTCGCAGCAGATCGCCGGGGACAGCCTCGCGCCGAAGGCCGCGCGCAAGGAGGGCGTCACGCTGCTCACCGCGCACGGTTCGGCCGGTCGCGAGTGGACGGTGGTGGCCGTGGTCGGCGCACAGGAGGGCAGCTGGCCGGACCTCCGGCTGCGCGGATCCCTGCTGGGGGTGGAGAAGCTCGTCGACCTGCTGTCCGGTGTGGACGGTGAGCAGGTGTCCGCGACGGCCCCGCTGCTGGCCGAGGAACGCCGGCTGTTCTATCTCGCCGCCAGCCGGGCGCGCCGGATGCTGCTGGTCAGTGCGGTACGCGGGGAGGACGAGCAGCCCTCGCGCTTCGTCGACGAACTGGACGAGGCCGCGCCGGACGAGTCGGCCGCCGACCCGCGGTTGAAGACCGGTGGCCGGTCGCTGGTGCTCGCCGAGCTGGTCGGCGAGCTGCGCCGGGTGGTGTGTGACGCCGAGGCCGCCACCGAACGACGACAGCTCGCCGCGCGCCAGCTGGCCAAGCTGGCCGCCGCCGGGGTGCCCGGGTCGCATCCGTCCACCTGGTACGGCGTGCCCCAGCCGTCCACCGAAGTCGCCCTGTTCAGCCCCGGTCAGCTGGTCAGCGTGTCACCGTCCACTGTGGACGTACTGGCGCGCTGCCCGTTGCGCTGGCTGCTGGAGCGGCACGGCGGTGACGATCCCGCGCAGCTGGCGGCGGTCACCGGGACGCTGGTGCACGCGCTCGCGCAGGCCGCCGCCGAGGGCACCGGCGACGCCGAGCTGCGGGCCGCCCTGGACGAAGCGTGGACCAGGGTCGACGCCGGGGCGCCGTGGTTCTCCCGTCGCGAGCGCCGCCGCGTGGAGCAGATGCTGGAGAACTTCATGACCTGGCTGCAGCACAGCCGGGCCGAGCTGACCAGCGCCGGGAACGAGAAGGACGTGCAGGTGGTGCTGCCGCCGGAGCACGGCGACGGCGAGGACGAGCTGCTCGTGCGGTTGCGCGGCCGGGTCGACCGGCTGGAGCTGGACGAGCAGGGCCGTCCGGTGATCGTGGACATCAAAACCGGCAAAACCCCGGTCACCGCGGCGGACGCCGAGCAGCACCCGCAGCTCGCCGCGTACCAGCTGGCCGTGTTGCTGGGCGCGTTCGGCGAGCACGGCACCGAGCCCGGCGGCGCGAAACTGGTCTACGTGGCCAAGGCGAACAAAAAAACCGGTGCCACCGAACGGCAGCAGGCCCCGCTCGACGACGAAACCGGGCCCACCTGGCTGGATCTGGTGCGCCGCGCGGCCGGATCGGCGGCCGGGCCGGGATTCGAGGCCAGGGAGAACGCGGACTGCCCGCGGTGCCCCGCGCGGGCTTCGTGCCCGGTGCGTCCCGAGGGACGGCAGGTGACCGGCCCATGACAGCGGTGGGGAACCGCCTGGTCAGCCCGGCCGATGTGGCCGAGGCGCTGGGCCTGCACCCGCCGACGCCCGAGCAGGCGGCGGTGATCGCGGCCCCCACCGAGCCCTCGCTGGTGGTGGCCGGGGCCGGTGCGGGCAAAACCGAGACCATGGCGGCTCGCGTGGTTTGGCTGGTGGCCAACGGTTTTGTCACCCCGGAGCAGGTGCTCGGCCTGACCTTCACGCGCAAGGCCGCGCGTCAGCTCGGCGAGCGCGTGCGCGCGCGGCTGCGGCGGCTGGCCGGTTCCGGTCTGCTGGAGCGGGTCGACCCGAGCGGGGGCCGCCGGGCCGCGGTGATGGCGGGTGAGCCGACCGTGCTCACCTATCACGCGTACGCCGGTCGCCTGCTGGCCGAGCACGGGCTGCGGCTGCCGGTCCGGCCGGGCGCGCGGCTGCTGTCGGAAACGGCGTCCTGGCAGCTCGCGCACCGCGTGGTCGCGCACTGGGACCCCGACATCGACACCGACAAGGTGCCGCCGACGATCACCGCGCACGTGCTCGGCCTGGCCGGTGAACTGGGCGAGCACCTGGTGTCCACCGAGAAGCTCGCGGAGTACACGAACTGGTTGTGCGAGCTGATCGAGAACGCGCCGAAGACCAAGGGGCAGCGGGACTCACTGCCGGTCAAGCTGCAGGAGATCGTGGCCGCGCAACGGTTCCGCCTCGGGTTGCTGCCGCTGGTCGAGGCATACCACGAGCGCAAGCGGGCCGAGGGCGCGCTGGACTTCGCCGACCAGATGTCGCTGGCGGCCGGGCTGGTCACCGACCACGAGGAGGTGGTGCTCGGTGAGCGCGAGCGCTACCGCGCGGTCCTGCTGGACGAGTACCAGGACACCGGGCACGCGCAACGGGTGCTGCTGCGCGGACTGTTCGGCATGGGGGAGCACCCGTCGATGCCGGTGACCGCGGTCGGTGACCCGGCGCAGGCCATCTACGGCTGGCGCGGGGCGAGCGCGGCGAACCTGCCGCGGTTCACCACCGACTTCCCGCAGGACACCGAAGAAGGGCTGCGCCCCGCCGACGAGTACGGCCTGCTGACCAGCTTCCGCAACCCGCCCGAGGTGCTGGTGCTGGCCAACACGATCGTGGAACCGTTGCGCGCCAAGGGACTCGGCGTCAAGCAGCTGCGGGCGCGGGTCGGCGCGCACCCGGCGGACGTCTCGGTCGCGCTGCTGCCGGACATCCGCGCCGAACGCGAGTGGGTCGCCGATCGACTGGCGGAGCGGTGGTTCACCGCGATCGAAGCGACCGGGGAGCCGCCGACGGCCGCGGTGCTGGTCCGGCGCCGGGCCGACATGGCACCGATCGCGGCCGAACTGCGGGCACGCGGCATGCCGGTGGAAGTGGTCGGTCTCGGTGGCCTGCTGGAGGAACCCGAGGTGGCCGACCTGGTCAGCACGCTGCGGGTGCTGGCCGATCCCTTGGCGGGCACGGCGGCCGCGCGCCTGCTCACCGGGGCGCGGTGGCGGCTGGGCGCGGCGGACGTGAAGGCGTTGTGGAGCCGGGCCGTCGAGCTGTCCGCCGATCCCGCCGGTCCTCAGGCGCCGAAGGAAACCGAAGCGACTCTGGTGCCCGAACGCGCCGAGCACACCGGACTGGTCGACGCGATCGACGATCCCGGTGAGGCGGACCGCTATTCGCGCGAAGGCTACCGCCGCGTCCAGCGGCTCGGCGCCGAACTGGCCACGCTGCGCCGCAGGCTGGACCAGTCGCTGCCCGAGCTGGTGTCCGATGTGGAGCGGACCATGCTGCTCGACGTGGAGGCGCTGGCCCGGCCGCACGCCGCCGGTCGCGCGCACCTGGACGCCTTCGCCGACGTGGTCACCGAATTCGCCGAGACCTCACCGACCGCCACTCTTATGTCCTTTTTGGACTACCTGGCCACCGCCGAGCACGCCGAGGACGGGCTCAGCCCCGGTGAGGTCGAGGTGGTACCGGATCGGGTGCAGGTGCTCACCGTGCACGCGGCGAAAGGCCTGGAATGGCAGTACGTGGCCGTTCCGCACCTGGTCAACGACGTGTTCCCGAGCAAGCGGCGGTCCTCGTCCTGGCTGCGCACGGTCACCGCGCTGCCCGCGAAGTTCCGCGGTGACGAACAGGATCTGCCGAAGCTGCGGCTCTCCGGCGGCGAGAACCGCAAGGAAGTGCTCGAAGAACTCGAACTGCACGAGGCGAACTTCGCCGATCGTGAGGCCGACGAGGAGCGGCGCCTCTGCTACGTCGCGCTGACCCGGTCCGAGCACGGGCTGTTGGTTTCCGGGCACTGGTGGAACGAAAGCAGCGCGAAGCCGAAGGGGCCGTCGACCTTTCTCACCGAGGTGCGCGAGGTGGTGCTCGAGTACGGCGCCGACGACATCGGCGTGATCGAGCAGTGGGCCGACCCGCCGGACAACGAGGACGAGAACCCGCTCACCACGTCGACGCGCACCGCGGTGTGGCCGGTGGATCCGTTGGGCGGCAGGCGATCCGCGGTCGGCACCGGTGTTGAATTGGTGCTGGACGAGCTGGCCGTGCTCAGCCGTCGCGACCCCGAGGAACCGGACCCGGACGAGGGGCACGACGACCCGGACGGCTGGATCGCCGACACCGCGGTACTGCTGGCCGAGCGCGCTAAGGCAGCCAGCCGGACCGAGGACATCGTGCTGCCCGAACACCTTTCGGTGAGCCAGCTGGTCGAACTGGCCGCCGATCCGGAGTCGCTGGCGGGTAAGCTCCGCCGCCCGCTTCCCGCGCCACCGAACAGCTTCGCCAGGCGTGGCACGGCTTTCCACGCCTGGCTGGAGCAGCGGTACAGCGGTGACCGGCTGCTCGACTTCGAGGACCTGCCCGGCGCGGCCGACGACGAGGCGGTCGGCGACGGCGAGCTGGAACTGCTGCAACGCGCCTTCGAGCAGAGCGAATGGGCCAACCGCACCCCGCACGACGTGGAGGTCCCCTTCTCCGCCGAGGTCGACGGGATCAACCTGCGTGGCCGGATGGACGCGGTGTTCGCCGACGACGACGGCGGCTGGACGGTGCTCGACTGGAAGACCGGCGGGGTGCCGGGGCCGGACCGGATGCCCGCGCTGTCGGTGCAGCTGGCCGCCTACCGGCTGGCCTGGTCGGTGCTGGCCGGGGTGCCGCTGGAGAAGGTGCGCGCGGCGTTCCACTACGTCCGCGACGGGCGCACGGTCAACCCCGTCGACCTGCTGGACTTCGACGGCCTGCGTGAGCTGCTGCGGTCCGTACCGGAGGAATGAACGTGTCCCCGGTCACCGTCGGCTACGCTCGCCGCGTGATCCACGCACGCCTCGGGGAGCAGGCATGATCAAGCGCTTCCAACTGGGAGATCGGCTGCACGACCAGCCAGACCACGAACTGGTCGGCGTGATCAAGATGCCGGAGACCACGGTCAGCCCGCTGCGCGCCATCGTCAAGCGGGTGATCGGGGCGAGCCTGGCCCTGCTGGCCACCGTGCTGATCGTGTACCTCGACCGGGACGGCTACCGCGACGCCAACGGTGACGGGCTGACCTTCCTGGACAGCGTGTACTACGCCACCGTCTCGCTGTCCACCACGGGTTACGGTGACATCGCGCCGGCCACGCCGTCGGCCAGGTTCGTCAACGTCGTCATCATCACCCCGCTGCGGGTGCTGTTCCTGATCGTGCTGGTCGGCACGACGCTCGAGGTGCTCACCGAACGGTCGCGCCAGGCGTTCAAGATCCAGAAGTGGAGGCACAAGGTGCGAGACCACGTGGTGGTCGTCGGGTTCGGGACCAAGGGCCGGGCCGTGGTGAAGACCCTGCTCGGCGACGAGAACATCGAGCCGAGCCAGATCGTCGTGGTGGACACCGACCAGGCCGCGCTCGACGCCGCCGGGGTGCTCGGCCTGGTCACCGTGCACGGCTCGGCCACCCGGTCGGACGTGCTGCGGGTGGCCGGGGTGCAGCGCGCGCGGGCGGTCGTGGTCGCCTCGAACCGCGACGACTCGGCCGTGCTGGTCACGCTGACCGCGCGGGAGCTGGCGCCCAAGGCGCACATCGTCGCTTCGGTGCGTGAGGCGGAGAACGTGCACCTGCTCAAGCAGTCCGGCGCGAACCAGGTGGTCATCTCCAGCGAGACGGCCGGTCGGCTGCTCGGCATGGCCACCTCGACGCCGCTGGTGGTGGACATGGTGGAGGACCTGCTCACCCCGGAGTCCGGGCTGGCCATCGCCGAACGCCCGGTCGAACCCGCCGAGGAGGGCGGCTCGCCGCGGCACCTGCCGGACATCGTGCTGGGCCTGGTGCGCGACGGGCAGTTGTTCCGCGTGGACGCGCCCGAAGCCGACGCGATCGAGCCGGGGGACAGGCTGCTCTACGTCAAGAAGGTCACCCCGGCGGAGCAGTCCACCCGATGATCTTGGGCCACCTGGGCTAGGTGGGTTTTGTTATGGCGATCTGGAACCATTGCCGTTGTGATCGGACGGTCGGGGACCTCGGCGAAGCGTGCATCCGCGCGCTGGCGTGAGGTCGCCGTCGCGGCGGTCACCGGGGTGCTGGTGGTGCTGGCCGTCGCGTTGACGCCCGGAGTGCTCGGGGGCAGTGGCGGGGGCGGCGAAACCGTGGTCCAGGCGACGGTGACCAATCCACTGCCGTGCACCAACACCGGCGCGCGCGAAGGCGTCCGCGTGGAGGTCGACGGCCAGCGACGGGACGCCACCTTGAGTGCGTGCGGGCACAACGAGGGCGAGCAGTTCGCCGTGGCCCTGCCCGCGGACGTCGGCTCAGGGCCGCTGGAGGTCCGGATCGCCCCGTCGACGCCGGTGGACAACGCTTTGCTGCGGCCGATCGCGCTCGGCCTGCTCGCGTTGAGCTGCCTGGCGGGTGGTTTGTACGCGTGGGTCCTCCTGCGTGGCCCGCGCCGCCGCCCGGTTCTCATCTGATCTTTCAGCAGTACTCCGTGGCGAGGTCGATGGCGCGCCGCATCGCGAGGTCGAGCGGGCGGCCGAGGCGCACGGCGGTCTGCCCGGCCGCGAAGACGGCCCCGGTGACCGCCCCGACCAGCGCGGCGGCGTCGAGTTCGTCCAGTTCGTCGGGGTAGGCCCGCCGCAGAGCCGTGGCCAGTTCCTCCTGGGCGTCGAAGGCCCGTTGCAGCATGGTCGCTCGCAGCGCGGGCACCGAGGTCACCAGGTGTATGCGGATCTTCTCCAGCTCGCCCGCCGGGTCGCGGACTCCCGTACCCGCCTCGGCCAGCATCCGGTGCATCGCGCGCCGCAGGCCGCCGAGCGCCTTCTCGCCGGTGCGGGGTGCCTTGAGCACGTCCAGCCCGGTTTCCAGGAGGCGCCAGCCGTCATCGGCGAAGAGGAGGTCCTCCTTCGTCGGGAAGTGGTTGAAGAACGTCGCGGTGGACACCTCGGCGGCCGCGGCGATCTCGGCGGTGGTCGTCTGGTCGTACCCCTTCTGCTCGAAGAGCCGGTACGCCGTCTCCATCAGCGCCCGCCGGGTGCGTTGCTTCTTCCGTTCCCGCAGGCCTGCCGGTTCACCCATGCGCCCATCGTACTGGATCCGCTCCAAATTTAGAGCTACTCTACTTTTAGAGTCACTCTAGAAACGGAGCAGAGCTGATGATCGACGCTTTCCTGGACCGGCTGGACTACCGAGGCCCGCTGCGGCCCGACGCGGTCACCCTGTGGGAGTTGCACCGAGCGTGGCGGCTGCGGGTTCCGTACGAGAACGTCGATGTCCAGCTCGGCAGGCCGATCCCGCTGACGCCGGACGCACTGGTGGACAAGTTCGCGCATCGCCGGCGCGGGGGTCTCTGCTACGAGATGAACGGCGCGCTCGGCCTGCTGCTGGAAGCGGCCGGGTTCACCGTGACGGTCGTCGAGGCGGCGGTGCTGCGCGTCGCCCGCGGTGATCGGCAATGGGGCAACCACATCGCCCTGCTGGTGGACGCCGACGGGGAGCGCTGGCTGGCCGACACCGGGATCGGTGACGCGTTCCTGGAACCGTTGCCGTTGCGTGAGGGCGAGCACCGGCAGGGACGGCTGACCTACCGGCTGGAACGCCTGGACGCCGGGACGTGGCGGATGCACCACGATCCGCAGGGCACGGTCGCCTCGTACGACTTCCGCACCGAGCCGCGTGAGCTTGCCGAGTTCGCCGATCGGGCACGGGACAAGTCGCCGGACTCCCCGTTCGTCCGGGTTTTTGTGGCCCAGCACCACCGGGACCACCACGAACTGGCCCTGCGCGCGCGCACCGTCACCCGCACCGGGCCGGACGGCAGCGACCGGCGCACCCTGTCCACTCTCGACGAGTTCGCCGACGCGCTGACCGAGTTCCGGATTCCGCTGGACGACATCACGCCGGGCGATCTCGCCGGACTGTGGGCGAAAACCGGCTCCCAGCCCGAGGCGTGGCTGGCCATCCAGGAAAGCGCCCGCCTCGCCCGGTGAGCCGGATCAGGAGACGTCGGAGCTGCTCGCGGAGAACGTGTTGCAGTCGACGATCCGGTTGTCCTTGGCGCCGGCCCGCCACCACGAGGCGTAGTGCGCGTTGGTGCCGTGGTCCCGGCTGCCCGAGGTGTTGTCGCCCCGGGTCTCCTGGTCGTCCCAGGCCTTGTCGTACATGTCCCTGGTGATCGTGCCGCCGCGGTCCACGTGCGCCCCGAGGAACATGCCCGAGAAGCACTGCGCCTGCAACTCCTTGCGCCGCGCCATTTCCAGGCCCTTGTCCGAGTTCTGCCCGGCCGCGTAGATCTCCTCCCACGCGGCGTCCATCAGCCCGGCGACCTCCTGCACGTGGTGGCCGTACTCGTGGGCGAACAGGGCCAGGTACACCCCGGGGTTGTTGCCGTACTGGTCGGTCTGCAGCCCGCGGAACGGCACGTACAGGTTGTTCTCGCAGTAGTACGCCGCGGTGGCGATGCCGACCTGGATGTTCCCGCATTCGGTCTGGAAGCTCGAACCGGTCGGGAAGTGCAGGCTCGGCGGCGTGAACGGCAGGTTGTAGTGCTCCAGGAACGGCCCCCACGCCGCGTCGAGGCACTGGCTCGCCGCGGTGAAGAACGCTTCCGCCGCGGCCTGGTTGCTCTGCCAGGCGGGCAGGTTGCACACGCGGTTCTTCAGCCCGGCCGCCGGATCCTGCAGGATCGGGTGGTCGGCGAGCTTGTACACCTTCTGCGGGCCGGAGCTGGACGGGCCCTCCGAGGACTGCCTGCTGCTCGGCGCCGGCTTGCTCGACGACGCGGTGCTCGACGAGCCACCGGTCCGCTCGCTCGGGGTGTTGCTCAGCGTGGCCGGGGGAATGCTGCCCCCGTCGGCCACCGGGTCCTTGCTGGAGCTGACCGCGACGACCACCACGACCAGGCCGACCACCAGCAGCGCGGCCGCGCCGAGGCAGATCGCGATGATCGGGCCGTTCGACTTCTTCGGCGGACCGCCGTACGGCGGCTGCTGACCCCACTGCGGCGGATATCCCGGCGGGCCGGGCGCCGGACGAGGTGGCGGGAGCGGGCCGGTCGGGGGCTGCTGGCCCCCGTAGGGCTGCGGGCCGGTCGGGGGCTGCTGCCCGCCGAAAGGCTGCTGCGAGCCGTGCGGCGGCCAGGGGCCCTGCGGCGGTTGCGTCATGAAAATGGTCCCCGGCTGTTCGTCCCGGCACGGCGGCCTCGGCGGTCACGGCTCCCGAAAGCATATCCACTCAGTCGCGTCGCCGGGGCTCATACGGGGGAATCCACCACGCACCGGTGGTTCGGGGCACCCGGTTCCGCCGAGTCGCGTTGGCCTGCGCCTACCTGCTCTGAAAGAGTGTGGACCTCACCGTGAACGACGTTTTGGCAGGAGCCGATGAGCGACACGAATGGGTGGGCCACCCCGGGCGGACCGCCTCCGCAGCAGCAGCCGTACGGCTGGCCGCAGGCGCCGCAACCGAATCCGCGCTGGAACCCGGACGGCTACGGCAGGCCGGGGGTCATCCCGCTGCGGCCGCTGAACGTGGGCGAGATCCTCGACGGCGCGTTCAACACCGTGCGGCGCAACCCGGCGGTGATGCTCGGGGTCTCGCTGGTGGTGGTGCTCATCACCCAGTTCGTCGGTTACGTGGTCAGCCTGCCGCTGCTGGACGACCTCAACCGCGCGACCCAGGCCACCAACCGGGTGCTCACCGAGCAGCAGGCCCTGGACATGGCCGTGGACCTGCTCGGCTCCAGCGCGCAGGTGGCGGTGATCACCGGGCTGGTCACCGCGCTCGGTTCGAGCTTTCTCGACGGTTTCCTCACCGTGGTCGTCGGCAAGGCCATTCTCGGCCGCAAGCCGACCTTCGGCGAGGCGCTGAAGGAGGCCACCCCGCGACTGCTGCCGCTGCTCGCGATGACCCTGCTCTACACCCTGATGATCTTCGTCGGGCTGCTGCTGTGCATCGTGCCCGGTGTGTATCTCGCGGTGGTGTTCGGCCTGGCCACCCCGGCGCTGGTGCTGGAGAAGGCGGGCGTCGGCACCGCGTTCAAGCGGTCGAGCCTGCTGGTGAAGAACGCCTTCTGGCGGGTGCTCGGTGTGCTGCTGCTGGCGATCGTCATTTCCTGGGTGATCAACCAGGTGGTCTCGCTGCCGTTCTCGCTGGCCGGTGACTTCTCCGGGTTCACCACGATGTTCTCCGGCGAGGTGCCCGAGTACACCGCGTGGGGGCTGGCGCTGGCCACCCTCGGCACGGTGATCGCGGCGACCTTCACCGCGCCGTTCTCCGCCGGGGTCCGCGCGCTGGTGTACATCGACCAGCGGATGCGCAAGGAGGGCATGGACCTGCAGCTGGCCCGCGCCGCCGCGGCGCCGGCCGCGCCGCCTGCCGGTTCCACCGACCCGACGCCGCCGTCCGGCATCCCGATGGGCCAGGCCACCGGCATGCCGACCGGCCCCACCGGCTTTGCCGAGCCAGGCGCACCGACCGGACCCACCGCGCCCGGCGGGACAGGCGTGCCGACCGGGTCTGGTGGCGCTGCTGGGGCTGCCGCGCCGGGCGAGGCCGCGAAGCCGGCTGAGGGCACCGAGTCCGGCGAGGCCGCGAAGGGCGATGAGGCGCCCGAGGCCACCGGGGCGATTGAGGCTGCGGAGCGTGCGAAGGCCGAAGGCGCGACCGAAGCGGCGAAGCCTGCGGAAGCATCCGAGGAGGAGAAGCCCAAGCAGGACCCAGAGCCGCCGCGACCGTCATGATTTCGGTCGACATTCCGGTCGACATCGGCCGCGACGAGGCCGCGGATGCCGCTCGCCGCGAACTCTCCGACCCGGCCTATCAGGCGGCTGAGCCGTCCTGGTTGGCCGAGGCGATCGAGTGGTTGCTCGGGCGGCTCGACGCGCTGTTCACCGCCGCGGCCGGGCTGACCAGTGCTTCCCCGGTCGCCTGGCTATTGCTCGCGCTGCTGGTGGTCATCGTGGTCCTGGTCGTCCGCCGGCGCCTCGGCCCGACCCGGCGCCAAGCAAAGGCCTCGCACGAAGTCTTCAGCGGGGAAAAGCTGACCGCCGCCGGGTACCGCCGGACCGCCGAGGCCGCGCTGGCCGAGGGACGACTCGCCGACGCCGTGCGTGACCGGTTCCGCGCAATCGTTTGCGGCCTGGAGGAACGCGGCGTGCTGGACGTGCGCTCCGGCCGCACCGCCGATGAGGCCGCGAACGAGGCAGGCAAGCGCTTGCCCGCGCTCGCCGAGGAACTCCGCCAGGGCGCGGTCCAGTTCGACGACGTGTTCTACGGCGGTCGCGCGGCCACCGAGGACGGCTACCGGCGGCTGGTCGCGCTCGACGAGACCGCCGCCGCGACCCGGCCACTGGCGGCCGCCCGGTGACGTCGACCTCGCCCGACGCCGCGAAGATCTGGCGTGCCGCGAAGAAGCCGCTGATCATTCTGGCGATCCTGCTCGCCGGGGTGCTCGTGCTGGTCATCGTGCGCGGTGACCAGGGGGCGCGCGAGGAACTGCACCCGGATTCCTACGCCCCCGACGGCGGCCGCGCGCTCGCCCAGGTGCTCCGCCAGCAGGGCGTCCGCGTCGATCAGGTGGACACCTTCACCGAAGCCGAGGCCGAATCCGCGGAAGGCGCCACGCTGCTGATCACCAAACCGGACCTGCTGCCGCCGGAGCGCCTGCTCGAACTGCGAGACCGGACCGAGCGCCTGGTGCTCGCCGGCGCGCAGGGGCCCGGAGTGGGTGCGCTGCTGCCCGGCACCGAGGTCGCCGGAGTCAGCGAAGTCCAGGACCGGCAGCCGGAGTGCCCGCTGTCGGCGGCGGTGGCCGCGGCCGAGGCGACTTCGGGCGGCGTGCGCTACCAGCCGGGTGACGGGGTGCTCTCGTGTTATCCCGACGACGGCGCGGGCACGCTGGTCCAGCGCTTCGGCGGCCCGGACACCACGGTGACCCTGCTCGGCACCCCCGCGCCGCTGACCAACGCCCGGCTGGACGAGGCGGGCAACGCGGCGCTGGGCATGCGGTTGCTCGGCGCGGGTGACCGCCTGGTCTGGTACGTGCCCTCCGCCACCGACACGGCCCTGCGCGGGGACGAGAAGAGCTTCGCCGAGCTGGTGCCGGACGGGCTGAAGTTCGGGCTGGTGCAGCTGTTCGTCGCCGCCGTCGTGCTGGCGTTGTGGCGGGCGCGGAGGCTGGGTCGCGTCGTGCACGAACGGCTGCCGGTGGTGGTCCGCGCGGCCGAGACGGTGGAGGGCCGCGCGCGGCTCTACCGTCGCTCCGGGGCCACCGTGCACGTGGCCGGAACCCTGCGCCAGGCCGCCCGAGCCCGGCTCGCGCCCCGGCTGGGGCTCGCGCCCGACGCCGAGCCGCCGGCCCTGATCAGCGCGCTCGCCGCCCGCACCGGACGTCCCGGTGCCCAACTGCACGCCCTGCTCTACGGTCCGCCACCGGACGCCGATCCGGCGCTGGTCCGGCTCGCCGATGAACTTGACCGACTCGAGAAAGAGGTCGACGACCGATGACGTCCGCTGCTGACGCCCGCGAGGCACTGATCGCGCTCCGTGCGGAGGTCGCCAAGGCCGTGGTGGGCAACGACGGCGCGGTGAGCGGCCTGATCGTGGCCATGCTGTGCCGTGGTCACGTGCTGCTCGAAGGCGTGCCGGGGGTGGCGAAGACGCTGCTCGTGCGTGCCTTCGCCACCGCGCTCGATCTGGAGACCACCCGCGTGCAGTTCACCCCGGACCTGATGCCGGGTGACGTCACCGGCTCGCTGGTCTACGACGCGCGCACGGCCGACTTCTCCTTCCGCGAGGGCCCGGTGTTCACCAACCTGCTGCTCGCCGACGAGATCAACCGCACGCCGCCGAAAACCCAGTCGTCGCTGCTGGAAGCGATGGAGGAGCGGCAGGTTTCGGTGGATGGCAAGCCGCGTGCGCTGCCCGACCCGTTCAGCGTGATCGCCACGCAGAACCCGGTGGAGTACGAGGGCACCTACCCGTTGCCGGAAGCGCAGCTCGACCGGTTCCTGGTGAAGCTGACCATGCCCGAGCCCTCGCGCGAGGACGAGTACGGCATCCTGCTGCGGCACGCGGAGGGCTTCGACCCGCGCGACCTGACCGCCGCCGGGGTGAAGCCGGTCGCCGGGCGGGCGCAGTTGGAAGCCGGACGGGCCGCGGTCGCCGAGGTGAAGCTGCGGCCCGAGGTGATCGCCTACATCGTGGATTTGTGCCGTGCGACAAGGAATTCGCCGTCGGTACGACTCGGTGTCTCGCCGCGTGGTGCGACCGCGTTGCTGGCGGCGTCGCGGGCGTGGGCGTGGCTCGCCGGTCGTGACTACGTGACGCCGGACGACGTGAAGGCGCTGGCCAGGCCCGCGCTGCGGCACCGGCTCGGGCTGCGCCCGGAAGCCGAGCTGGAGGGCGCGACCGCGGACGGGGTCCTGGAGCGGGTGCTCGCTTCGGTGCCCGTGCCGCGCTGATGGCGATCACCGGGCGCGCCGGGCTGCTGGCGCTGGCGGGAGTGGTGGTGGCGGCCGTGTGGCCGTCCGGGCTCACCCTGCTCGTGCTGGCTTCGGTGCTGCTGCTGGCGATCGCGGTCGACCTGGTTTTCGCGGCGAGCGTCCGCGCACTGACTTTTTCCCGTTCTGGTGCGGATTCGGTGCGGTTGGGCGAAAGCGCCGAAGTGACGTTGACGGTGGAGAACCCGGGGACGCGCACGTTGCGCGGACGTCTTCGCGACGCGTGGCAGCCGAGCGCGGGCATCGCGGAGGATCGGCATTCCGTGGTGATTCCCGGCGGGGAGAGCCGTCGTGTGGTGGCTCGCCTGACGCCGACGCGGCGTGGTGACCGGCTCGCCGTCGCGGTCACCGTGCGGTCGTTCGGTCCGCTGGGAGTGGCCGCGCGGCAGGGTTCGCACGATGTGCCGTGGACCTTGCGCGCGTTGCCGCCGTTCCACAGCCGTCGGCACCTGGCGTCCCGGCTTTCGCGGTTGCGGCAGCTGGACGGACGGCAGGCGGTGCTGATTCGCGGGCAGGGCACGGAATTCGACTCGCTGCGCGAGTACGTCATCGGCGACGACGTGCGGTCGATCGACTGGCGCGCCTCGGCTCGGGCCGCCGACGTGATGGTCCGGACCTGGCGGCCGGAGCGCGATCGGCACGTGGTCCTGGTGCTCGACACCGGTCGCGTGGCGGCGGGCCGGGTCGGTGACGTGCCCAGGCTGGACGCCTCGATGGACGCGGCGCTTCTGCTGGCCGCGCTGGCCACGCGCGCCGGGGACCGGGTGCAGCTGATCGCTTACGACCGCGCGCTGCGGGCTTCTGCGCAAGGGGCGGGGCCGTCGCTGGTGAACGCGATGGCACCGCTGGAAGCGGAACTGGTCGAGCCGGACGTGCGCGGAATGGTGACCGAAGTGCTGCGGCGGGCGGGGCAGCGTTCGCTGGTGGTCCTGTTCACCGGCTTGGACGCCGCTCCGGTGCAGGAGGGTTTGCTGCCGGTGCTCACTTCGCTGACCGCGCGGCACCAGGTCGTCCTGGCGGCGGTCGCGGACCCGCGCGTCTCGGAAATGGCGCGGGCGCGGGGTGACGCGGAAGCCGTCTACGACGCCGCGGCCGCGGAACGCACGCTCGCGGAACGCCGTCAGGTGACCAGCCTGCTGAGCCGGCACGGCGTCGAAGTGGTGGACGCGGTCCCCGACGAACTGCCCCCGGCACTGGCCGACCGCTACCTCGCGCTGAAGGCCGCCGGGCGCCTTTAGGCCGAACTTGGAGCGGCGTCGGCGGTGAAGCGGGCGTCGAGGTCGCCGGTTTCGCCTGCCAGCGCGGCTCGCCTGCCCAGTACGAACACGTAGGCGAAGAACACCAGCTCCGCGACCACGCCGATGCCGACGCGGGCCCAGGTCGGCAGGCCGGACGGGGTGACGAAGGCCTCGATCACGCCGGTCACCAGGAGGACGCACGCCAGGCCCAGCGCCATCAGCACCACGGTCCGGCCCTCCGCGGCGAGTGCCGCCGCGCGTGTGCGGCGCCCGGGATCGATCACCGTCCAGCCGAGTTTCAGTCCCGTTCCGGCGGCGACAAAAACCGCGGTCAGCTCCAGCAGGCCGTGCGGGGTGATCAGGCCGAGAAAGATGTCCAGCCGCCCGGCGGCGGCCATCAGCCCGCCCGACAGGCCGACGTTGAGCACGTTGCTCGCCAGGATGTAGAGCACCGGCAGGCCGAACAACACGCCGAGCAGCAGGCAGCCGGCCGCCACCCAGGCGTTGTTCGTCCACACCCGCGCGGCGAACGACGCCGCCGGATCGCTGGAGTAGTAGGACTCGAAGTCACCACCGGGCGCGGTCAGCTGCCGGATCTCCTCCGGCGCCGCGACCGCGGCCTGCACGTCGGGGTTCAGCGCGATCCACGCCGAAACCGCGGCCGAGGCCAGCAGCGAAACCACCATCACCGGCACCCACCAGTGCCAGCTCCGGTACACCGCGGCCGGGAAGCGTCGCGAGAAGAACAGGCCGAACTCGCGCCAGGCCGGGCTGTGCGTGCCGGTCACCGCCGACCGCGCGCGGATCACCACCGCGGACAGGTGCTCGACGAGCACGGGATCGGGGGCTTTCGCGCGCAACGTGGACAGGTGCGTGGCCGCGCGCTGGTAGAGCAGCACCAGTTCGTCGGCCTCGGCGCCGGTCAGCCTGCGGCTGCGCTTGGTCAGGTGCTCGAGCCGATCCCACGCGGGCCGGTGCGTTGCGACAAAGACGTCGACGTCCATCCCGGTCCGTTCCCCTCGATTCCAGTCCGCCCGACAGTACTACCCTCGTGCGGAAGCCATTGCCGTCGAGGGAGCGCGATGTCCGAACTGGTCACCGGGGAAGCCGTGGTGCTGCGGTTGCGCGTGGCCGCGGTCCCCACCCGCTGCCTCGCCTTCCTGATCGACGTGCTGTTGCAGGCCGCCGTGCTGGTCACCCTGCTGATGGTGGCCGGGGTGGCGCTGGCCGCCAGCGTGGACGAGGCGCTGTTCCTCACCGTTTCGCTGGCGGTGGTGGTGCTCACGCTGGTCGGGTACCCGGTGCTGATGGAGACCCTGGCCGGCGGCCGGACGCTCGGCAAGATGGCGCTCGGCCTGCGCGTGGTCCGCGACGACGGTGGCCCGATCCGGTTCCGGCACGCGCTCACCCGCGGGCTGGCCGGGTTCTTCGTCGACTTCTGGGCGCTCGGCCTGGCCGGGGCGGTGGCGCTGGTGGTGGCCTTTCTTTCCGGGAAGGGCAAGCGCGTCGGCGACTACCTCGCCGGGACCGTGGTGATCGCCGAGCGCACGCCGGAAGCGGTCGCGCCGTTGATCATGATGCCGCCCGGGTGCGAGGCGTGGGCGGCGCAGCTGGACCTCGCCCGCCTGCCCGACGCCGCCGCGCTCGACGCGCGCCAGTACCTCGGCCGCTGGCGTGAGTTCAGCGAGGACGCTCAAGCACAGCTCGGATTCCAGATCTCCAGGGAGATCGCCGATGCCATCGGAACGCCGGTGCCACCCGGCATGCCGTACTGGACCTTTCTCTCCGCCGTGCTGGCGGAACGACGACGGCGCGATCACGCGCAGGCCTGGCAGCGGCACCAGCCGCCGCCCGGCCCGGGCTGGGGACCGCCGCCGCCATCGGGGCCGCCCGCCGGGGAGCAACCGTTCGCACCACCGAGCTGAGCCGGTGATGGCAGACACCGGAGCGAACCCAGCCGCCGCTGTGCCGGACGCGCGGCCGAAAATACAGGAAACAGTTGCGTTATGTTCTGGTCGAAACGGGCATCACCGCGCACCGGGTGGTCTATGGTCTAGCACCGTGTTCAAGCTTGTGGGGGCCGTCGCCGCCGCGTTCGCGCTCCTGGTGGGTGGTGGCGCGGCCGCCGCGGCGCAGGAGCCGGTGCAGCCGGAGACCCAGTCGGATTCCGGGGTCACCGTCGGGGTCGAGCTGAAGGTCGAGCCGGACGGGCTGCTCTCGGTGACCGAGACGGTGACCGTCCCCAGTGGACAGGAGGCGAACCGGCACGCGCCGCTGCGCCTGCTCGTCGGCGAGGACACCGAGCGGGTGTTCGCCGTGCGCGACGTGACCGCCGACGGGGCGGGCGCCGCCGAGGTCGCCGGGGACGAGTTCGTCATCCGCGCCCCCGAGGGCGAGACCACCGTCAAGTACACAGTGGACGGTGCGGTGGCCGAACTGCGCGACCAGCAGGAGATCCGCTGGCGGCTGGCCGGTGGCTGGGACACCGACCTGGCCGAGGTGACCGCGTCCTTCGCCGCGCCGGTGCCCGAGGCGTCGTCGATCCGTTGCCTGGCCGGTGCTTCCGGCCGTCAGTGCGAACTGGCCGAAACCGGTGACGGCGGCGTGATCAAGATCGAGCAGACCGAGCTGGAGGCGGGTGACCCGGTCGATCTGGCGGTCGGCCTGCCGTCAGCCACGGTGCCCGCGAACGCGCGCTTCGCCGACACCGCCACCCTGGCCAACGCCTTCGTGCTGACCTCCACCGCGGTGTTCGGCTTCGCCGTGGCCGGGCTGGGAATCGTGGCGTGGTGCGGATTCCTGTTCTGGAGCCGCCGCCGCGACGCGAGCGTGCCCGACGTGCCGCCGCAGCCGTCGGAGATCCTGCTGCACGAGAACGACCGGGTGTTCTTCGCCTCGCCGGACGGGGTGCTGCCCGGTCAGGTCGGCACCATCGTGGACGGCAAGGCGGACGTGGTCGACGTGACCGCCACCGTGGTCGATCTCGCCGTGCGCAACTACGTGCTGATCGCGCCGGTGCGCGACGCCGACGGCATCGCCGACTGGCGCATCTCCCGCAAGAACGACCCGGACGAGAGCCTGCACGCCTACGAGCGCGCGGTTTTCCAGGCCGTGCTGCCGTCGGGAGCGGACACCGCGCTGCTGTCCGAACTGCGCTCGGGGCGCGGCATCGACCTGAAACCGTTCGACGAAGCGATGTACACCGACGTGGTCGCGCGCGGCTGGTTCTCGCGGCCGCCCGGCTCGGGCCGCGGTTTCGCCGGTTGGGCCGGAATCGTGCTGGCGCTGCTCGGCCTGTTGCTCACCGTGGTGCTGGCACTGTCCGAAGGGGACGCACTGCTCGGCCTCGCGCTGATCGTGTTCGGCCTGGCGATCACCGCCGGTGCCCCGCTGCTGCCAAGGCGCACCGCGCGCGGGCGCGCGCTCGCCGGGCAGATCCGCGGGCTGATCGGTTATCTGCACAGCGTTCCGGCTGACGAAATCCCCGAGGCGGACCGGGAACTGGTGTTCTCCCGCTCTCTGCCCTACGCCGTGGTGCTCCGCGAAACCGAGCGCTGGCTGAACACCTTCGCCGACCTCGATCCGGAGGCCGACGGCGCGGCCGGGCTGTACTGGTTCGCCGGGCTGGAAGGCGAACGCGACCTCAAGCGGCTCGGCACGCACCTGCCCGCACTGCTCACCGCCCTGGACGGCGTGCTCGCCGAGGCGGGGCACCTCCGGTCGCTGCGTTGATCCCGCTGGTGGCCGCGGTTCTGCTCGCGGCGGCGCCGCCGGTGCCGACGCTGCCGCAGAGCGCGGAGATCGAGCTGCGCGTCGAACGCGACGGCGCGTTGTCGGTCATCGAGGCGGTGGCCGCGACCGAGTCGATGACGCGTGAGCTGCCGTTGCGCCAGTCCGTCGGCGACGATCGCGACCGCGTGCTCAGCGTGCGGGACGTGGTCGTCGAAGGTGACGGGCACGCCGAGCTGACCGCGGATTCGTTCAAGGTGGAGCTGTCCGGCACCGCGGTGGTCCGGTACACGGTGGACGGTGCGATCACCGCGACCCCGTCCGGGCCCCAGGTTTCCTGGCCGCTGGCGCAGGGCTGGAGCGAGGAGCTGAAGTTCGTCCGCGCTTCGCTGGCCGCGCCGAAGATCCCGGAGGCGGTGCGGTGCGTGGCCGGGCCGAAGCCGTGCCTGGCCGCGCAGATCGACCACGTCGGGCTGACCCGGTTCAGCCACCGCAACCTGGCCCCGGGTGAGCGGATGATGATCACCGTCGAGCTGCCGCCCGGTTCGGTCCCGGCGACCGAGCGGCTGGTGCCGTCCGCGACCATCGGCGGCGCCTTCCTGCTCACCGCGCCGGTCGGCTGGGCCTGGGGAGTGCTGGCCTTCCTGCTGCTCTGCTGGGCCTGGCTGATCGTGTTCCTGCGGCAGTGGTGGCCGCGGCCGCTCACCGGCTTCCCGCCCGGGTACGCGGGCACGCTCGCCGACGGCCGCGCCGACGCGATGGACGCCGGGCTCACCGCCGCCGACCTCCGTGACCGCGGCCACCTGGAAGTCACCGGCCGGACGCTGACGCGGGGCGAGGGTGAGCCTGCGCGCGAATCAGAACGAGTCCTGCTCGAGCAAGTGTTCGCCGGTGGAGAACAGGTGGGACTGGACGAGGTCCGGATCGACCTCCGCGAACTCGACCGGGCGGTGCGCGCCGACCTCCGCGCCGACGGCCTGCTGCGTGGGCCTCGGCTGCGCCGGGCCGGGATCCGGATTGTCTTCTACGGCCTCTTCCTCACCGCGCTGCTCGCGCTGACCGTCGGATATGCCCAGCTCGGCGTGGTGCTGTCGGTGGCGGGCGCGGCGCTGGCGCTCGGGTCGGCGGCGCTGCCGGAGAGAACGATCAAGGGCACCAGGGTGCTCGGCGGCCTGGCCGAGGAGTACCGGATGGGGGATGTGGACAACTTCGCACTGGCCGTCGCCGGTCGCTCCCACCGTGAGCGCACTAACCCGTAGGGTGGCGGTCATGGCCGTACCCGAGCTACACAGGTTCAAGTTGGACAACGGGCTGCGCGTGGTGCTCGCGCCGGACCCGACCGCGCCCGTGGTCGGTGTCGCCGTGCACTACGACGTGGGCTTCCGCTCCGAGCCCGAGGGGCGCACCGGGTTCGCGCACCTGTTCGAGCATCTGATGTTCCAGGGCAGCGAGAGCCTGGAGAAGCTCGCCCACTTCCGGCACGTGCAGTCCAGCGGCGGCACCTTCAACGGGTCGACCCACCCGGACTACACGGACTACTACGAGGTGCTGCCCGCCGCGGCGCTCGAGCGCGCGCTGTTCCTCGAGGCCGACCGGATGCGCGCGCCGAAGCTCACCCAGGAAAACCTGGCGAACCAGATCGACGTGGTGAAGGAGGAGATCCGCCTCAACGTGCTGAACCGGCCGTACGGCGGGTTCCCGTGGATCCTGCTGCCGCCGGTGCTGTACTCCACCTTCGCCAACGCGCACAACGGGTACGGCGACTTCGTGGACCTCGAACAGGCCACCCTCGACGACTGCGCGGCCTTCTTCGACACCTTCTACGCCCCGGCCAACGCGGTGCTCACCGTCGCCGGTGACTTCGAGGTCGACCGGGCGCGCGAGCTGGTCGAGAAGCACTTCGGCGACGTGCCGTTCCGCCCGGCCCCGCCGCGCCGGTCGTTCGCCGAACCGCGGCCGACCGAGGAGCTGCGCGGATTCCACACCGACCCGCACGCCCCGCTGCCCGCGCTGGCCGTCGGTTACCGGATGCCGGACCCGGTCGGCGAACTGGACGCCTACCTGGCGAACCTGGTGCTCGCCGGTGTGCTCACCGACGGCGACGGTTCGCGGCTGCAGCAGCGGCTGGTGCACCGCGACGCCATCGTCACCGACATCGGCGCGGGCGCCGGGCTGTTCGGCCCGTTCGAGGCGCGTGACCCGGACACCTTCTCGATCACCGCGATCCACGCCCCGGACGTCACCGGCGACCGCGTGCTCAAGGCCATCGACGAGGAGATCGACCTGCTCGCGACCACCCCGCCGGACGAGCGCGAGCTGGCCAAGGTGACCGCGCGCTGGGTGGCCGGCATGCACTCCGAGCACGACCGGATGGTCTCGCGCACGCTCGCGCTGGGGGCCTTCGAGCTGCTCTACGAAGACGCGAGCCTGGTACACGGCCTGGCCGACCGGTTCGCCGCGGTGACCGCGGACGACGTCGCCGCCGCGGCCAAGGCGCTGCGGCCCGATTCACGCGCGGTGCTGGTCGTCCAGCCCGAGCAGGGAGGAAGCAAGTGACCGCCGCAACGCACCGCAGTGCCGAGGAGATCGGCCGGACCGAGCGCGGCCCGCGCGAGGTGCCGCCGCTCGGCGGGCAGCGCGCCGCCGCCGAACTGTCCCATGTGGACACCACGCTGGCGAACGGGCTGCGGGTGCTGGCCGTGCGCAAGGACACCGTGCCGCTGGTCGAGGTCCGGCTGAGCATTCCGTTCGCCGGCACCGATCCGCTGCACCCGGCCACCGCCGAGGTGCTGGCCGAGACCATCGTCACCGGCACCGCCCGGCGCGACCGGGTGGCCATCGACACCGAGCTGGCGCTGATCGGCGGCGAGCTGAGCACGGTGGTCGACCCGGAGCGGCTGGCGATCAGCGCCAGCGCGCTGGCCAGCGGGCTGCCCACGCTGCTCGACGTGCTGGCCGACCTGCTCACCGAAGCGTCCTATGTGGACGCCGAGGTGGCCAGGGAGTCGGCGCGGCTGATCGAGCGGCTGGCCATCGCCCGCACGCAGCCGCGCACCATCGCCCGCGAAGCCCTGCAGCGCAGGCGGTACGGCAACCACCCGGTGACCCGCGAGGTGCCCGAGGCCGAGGACGTGGCCAAGGTGGAGCCCGCGGCCGTGCGGCAACTGCACGCGGACGGGGTGCTGCCGCGCAACTCCACCCTGGTGATCGTCGGTGACGTCGACCCGGAGCAGGTGATCACCGATCTGGAGCGCGCGCTCGGCGGCTGGGCCTCGGACAAGTCCGCGAACGTGCTGCCGGACCTGCCCGAGCTGGCCGGTGGTGACGTGCTGCTGGTGCCGCGGCCCGGCGCCGTGCAGTCGCAGCTGCGGCTGTCCGCGCAGGCGCTGCGCCGCACCGACCCGCGGTACGCGCACCTCCAGCTGGCGAACCTGGCCTACGGCGGCTACTTCTCCTCCCGGCTGGTGGAGAACATCCGTGAGGACAAGGGTTACACCTACAGCGCGCACTCCGGCTTCGAGTTCACCGGCAACACCGCCACGCTGCTGGTCGACGCCGACACCGCCACCGACGTGACCGCGGCGGCGTTGCTGGAGACCCGGTACGAACTGGCCAGGCTGGGCCTGGTGCCGCCGACCGCCGACGAGGTGGAATCGGTGCGCCAGTACGCGATCGGCTCGCTGGGCATCTCGATCTCGTCGCAGACCGGGCTGGCCGGGCAGCTGTCCGCGCTGGCGCAGACCGGGCTCGGCTTCGAGTGGCTGGCCGGGCACCCCGAGCGGCTCGCCGCGGTCACCGCGGAGGAGGTCGCCGAGGCGGCGCTGGACTTCTTCGCCCCGCACCGGTTCACCGGCGTGGTGGTCGGGGACGCGGACACGATCGGACGCGGGCTCGAAGCGGTCGGCGGGGTCACGGTCGGCGAAGCATGACCCAGCCCTACCAGCTCGACCGGCTCCCCACCCTGTCGCGGTCCACTGTGGACAGGCAGGAGAACCTGCGCGGGGATCCGGACCGGCTGCTCGCCCGCTGGGCGAACGCGCGGGTGGTGCTGCTGGACGCCAAGTCCGGCCGCACCCCCGTGCCGCGCGACGGCGACGCGCTGGCCACCCGCAAGGCCCTCTCGTTCGGGGACGCACCGCCGGAGGACGCGGTGTTCCTCGGCGAGTGGCAGGACGTGGACTACTGGACGCTGCCCGGGAAACCGCCGGAGAACGGCGAGTGGGTGACCCTCACCGGCAGCTGGGGCCTGCGCGACGAGGCCCCGCTGGCCGACGGTGAGGTCTGGGTGGACCTGCGCGGCCACGGTGATCTGCTCGACGACACCTCAGCCGGCCTGTTCACCACCGCGATGGCGTTGCGGAACTGGCACCACCGCGCGCGGTTCTGCGCGCGGTGCGGCGGAAAGCCCCAGCTGGTGCAGTTCGGGTGGGCGACCAGGTGCCCGGACTGCGGGCGCGAGGAGTACCCGCGCACCGATCCCGCGGTGATCTGCCTGGTGCACGACGACGTCGGTGTCAACGGGGAGCACGTGCTGCTGGCGCGCCAGCCGATCTGGCCGCCGGGGCGGTACTCGATCCTGGCCGGGTTCGTCGAGGCCGGGGAGTCGCTGGAAGGCTGCGTGGAGCGGGAGATCCGCGAGGAGGTCGGCGCCGAGGTCTGGGCGATCCGCTATCTCGGCAGCCAGCCGTGGCCGTTCCCGCGCTCGATCATGCTCGGCTTCACCGCCCGCGCGGACGCGTCGAAGCCACTGGTGCCCGCGGACGGCGAGATCGAGTCGGCCCGCTGGGTGAGCCGGGCCGAGGTGCTCGAAGCCTTCGAACTGGGCCGCGACGGCCGTCCCGATCCCGAGGACCCGGACTTCGACCCGGAGCGCTTGATCATGCCGGGCAACTCGTCGATCGCGCGCGTGATGCTGGAAGCCTGGGCGAACGCCCCCGTTTCCTGAGGGCGGCGCCGGGTGACCGTCGTCGCGAAGTTCCTCGACCGCCAACTCGCCGAGGATGCCAGGTACGGCGCGCGGATGGACCTGGACGAGTGTCCGCAGCTGACTCCGGCACTCGACCGGCATCTGCGTTCCCGCGCCCGGCATTCGGCCGCCCGGCTTCGCGCCACCCAGCAGATTCGGGCCCAGGGCACCAGGTTCCTCCGGCTGCTGGCCTACGCGTACGCCGGGACGCCCGGTTACCGGGATTCCTGGCGGCCGAGCTTCACCGAAGGCCCGGCCCCCGCCGATCCGGTGGCGATCCTCTTGCTGGAGCGGTGGCGCGATGAGGAACGCATGGCCCGTCAGGCCGCCGAGGAAGCCGGGTTGGAGTTCAGCTGGCGGGAGGTGGACCGCCAGGACGGCCAAGGGCTGGTCATCGACGGCTTCGGCCGCCCGCTCTGGGAGACCGCCGTCTACCCCGAGGACGGGTTTGCCGTCTCCCGCCAGGGGCCGGGCCGGGCGCTGCGCGAGGTGGCCGCCCGGCGCGAGCTGCTGTCCGGCCTCGACCTGTCCGCCGATGCCGACCGGGTTCTGCTCGGCCTGCTCGGTTAGCGTCCTTTCAGGACAGATGCGAGATGTCGTTGGCCAGGCGGACCGAAGCGTTGCCGTCGGGGTAGAACTCCACGATGGACAGCGACGCCAGGTCCAGGTGGAGCCGGAACAGCAGGGACGGCCCGGCGTCCAAGCCCAGCCGCAGCAGCGACTTGATCGGCGTGACGTGGCTGACCACCACCACGGTCCGCCCGGCGAAGCGCTCGACCAGGTCGTCGCGCACCGCGCGCACCCGCCGGTGCACGGCGTCGAAGCTCTCCCCGTCCGGGGCGGGCACCGACGCGTCGCCGATCCAGCGCGAGTGCAGTTCGGGGTCGCGTTCGGCGGCTTCGGCGAAGGTGAGCCCTTCCCAGCTGCCGAAGTCGGTTTCGACCAGCCCCTGGTGCGTTTCCACCCGGCCGCCGAGCGCGTCGGCCACCGCCTGCGCGGTCTGCTGGGTGCGCAGCAGCGGCGAGGAGACGATCGGCGCGGGCTCGCCGTCGGTGATCAGCCCGTCCATCCCGGCGATCCGCTTCGCCGCGGCGGCCACCTGGCGCTGGCCGTGCTCGGTGAGCGGGACGTCGCCACGCCCGGAGTAGCGGCGGTCCACCGACATCTCGGTCTGCCCGTGACGCAGCAGGAGGAGCTTCGTCGGCGTGCCCTGCGCGCCGCTCCACTTCGCCGGGGACACCCGGTCCGTCTTGGCGGCGGCCGTTTTGGTGGTTGTCTTGCCCGCCTGGGTGTCCATCGCCTCGTTGGCGAGGCGGTCGGCGTGCGAGTTGCTCGCGCGCGGGATCCACTCGTACTTCACGCGGTCGAAGTTCGCCGCCAGTTCCCGTGCCCGCGCGGCCAGCGGCTGCAGGTCCGGGTGCTTGATCTTCCAGCGGCCGGACATCTGCTCGACCACCAGCTTCGAGTCCATCCGTACGTCCACAGTGGACGCGCCGAGCTCGGCGGCGGCGGCCAGCCCGGCGAGCAGACCGGAGTACTCGGCGAAGTTGTTGGTCGCCACGCCGAGCCCGGACTGGCGCTCGGCGAGCACCTCACCGGTCTCGGCGTCCTTCACCACCGCGCCGTAACCGGCCGGCCCCGGGTTGCCCCGCGATCCGCCGTCGGCTTCGACGGTCACCCTCACAGGCCGGACTCCATGGTGCGCACCAGGATCGCGTTGCAGTTCTCGCACTGCACGATCTCGTCCTCCGGCATCGTCTTGATCTCCGAAACGGTCGAGCGGTCCAGATCCAGGTGACACGCCCCGCACCGGCGTGAGCGCAGCAGCGCCGCGCCGATGCCGCGCTGCGCGCGCACCCGCTCGTACAGCTTGGTCAGCGGCTCCGGGAACTTCGGGGCCAGCTCGGCGCGGTCCTGCTCGCGCCGCGCCTGGGTGGTGTCGATGTCGGCGAACGCCTCGTCGCGGCGGCGGACCGCGTTCTCCAGCTGCCCGGTCACCTTGTCCACTTCGGCGCCGGTGCGCTGGGCGTCCAGGTCGAGCGCCTCACGGCGTTCCATCAGCTCCAGCAGGTCGTCCTCGAGCGCGGTCTGGCGGCGCTGGAGGCTTTCCAGCTCGTGCTGCAGTTCGGTGAGCTGCTTGGCGCCGACCGAACCGGACTCCATCGCCTTGCGGTCCTTGTCGCTGCGGGTGCGCACGGAGTCGATCTCGCGTTCCTGCCTAGCCACCTCGCGGTCCAGGTCCGAGGCGCTCGTCTGCACGGAAACCAGTGCGTCCTTCTTCGCCCGCAGTTCCTTCTCCAGCTCGGCGATCTCCGCCAGCTCCGGCAGCGTGCGGCGCCGGTGGGCCAGCCGGGACAGCTCCGCGTCGACCTTGGCGAGTTCCAGCAGGCGGCGTTGCACGGCGGGTTCGGCCTTCACGGTGTCGTCACTCCCTCGGGGCTTCAAGCGCGGATCATCCACGGGTCGGTGCACCGCGTGGAGACGTGAATGTCGACGGTACCGGCAAGCGCCGCGCGCATGACGGCCGAGGCTTGCCCGCACCACGGCCATTCGCTGGCCCAGTGCGTCACGCCGACCAGCGCGGGTGCCGACGGCCCGGCTTCGAGGTGCTCGCCCGCCGGGTGGTGGCGCAGATCCGCGGTCACGTAGGCGTCCACCCCGGCGGCCTTCGCGGTGGCCAGGTAGCTGTCGCCGGAACCGCCGGACACCGCCACCACGCGGATCTCGCGGTCCGGGTCACCGGCGCCGTAGACGCCCGGCCGGGTTTCCGGCAGCGCGGCGGACACCCGTTCGACGAAGCGCGTGAAGGGTTCCGGCTCGGGGAGTTCGCCGATGCGGCCCAGGCCGGTTACCGCGGTGGGGTCGCCGCCGGTGGGGGCGAGCGGACGGAGCACGCGCAGCCCGATCGCTTCGGCGAGCGCGTCGGAGACGCCGGGATCGGCGGAGTCGGCGTTCGTGTGCGCGCAGAACAACGCCACGCCCGCGCGGATCATCCGGTGCACGAGCTTGCCCTTGGTGCTGTCGGCCGGCACGCCGTGCACGCCCTTGAGCAGCAGCGGGTGGTGCGCGACGATCAGGTCGGCGCCCAGCTCCAGCGCCTCGTCGACGGTGGCCTCGACCGGGTCCACGCAGACCAGCACCTTCGACACCGCTTCGGCGGGATCACCGCAGACCAGGCCGACCGCGTCCCACGGTTCGGCCAGTTCGGGCGGGTAGGCGGTTTCCAGTGCGGAGATCACTTCGGCGAGTTGGACGGGCATGGCGGTGATCCTCGCATGTACCGTGAGGAGTCATGCGCCGTCGGTTGCTGACCGTCCTGCTCTCCGCCCTCCTGCTCGGTACCGCTTCGCCCGCGGTGGCCGCCCCGCCCGCCTCGCTGGTGCCGCTGGCCGCCCTGGCTGATCTGTCGGGCCAGCGCGTGCAGATCGCCGACAAGGTCGCCGCGGCCAAGTTCGGCACCACCCAGCCCATCGACGATCCGGTGCGCGAGCAGCAGATCCTCGACGGCGTGGCGGCCAAGGCACCCGGCCTCGGGCTCGACCCGGCCGAGGCGGTCGAGTTCTTCCGCGACCAGATCGAGGCGAACAAGGTGGTGCAGCGCGGCTTGTACGAGCTGTGGACCGCGCACCCGGAGCAGGCGCCGACCGAGCGCCCCGACCTGCCCACCGAGGTCCGCCCGGTGATCGACCGCCTCAACGCTGGTCTGCTCGGCGAGCTGGCGGCCACTTCGGACACCAGGGCGCGGCCGTGGTGCGGTGGCGGGCTGGCGGTGGCGATCGTGGCCACCGACCGGCGACTGCACCTGGACCGCCTGCACGAGCGCGCCCTGCGCCGATCGCTGGACTCGGCCTGCGTCTGAGCCCGGTGACCCGGTGTTCAGCGCAGGGTGAGTGAGGTCGTGGTGTCGAGATTGGTCAGCTTCTGCGGGTTGCGGACGTAGTAGAGGCCGGTGACGCGGGTGTCTTCGACGTGCAGCACCATCACGCCGTCGAGTTCACCGTCGACGTGCAGTGCCAGTGCCGGGCCCGCGTTGATCACGGTGGACTCGACGGTGAGCGCCACGTCGTGCCTGGTGAGCCCGCCGACGATGAACCGGGCCACCTTGTCGGCGCCGACGACCGGCCGCGGGTTGGCCTGCTTGATGCCACCACCGTCGCTGATCGCGACGACGTGGGGTGCGAGCACGTCGAGCAGGCCCTGGAGGTCGCGGCCTTCGAGCGCCCGCCGGAAGGCTTCGGCCGCCGCACTGGCCTGCCGTGCGGTGACCGCGTGGCGCGGTCGCCGGGCTTCGACGTGGCGGCGGGCGCGATGGGCGATCTGGTGCACGGCGGCCGGGGTCTTGCCGACCGCGGCCGCGATCTCGTCGTAGTCGATCCCGAAGGCCTCCCGCAGCACAAAAACCGCCCGCTCGGTCGGGGTCAGCGTCTCCAGTACGAGCATCAGTGCCATCGACACGCTCTCGGAGAGTTCGACGTCGGCGGCCGCGTCCGGCGCGGTGAGCAGCGGCTCCGGCAGCCAGGAACCCACGTACGCCTCCCGGCGGCGCTTCACCGAGCGCAGGCGGTTGAGTGACTGCCGGGTGGTGATCCGCACCAGGTAGGCGCGCTGGTCGCGCACCTGGGCCTGGTCGACCTCCACCCAGCGCAGCCAGGTCTCCTGCAGGACGTCTTCGGCGTCGGCCGCGGTGCCGAGCAGTTCGTAGGCGACGGTGAACAGCAGATCGCGGTGCAGGACGAACGCCTCCGTCGCGTCCTGCCCGGTCATCGGGAAACCGGCTGCGACGACCGCAGCAGCCGCGGCCGGTGCTTGCCGTCCTTGGGCCAGGAGTGCGAGCCGGGCTTGCGTGCTTCGGTGACCAGGTGCTTGACGCTGGCAGCGCAGGAGAACTCCTTGAGCGCCTTGCCCATGAGCCCGCTGAAGTAGACCGGCATCGCGGTGTCGTCCTTGTGGCCGAGCTGGAAGATCCCGGCGCCGCGGCCGAAGCTGATGCACATGGCCGGGAACGATAGGTCGATCGGCTTCGGCGGCTCACCCGCGATCCGGTTCAGCACGGTGTCGGCGGCATGGGCGCCCAGGCAGCCCGCGGCGTAGGCGCTCATCCGGAACGGCAGGCCGGAGGGTGCCGACGAGTCACCGGCCGCGACGATCCGCTCGTCGTCCACGCTGGTCAGGGTCTCGTCGGTGAGCAGGCGCCCGGCGGCGTCGGTGCGCAACCCACTGGCGGCCGCGAGGTCGGGCACCCCGAAACCCGCGGCCCAGATGGTGACCTGGCTCGCCAGCGTGCGGCCGTCACCGAGTTCGACGGCGTCCCGTGTCACCGCCTCGACCGAGGCTTCCACCACCTCGACGCCCAGCTCGGCGAGGTACTTGCGGGCGGTGCGCCGAGCCCGCGGGTGCAGGTAGGGACCGACGACACCGCCGCAGGCCAAGGTGACGGTCCGGCCCTGCTCGGCCAGCTCGGCGGCGGTTTCGATGCCGGTCGGACCGCCACCGACGACCGTCACCGGGGCCGTGCGGGGCGTGTCGTCGAGCACCGAGCGCAGCCGCCGCGCCGCCTCCAGCGTGGCGACCGGGTGGGCGAACTCGGCCGCGCCCGGCACCTGCGGGCCGGCGCTGCCGCTGCCGACCGCGTAGATCAGGTGGTCGTAGCCGAGGTCGCCGCCCTCGGCCAGCGTCACCCCGCGCCCGGCGGCGTCGATCCGGGTGGTGCTGTCGACGACCAACCGGACGCCCTCGGCGAGGACGTCCGGGTAGTCGACGACCGCTTCGTGGGTCCCGGCGACCAGCTGGTGCAGGCGCAGCCGCGGCACAAAGACCGGGCGCGGGTTGATCACGGTCACCGCCACGTCGTCACGCCGCGTCAGCCGGTTGGCCGCCATGACACCGGCGTACCCGCCGCCGATCACGACCACTTCGAGGTTCCTGCCCATGGGTGTCTCCTTCGCTCCGTGGAGAGTTCGGGCACAAGACACCGCTTCGGCCAAGATCCTGACAGCATGTGACGCGCGTCACTTTCCGGCGGGTGCCGGGGGTTTGGTCGTGCTCGGAAGCGCGGCGCAGACGGTGCCCTCGGCGGGAAGCACCCCGTCGATCAGCGTGGCGTCCACCGCGTTGTCGATGCACGGACCGCTGCGCCGGTAGGAGGTGTGGCCGACGCCTTCGCGGGTCAGCAGCACGCTGTTCTCCAGGGTCTCGGTCATGGCCTCCGCCCAGTGGTACGGGGACACGTTGTCCACGCGACCACCGACCACCAGGATCGGCGGGGCGCCGGCGCCGGTGAGCGGCTCGGCGAAGTGGTCCTTGTTCGGCGCCGGCCACTTGGCGCAGTTGAGCGCGCTGTAACCGGCCCGGCTCGCCAGCCGCTCGTCGCGGTCGGCGATCTTCTCGGCGACGGCGGTGTGCGCGGCGATGTCGGTCGGTGTCGCCCAGTCGGCGCAGCGCACCGCGGTGTGGGGTTCCTGGAGAACGGCGTACG